>JAGLUZ010000021.1 GCA_023134165.1 Deltaproteobacteria bacterium | reverse complement strand
GAGAGATTAATACCAAGATATTTGGAGATTATACGTGAGGATATATTGGCTATTGATAAGGCGCTTTTGGAGGAGGACTTTTTGGCTCTAAGTATTAAAGGGCATAATATGAGGGGTACGGGTGCGGCCTACGGCTTTGAGGAGATAAGCAAACTAGGTGGAGAGATAGAGGCCTCGGCCGTGGAGCGAGACGCCGTAAAAATAAAGGCTACAAAGGACGCACTTGCTTTGCACCTTGATTCATTAGAGTTGGAGTTTGTATGATTCCAAAAAAATAAAAAAACCAGTGAAAGAAGGTACTTAGTGGAAAGTGAGAAGGGTTACGAAAGAGTAGTTGAGTTAAAAACAGTTAAACAGCCAGTGGTTTATGCCTGTGCAATTGAGGGTGATAAATTTGTTCCAGTATTTATCTCCGCTAATTTTTATGGCATCTGGGGCTTTAAAGAAGAAGAAGTACTTGGGGACTCAGAGTGGTGGAGTAAGCACCTCCACCCAGAAGAGAGAAGAATAGTTTTAAAGAACTTTGCAAATATCTTTAATGCAGGGTGTCATACTCAGGAGTACCGCTTTAGGCATATGGACGGGAGTTATCACTGGGTCTATGATAGGCTTCGTCTTGTTAGAGATGAGCGAGGCGTGCCAAAGGAGATTGTTGGGCTTTGGCTAGATATTGACGAATTTAAGGTTGAAGGGATTTAAATTTTTTTAGCTCATAGCTCAGCTTTGTTTGCAAAAAACTATTTTTTTTAAGGGTTGGGTCTTGCTTTGATTACGTCTGAGTAGAGTGGTAAAAAACCTTTAAGGTGGCAACCAAGATCGTAGTGTATATTCTGCGTAAGAAACAACTCCCCCATCTTAGAAGAGAGATTATTTGTTAATCAAGTTCTTTTAAGGCAAATTAAAATTACTCTATTTTTTTTAGGTAGATATTTATTAATGTTCCGTCCTCTTCTATGCCTACAACTTCGTTGCCAGTACTCTTTGCCCAGAGCGGCAAATCTCGCTTTGATACAGGGTCATCAGTGATGACCTTTAATACCTCTCCGGTCTTCATCCCCTCCAAGGCAAGGGCTGTCTTAACTGAAGGCATTGGGCATACAAGCCCTTTTGCATCTAGCTCTTTTGTGGCACTTAATTCACTCATGTGATTCTCTCCTTAATTCCTCTCTTTTAAATAAAGAGATTTACATTACTGTCCTTTGCCTCACTTAGGTAGGAGACAGCCCCGATTACCTCAGAGCATTCATCAATGAAGTCCTCTTTTGTGAGTCCCATTACCTTCATGCTCATCTCGCAGGGATAAAATTTAACGCCCATCTCGTGCGCCATCTTAATGAATGCAGGAAGAGTTGGAACTTTTTTCTGTCCCATCATCATCTTTAACATCGCAGGCCCTGCTCCAGCCATATTCATCTTTGTCATGGCAAGTTTTCTGGCCGTACCAAAGTTCATAAAGTTCATCATTCTTTGCATGATATTAAATCCAGCAAAACGAGCTTTGTCTTTTTTTAGGATATTTAGCCCCCAAAATGTAAAGAAGATATTTACCTTCATCCCCATTGAGGCCGCACTTGTTGCGATAATAAATGCGGCCATGGCTTTATCAAGCTCACCACTGAAGAGAACAAGTGTGACTGAACCAGCATTATCTTTTTGTATAGTCATTTTTTTAACTCTCCTTCATGCTTTCTTATATTTTAAGTTCTCCGTCTTTGAGTATAGTCAGAGATGTTCCGTTTTTTTCTACTATAAGTGTTGGCTCAAAAAATACAAAGTCCTGGTGAAAGGGGACACTTACTGTACCGCCAAAGGTTGAGTTATCACCAAGGGCAATGTGTATTGTTCCAAGTATCTTCTCACTCTCTAAGATATTATCAGCCCTTGTGGCTTTGTCATTTGTGCCAATACCAAGCTCGGCAATATTAGCGGCAAGCGGATTTTTCTTTATAGCGTCCTTGATGGTCTGAACATACTCGTCCTCACCTGTAACATCTACTACCATTCCTTTCTCTACTTTTAGCGTAATCGGGCTACTTAGTTTTCTTGAAGGTGCCCAGTGTATCTTCAGCGTTCCCTCGGCCGTACCCTCAAGCGGGGCAAGAAAGGCCTCACCTGCTGGGAGGTTACTGCAAGAGCCACGCTCTGTTAGAATGCCTGTATCTGCCTTAAGGCCTCGTCCCTTAATTGAAAAGGTAATATCAGTGCCACTTGGGGTAGTAATGCGAACAGAGTCTGAACCTTCAAGCTTTTTTACAAGTTTTTCTGTTCTCTCAGCAATCTCATTCCAATCAGCTGTCATAACGCCGCCTAGCATCTCTTCCTCAAAGCGTGGCATTGAGGCGTAGCGTACACCTAGTACGTCAGTTAGGAGGGCTCTAAAGCGAGTGTGTGTTGTAGAAAAATGAGAGAGTGCTATTACGCAGTCAGTGCCGTGGGGAATTTTGTCAGCCTTTGATTCCCTAATTATCTCCTCAGCCACACTAATTGTTTTTTCTGAGGCTTTCTTTGCGATGATGTTATCAATAATTCCAATCTCCATCATGCGGTAAGTGATTAGCCCAGCAAAGGCACTTTTCCAAATATCAAGGGGCGGCTCCATGCCGTGAGTGCCGAGGGCTGGGTAATCCATATAAGTGACCTTACAGAACTCACGCCCAATCTTTGTAACCTTCTTTGCAATCTCTTTTAAGGCCAAGCGGCCTGCCCTTTCCTCTTCACTAAGGACCTCATCGTCTCTTATGGTATCGGTAAAGACAAGCACTCGCTCGTTTTTTCTAACCCCTAGGTTTACTTCAAAGATGTCTCTTATAGCTTTGTCCATTACTTTCCTCCAATATTATATAATAGACCGAGGCTCTTAAATTGTCAATAAAAGGCAGGCAAACAAATTTTTATTCTTGTTTTTTAAGGGTTTTTTTGGGTAAATCAATAAAGATATAAAAAAATCTTTGACATTCTTTTTCCATTTGCTAATATTGAGAGGTCGCACTTTCTTTTTTCTGGATTTCTAATCGGATGGGTTACCTCGGTTTTGTTTTATTTAATAGAAGAGAGCAAAGGTCAAAGTGTGCGTATCCCGACTGCGGAAGTAAAGAAAAGATATGAGTGCAAGTAAAAAACTAAGGAAGACCTCTCTCTTTGAGGTACACAAGGCAAGTGGTGCTAGATTCACTGGCTTTGCGGGCTTTGAGTTGCCAGCTCGTTACACCGAGCTTAAAGCAGAGCACAGGGCTGTTAGAGAACGTGCTGGGTTATTTGACGTAAGTCACATGGGGGTAATCTCACTTGAGGGTGATTTAGCCCTTCAGGCAACCCAGCTGGTAACGACCAATGACGCATCAAAATTAAAGGACGGCAAGTGTCAGTACACCTTAATCTGTAATGAATCTGGCGGGGTTATTGATGACACAGTCTTATACCGAATAAATAAAGAGAGCTATTTTTTCTGCGTTAACGGCTCTAGCAAAGACAAGGTCTTTCTTTGGTTTAGAGAAAAACTAAAGGACTTAAAAAACCTGGTTGTAACTGACAAGAGCTCTGAACTTGCTCTTATCGCCCTACAAGGCCCTCTCTCAGAGAGGATACTGCAAAAGATATGCAAGGCCGATTTATCTGAATTAAAGTACTATAGTTTTACTAGCACTACGCTTGATGGGGTTGAGGTAATAATCTCAAGGACTGGGTACACGGGTGAGGACGGTTTTGAATTATACCTTCCAAATGATTCAGCTAAAGGGGTCTGGGAGATGATAATGGCAAGTGGCAAGGAGTTTGGTATCTTGCCCGCAGGCCTCGGTGCAAGGGATACGCTTCGCCAAGAGATGGGTTTTCCTCTTTATGGTCAAGAGCTAGATGAAGAAACCTCACCACTTGAGGCAAGCCTTAAAAAATTTGTTTCCTTTAAAAAAGGTGATTTTTTTGGCAAATCTGCCCTTGAAAAGGAACTTAGGGAAGGGGTTAAGAAAAGACTCATTGCTATAGAGTTAATAGATTCAGGTATAGCACGAGCAGGGGCTAATATTTTAGAGGATGGTAAGGTCATAGGCAAGGTAACGAGCGGGACTTTTTCCCCGACTCTGGAGCGAGCAATAGCACTTGGCTATATAGATAATGACCGAGCAAGTAGTAAGTCCCCAGATAAAGATAAAGAGCGAAAAATCTCTGTAGAGATAAGGGGAAAGACAAGGCGGGTGGTCTTAGTAAAGAGGCCTTTCTATAAAAAACCCAAGGCGAGTTAGAGAGGTTAATCAGATTTAAAATCAAAGAGATTTAGGTCTCTTAAGTTTTGAAGATTTTGAAGTAAAGTAAAAAAAAATTAAAGTAGAAAAAAAGGGAGAGAAAAATAATGGAGTTTCCAGATAACGTTAAGTATACAAAAGAGCATGAATGGGTTAGAGAAGAGGACGGAGCCGTGGTAATAGGTATCACTGATTATGCTCAGGACTCACTTGGTGATGTAGTCTACGTTGAACTACCAGAGGAAGGTTCAACTGTTACCCGTGAAGAGACCTACGGTGTTGTTGAATCAGTAAAGGCCGTCTCAGATCTTTACGCCCCTGTAAGCGGGACTGTGTTAGAGGTAAATGAGGCAATCGTTGATAGCCCAGAGGTAATAAATGACGAGCCCTACGGCGAGGCATGGATGCTCAAGATAGAGCTAAGTGATTCTTCCGAACTCGGCGATTTACTAAGCGTAGATGAGTATAAAAAATTCGTAGAAGAAGAAAATTAATCTTGAGAGTAGATTATCAAAGCTCGGAGGGCAGTTAATTTAATGGATAAACTAAATGCCCCCTATTTGCCACACACAGAAGAAGATATAAAAGAGATGTG
>JAGLUZ010000020.1 GCA_023134165.1 Deltaproteobacteria bacterium | reverse complement strand
AATGCTGGAGAGGGACGCATTGCACGTGCCATGAAACGCTATAATATTGATGACTACTGGGGGTTATCTAATCACAGAAGGGCTCTAAAAAGAGAGACCCGAGACTACGTCCCAAAGTACTTAGCCGCAATGCTCATTGCAAAAGATCCAGAAAAATACGGTTTTGATAAGCTCAATTACCAAGACCCAGTCAAGCATGAGACCGTCATAATCACTCAAGCAACAGATCTGCGTGTTATTGCAAAGGCCTCTGGGGTTACCCTAAAAGAGATTAGAAAACTTAACCCAGAGCTAAAACGCTGGTTTACCCCACCCAACGCACCAAAGTATGAACTCAAGGTTCCCCTTGGTTCAGCAATTAAATACACAGAAAACATTAAAGACATTCCAAAAAAAGACAGGCTTCGTTTTCAAAGACATAAGGTGAAGCGAGGGGAATCTCTTTGGTCGATATCAAGACGCTACAATACGCCGATTAATCAGATTATGTACCTAAATAACCTTAAACGCTCACGGGTGATTAGGGCTGGGAAAACAATTGTTGTCCCAGTTAGGGCTGGAAACTATAAGAACAAATCTAAGAAGGGCAAGAGATACGCTAGCGTTAAAGTCTCTTCTGGGGATTACGTCGTAAAAAAAGGAGATACACTTTGGGATATCTCCATCAAGTACGGCATTAGCTTAAATAAACTTATCAAGTTAAATAAGCTTAAAAAAACAGCCCCACTACGCCCTGGACAAAGACTAAATCTAAAAGAAGCACACCTTCAAAATAAAACAACACGAGGATTATAATGTTTAAAACAATTGAGTGGAAAGATAATAAAGTCGTGATGCTTGATCAAACGCTTCTTCCAAATAAAGTAATCTACAGAAAATTCATCAACTATAATGACGTTGCAAAGGCCATAGAAGACCTGCTTGTGCGAGGTGCCCCTGCCATAGGTGTTGCCGCAGCCATGGGAGTTGCTCTTGGAGTGAGCAGATTAAAGGCAAAAAATATCACAGAACTTAAACGAGGCTTTAAGAAAATAACAACGCGACTTGCACGCACCAGACCAACTGCGGTGAATTTATTCTGGGCAATCGAGAAGATGACCTCCGTCTTTGAGAAAGCTTTAAATGACCAAAAAACCATCCAACAGATTACAAAAATACTCATAGCCGAGGCAAAGTCACTTTGCCGTGAGGACGTAGAGATAAACAAACGTATGGGGAAAAACGGCGCAAAACTCATAAAAAACAACTCAACTATCCTTACCCACTGTAATGCCGGTGCCCTTGCAACAGCTGGATATGGCACTGCCCTTGGTGTAATAAGAGCCGCTGTTGAGGCAAAGAAAAATATAAAGGTCTTTGCTGATGAGACAAGACCAATACTTCAGGGAGCAAGGCTCACTGCGTGGGAGCTAATGGAGGATAATATCGACGTTACCCTCATAACTGATAATATGGCTGGGTACGCTATGCAACAAGGTCTTATTGATGCCGTAGTAGTTGGCACAGACAGGGTTGCCGCAAACGGAGACGTTGCAAATAAGATTGGAACTTACTCTGTGGCTGTCCTTGCAAAGGCACACAATATTCCTTTTTATGTTGCCGCACCGACCTCTACAATTGATGAAAAAATAAAGCACGGAAAAGATATCCCTATTGAAGAGCGTTCACCAAAAGAAGTTACGAGCGTACTTGGCAAACACATCGCCCCAAATAAAGTAAAGGTAATTAACCCAGCCTTTGACGTAACCCCAGCCAAGCTTGTTACAGCTATCATCACAGAAGACGGCGTCTTAAAGGCCCCATATACTGCAAATATCAAAAAACTCTTTTTAAATAAGAACAAAGGATAAATACAAATGGATATCTCCCAATCAACTGAAGACATTATTAATATCTGCCTCTTTATTGGCTCTGTCGCCCTCTTTATCTACACAGGACGCTGGATAAAACCCAAAACAGAGGAAGGTAAAAATAATAATACCCCCAAAAAAAATAACGGGAAGAAGAAGAAATCTAAACCCTAACCTATTAGAGTGTTGCCTCTTTTACAGGCACTACTCTAGTAACTCAAAAGATTAAATTTTCCTGCGATTGCTTTTTTTCCCTACCCCTGCTATTATGCCTATTATTTAGGCAAGCAAATGGCAGGTTCAAAAAATAAACCAACCCTTGAAAACATCTTGGATAATCTGGGAGACGGCCTAATATGCGTCGATTCCTCAATGAAGATTATCGTCTTCAACCAAACAGCCGAGAGATTAGTCGAGGTCTCACAATTAAAGACCATTGGTAGAGACCTTAAAGAGATATTTAAAAGAGACCTCTGGCTCCATGAGATGTTAAAGCAGACCTCCTCCCAAGGGGTCTGCTATGACGAGTACGAAGAGACCCTCTCAAGGCGACTCTCAGAGCCGCTCCCTGTTGGGATAACAACGAGTCGCGTCTTTGATGAAAAAGGAGAACCGTGCGGTGCCGTGGCACTTATAAAAGATCTCTCTGGAATACGCTCCCTTGAGGTTGAGACACTTAGAAAAGAAAGGCTTGCACTAATTGGTTCTTTTGCGGCAAAGTTAGCCCACGAGATAAAAAACCCACTTGGAGGTATAAAGGGTTCTGCTCAACTTCTTGAGAGAAAACTAAGTGAGGTTTCCCTTAAAGACTATACAAACGTAATCATAAAAGAGGCCGATAGATTAAACCTAATTGTCAGTGAAATACTTGATTTTACTCAACCAAGACTACTTAAGAAGGAGAGCATAAATATTCACCGAATCCTTGACGAGGCAACAACCCTTCTTACCCTTAACAAAGACCACGGCTCGAAGGTAAAGAAGGAGTATGACCCAAGCCTGCCAGAGATTAACGGCGACTATGATCGTTTAAAACAAGTATTTTTAAATCTCATCAAGAACGCTTACGAAGCCGTAATAATTAATAAACAAGAGTCCAAAGAAAAAACAATAACCCTCTCCACTCGCATTGTAACGGACTTTCACCTCTCTCTTGAAGACTCCCCTGAGGCAAAGTTCGTAGTTGTTGAGGTCAGTGATACAGGAGATGGGATACCAAAGAAAAATATAGAAAAAATATTTACCCCGTTCTTCACAACAAAAGCCCAAGGTAGCGGACTTGGGATGACAATCACCTTTGAGATTATAAAAAGACACGGCGGTTTTATCAAAGTAGAATCAGAGCCTGACCTTGGCACAAATATACGTGTTTACTTGCCACTTAGGACTTGACCATTAATTTTTATTTTTGAGAGGAAAATACATGGAAAAAAAAGTACTCATTGCCGACGACGACGAGAGCATTGTCTGGGTTCTGGAAAAACTATTTACTGAAAAAGGCTTTACAGTGATAAAAGCCTCTGAAGGGAGGACTGCGGCTAGAGAGCTTGCAAAAAAAGACCTCACCATGGCTATGCTTGACATTAATATGCCAGAGCAAGACGGCCTGACCATACTCAAGAAAGTTCATACCGAGGCTCCGGTCATAATAATGACGGCCGAAGCAACGATGGATAACACCCTAACTGCCATGAAGAGTGGTGCATTTGATTATCTTATCAAACCCTTTGATATGACTGAGGTGGAGATTGCAATTGATAAGGCCTTGGAGAATGCAGCACTAAAAAAAGAGGTTTCTTCATTAAAAAAACAACTAAAAGAACACCTCCTGCAAGAAAGTGTCTTTATTGGAAAGAGCCGCATCATTGGGAGACTCTTTAAAGATATCGGCCGGGTTGCACCCAAGAACGTACCTGTCTTGCTAACAGGTGAGAGTGGTACAGGGAAGGAACTCCTTGCCAAGCTCATCCACACAAATAGCCCAAGAGCAGAGAGACCTTTTATTGCCGTAAACTCTGCGGCTATCCCCTCTGAACTTATGGAGAGCGAACTCTTTGGTCACGTCAAAGGAGCTTTTACTGGTGCAACGAGTGAGAGAAAAGGTAAATTTGAGCTTGCCGATACTGGCACTCTTTTCTTAGATGAAATTGGGGATATGGAGCAAAAACTTCAAGCAAAACTCCTCAGGGCTATTCAAGAAGGTGAGTTCTATAAGGTCGGTGGGAGCAAACCAATTAAGGTTGATATCCGACTAATTAGTGCCACAAATCAAGACCTAAAAGAAAAGATAAAAGAAAAAAAATTCAGAGAAGATCTTTTCTTCAGAATAAATGTCATCACAATAAATATTCCCCCGCTTCGTGAGAGAAAGAGCGACATCGTCCTCATTGCCGAGTATCTCTTGGCCCTATTCTCTGCAGAGATGAAGACAGAGCCGAGGCAACTTTCAAAGCAAGCAGAGAGAGAGATTACTTTTTTCCCTTGGCCTGGCAATGTCCGCGAACTTGGCAATGTGCTACGAAGAGCGGTCCTACTCTCACCGAGTATGATACTTACCCCCGATGACCTAGCTCTTCCAAAGAAGAAGGAAGGCAGTGATTCTATTGAGGATATGATTAAGAGACGACTTGAGCCTTTTGTTGAGAAAACCTCCACTGATGAAAACGGCGACCTCTATGATTTTATAATGCCTTTTATGGAACGACCTCTGATAAAACTTGTCCTAAGGAAAACTGGGTTTAATCAGGTAAATACGGCCAAGGTTCTTGGCATAAATAGGAATACACTTAGAAAAAAAATCAAGACCTTAAAGATAAAGATAAAGGACATGAGACCTAACTAGAGCAAAACTTATGGCAAAGAAAAAAAAATCAGATGGCAATGTCGTTCTTAACTGGAGTTCAAAGGATAAAGTCTTAAGTAATGACACCTCTCCTTCAGAGGCCTCTTTTAACAAAAAAGAGGTTGTACTTGCAAACAACCTACAGAATAAATTTTACCCAAACACAACAAAAAATCAAAAAAACTTTAAAAACCGCATCATCAAAGGCGATAACCTAGAGGTCATACAGTTACTCCTAAACTCAGGACTGCGTGAGCAGGTAAAACTTATCTACATTGACCCTCCCTTCCTATCGCAGGCCTATTACTCGCACTCAGTTCGTATAAAAGAAAAAAACCTAAAGATTCGTCGCCGTGCATACCACGACAAATGGAGCACCTCCGAGTACCTTGATATGCTCTACTCAAGGCTTATCCTAATGAAAGAACTCCTAAAGAGTGACGGCACTATTTTTCTTCACTCTGATTGGCACGCAAGCTCTAGAATACAAATTCTCCTTGATGAGGTCTTTGGTGAGGAAAATTTTTTAAATGAAATTATCTGGAACTACGGAGGCCGGGGAGCAAAGGCCATAAGCGGGCAGTTCCCTAGAAACCACGATACGATCTACGTTTACGGAAAAAGCAAGGAAGCAAAACTTAAAAAAATTTATACGCAAAAGATCCTAACGCCAAAAGAGGCAAGAAAAATTGGGATAAAAATAGACGCTGATGGGAATTACTTTAAGACCGCTCCAAGGGGCGATTACACAGATAAAAGTATTAAAGAACTAGAGCAAGACGGACGGATATACCGAACACGCACAGGCAAGATTAGGATTAAATATCCGCTTCAGAAAGTTGGGGGAAATATAATCGAGGAAAAACTTATTGGCGACGTCTGGAGCGATGTCCCCGATGCCATGCATATTAGTGAGCAGGAAAAAACTGGGTACGGCACACAAAAACCAATTAAACTTTTAAGGCGAATAATTGAGAGTGCCACAGATGATGGCGACCTTGTTCTGGATTTATTCTCTGGGTCTGGAACAACAGCAGTTGCGGCTGAGAGATTAAAACGCCGCTGGATTCTATCAGAACTTGGAGAAACCGCCGTATACGTAACAAAGAAGAGACTTATCACAGAAAAATTCTCACCCTTTACAATTGAAGAATTAATTACAGACTCTAAAGAAAAGAAAGTGACAAAGAAGACCGCAGATATTAAGGTAAAATTATCTATAAAAGAAGTTGATGGCAACAGTGGAATAAACTTTCTTTTAACCCTTAAGATAACTGGATTTAAGTTAAGGAAGTCTTCGCTAGAAAGTGCCGTAGAGGCAGATAAAAAAAATAGCGAACTTTTATTCTCTCTTAGTAAAGAAGCCCCTGCCGCACTGATAGATCTCTGGTCAGTTGACTGGGACTATGACGGAGAGGTGTTTTGCTCCAGCTGGCATTCGGTCAAGAACATAAAGGAAGACTCTATTGAGAGAGAAGATAAAAAAAGAAAAGAAGCACTAATAGTCTGTGACGAGGCTACTATTAGGGTTGAGAAAAAACCAAAAAAAATAGCTCTTCGTATCGTTGATATCCTAGGTGATGAGAATGAAGTTATCATCAGCGTCAAGTAAGGCGGCTTAACCTACTCCTCTTCCTTTGCCTGCACTTGTTGCTCTACGAGACTTATTATGTGATGCCCAACCTTTGGTTTCACCTCTTCGTCAAGTGCAGAGATTGTGAGTGAACCTTTTTCATCAATAATAAAGAGCGGTAAGACATTTTTATAAAGTTTTTTAAATGCCTCAAAATCAAATTCTTCACTAAGCTTTGTTGACTTAATTGCCCCCCCTGCCCGAAGCCTCTTACTAATACTTACGTAGGTTGCACCCTCACCAAAGAGAAAACGCCCTTGAAGCTCTTGAGTTGTCTCTGCCTCGTGCTCTGGAATAAGTTGGTAGACCCCCATCCTTCCAAATGTATCTGTCAGGTGCACAGCGGCAAGGGAATTGACATTATCATTAAAGGTCACGGCAAGGAGTCTGCCCATCCCTCCGAGGTCGACTTCTTTTAAAAAACGCTCCGAGAGAATTGAACCGTAATATGCAGGCAATCCCTCAAGCCTGGCCTTTGTAACATTACTCCAGTTCGTATCTACGAGGAGAACCTCGAAGCCTTCCTTAGAGAGAACCGAGGCCATCTCTCTTGCCCATTTATGACAACCAACAATGAGTAGCCCCTGAGGGCTAGACTTTGATACCCCAAGGAGCCTTGCCACTGGCAAAGCCCCAAGCCCGTAAACAGTAACTGTGCCGATAATTACTAAAAAAGTAAGTGGGACAAATAGCTCTGAACCAACGTAGCCGCTCTCTGCAAGCCTTAGAGCAAAGATAGATGCAATGGCCGCGGCAACTATCCCGCGCGGTGCGATACTCATCAAAAATAACCTTTCCTTTAAGTTCAGGCCTGAGGCAATGGTTGATACATATACCGATACGGGTCTGGCGACAACTATTAAAAGTACTAAAAATATAAGCCCATTTAAATTTATATAACTTAGGTCTTCCATACTGAGGCGAGCTGAAAGGATTACAAACAAGCCAGAGATGAGAAGCACCCTTAGGTTTTCCTTAAACTCTACAATGTGCTTAACTGTGACGGTGTGTTGATTTGCGAGCATGATACCCATTGCTGTTACCGCAAGAAGTCCGCTCTCTGTTTGGAGGTGATTAGAGGCGGCAAAGACAACTATTACTATCATCAAGATTACAGGGTTTTGAAGGTAATCTGGAATCCAGTATTTTTTAAGTAAGGTAACAATAAGGGTTGCGCCGAGGAACCCTAATATTATTCCAAAAAACAAGGTCTTTACAATTCCGGTTAGGGCAATAGAGGTTACGGCCTCCATGCTAGCACCGTCGGCCATCCCTCCCCCTATGGTGATTATGACCTCAAAGACCAAGACTGCGAGCATAGCTCCAATTGGATCTACAACTATCCCTTCCCACTTAAGAATTGAACCAAGGTGGCCTCTTGGCCTAACGTGCCTAAGGAGCGGAATTATTACAGTTGGCCCTGTTACAACCAAAACAGAACCAAAGAGAATAGAGAGCGGAAGGTCAAGGCCAAGAATAAAGTATGCACCAGCCGTACTTATCGCCCACATGACAATAACGCCTATAGTAACGAGGTTTCTAACAACTCCGCCAAACCCCTTTAGCTCAGAGATACGAAGACTTAAGCCGCCCTCAAAGAGTATTACCGCAACAGATAAACTAACAATTGGGAGGAGCAGATTACCAAGGAGCAGATCTGGGTTTACAACACCAAATACGGGGCCTGCTAAAAACCCAGATAAAAGGAGGAGCAAGATGGAGGGAACCTTCAGTCTCCAAGATATCCACTGCGCACCGACACCGATTACAAAAACCGATGCAATACCTATTAAAAGATGCTCTGTCAAAAATACCTCTCTTTTTATAGAACTAATTTAAGGCAAAAGATAATCTGTATTGTAAACTATTTTTCTAACTTTTCCATAAAATAAAGACCTCAAAAAAATCTACTGTTGTGAGTCTTGTCTCTTCCTGTTAATATAGCAAAAGAAACAAAGTAGACTGGAGTTAAGTTATGTTCTGCTCAGAAAAAGACAGAGGTGTTGCAAAAAAACAAAAGATTTTTGGGCTTTACGCAATCATTGACGCCTCTCTAGTAGATTTAAATCTCTCTGCTGAGATCGCAAAAGAACTTGTTACTGGTGGTGTCAGCGTAATTCAACTTCGAGCAAAAGGAGTAAGTGCGGGGCTAACTCTAAGTTGTGCAAAAGAGATAACAACTATAACAAAAGCCGCTGGTGTACCTTTTATCATTAATGATAGAGCTGATATTGCAAAGCTCTCTGACGCAGACGGTATTCACCTTGGTCAATACGACGCGCCTCCTACCAAAGTACGAGAGCTTCTTGGTGCTAATGCAATCATCGGCCTATCTACGCATAATCTAAAAGAAGCCAAAACAGCTGAGGTGTTATATAATAATCAAATCATTGACTACATCTCGGTCGGAACAATCTTTGATACTACTACAAAAAAAGACACAGAGGCAGTCGTTGGTCTAGAGCAACTCAGGGAGATTACGAGTTGTGTTCAAGTGCCTGTCACAGCCATCGGGGGTATAAACGAGGGAAACCTTAAAAGTGTTTTGGAGGCCCGTCCAAGAGCCGTAGCCATTATCTCTGATATTTTAAAATCCAAGGACATAGCCTCAAAATGCACCTCCCTTTTAAATATTATAAAAAATAATTGAAAAATATTAACTTTTTAAAGCCCCAAAAGATATTTTTGTGATACACTCCTCTAACTATGCTCCAAGTATTTGACCTAACAAAATCATTTGTCGGTAAGACCCTCTTTGAGGCAATCTCCTTCTCAATTGAGAAAAATGAGATTATCGGCCTAGTCGGGCGTAACGGCTCTGGTAAATCCACCTTACTAAAGATTATCCTCGGCACCGAGAACTACGACTCTGGCAACTTTACATTTCCGAGTGGCTACCGCGTGGGCTACCTCGACCAACACATTCACTTTACAAAGAAAACACTCCTTGAGGAATGTTGCCAAGTGCTTAGCGAGGATGAGCAGTATGATTATTACAAGGCCGAGATAATCCTCTTTGGTCTTGGCTTTACTGAAGAAGATTTAGAACGCTCTCCAGAGGATTTCTCAGGCGGTTTTCAACTTCGCATAAATCTGACCAAGACGCTCCTAAAAGATCCAGATATGCTACTCCTTGATGAGCCAACCAACTACTTGGATATCTTAAGTTTAAGGTGGCTTCGGAGGTTTTTAAAAGGATTTAAAGGTGAGGTAATCTTAATTACCCATGACCGTGACTTTATGGATAGTGTCACGACCCACACAATGGGTATTCAAAGGGCAACACTTAAGAAAGTTAAAGGTCAAACAGAGAAGTACTATTCGCAGTTGCAACTAGAGGATGAGGTTCACGAAAAGGCACGCGTAAATCAAGATAAGAAGATAAAAGATCTTCAAAAATTTGTCGATAGATTTGGAGCTAAGGCATCTAAGGCAACGCAGGCAAAATCAAAACAACGTCAGATTGACAAGATGAAGATTCTTGGTCAAATAAAGTCTGAGCACCGCCTTGGCTTTCGTTTTAATTATGATAAGACACAGGCCAAGCAACTCATGGAGGTCAGAGACCTTGCATTTTCTTACTCTGGAAAAGCAGAAGACTACCTCTTTAGCAACCTAACCTTTACAGTAAAACCCGGAGACCGTATTGCCGTAATAGGAAAGAACGGAAAGGGAAAAACGACCCTCCTTAATGTGCTTGCCCGTACCACTAACCCAAGTAGCGGAGAGATTGAGCTTCACCCAAAAACAAGTTCTGGCTACTACCAACAAACAAATAGAAAGGCTCTTGATCCGGAGAAAACCATTGCCGAAGAAATAGCAGGTGCAAACCCAGCTCTTAGTATCTCTGAGGGGCGAGCCATCTGCGGAGCGATGATGTTTTCAGGTGGCATTGCAGATAAAAAAATATCTGTCCTCTCTGGAGGCGAGCAAAGTCGCGTTCTCCTTGGTAAGGTACTCGCAAGCCCAGTAAACCTCTTATTCCTTGATGAGCCATCAAACCACCTTGATATGGAATCAATTGAGGTGATGATTGACGAGGTTGATGATTTTCCAGGTGGCGTAGTAATTGTTACCCATAACGAAGAGATTCTAAGAGCCGTTGCCACAAAATTAATTGTATTTAGAAGTGATGGTGCTGAGGTATTTGACGGCACATACGACGAGTTCCTCAGTAAGATTGGATGGGAAGAGGAAGCAGACCTAAAAAAGACCAAGAAGAAAGAGAAGACAGAGAAAAAACCAAATAAAAAGCATCAAAAGAAAAAAGCAAAAGAAGAGAGAAAACAAGAGCAAGAAAAAAATACAACCTTAAAGAAAGAGAAAAAAGACCTAACTGATAAAATACTAAAACTTGAAGAAGATATTTCAATAAAAAATACCGAGGCTCTTGCACTCTCTCAAAAAGGCGGTGGCAGCGGCGTGATTGGTGAACTCTATAAAGCCATAAAGCAATTACAGACAGATCTTGAAGAGCTTCAAGAAAAAGCCAGAGACCTTGGCATTGAAAACTAAACGCTAACCCTCTCCTTCCACGGGTCTTTCAAAACACTAAGAGCAAGCTCTAGCCTCAGAGACAGTTCCCCTCGCAGTGTAAGATTCCCTTCAATTGTTTCTCTTAGAGCCTCCATTGTAATACGCCTTACCCATTTAAATGTTCTCTCGCCGTAATTCGCCTCTTCCCTGTAGAATTGCAAAAACGCACTAACTATTTCTATGACATCCTCCTCTGTCTCGACCATACAAAGTCGTTTTGCACCCTTGAGTTCAATCCCCCCTGAGCCTCCAACATATATCTCATAGCCACCACTTACGCAGACAATGCCAATATCTTTTATCGCACTCTCAGCACAGTTCCTCGGACATCCACTAACCCCCATCTTCACCTTTGCAGGCATCCAAAGACCAGAGAATTTTCGCTCCATATTAACACCAAGTCCAAGAGAATCTTGAGTACCAAACCTGCAAAATTTTTCACCAAGACAGGTCTTCACTGTACGCAGAGCCTTTGCATATGCAAAACCAGAGGGCATCCCAATATCTTTCCATACGTCCTCCAAGTCTTCTTTTTTTATTCCAACTAAATCAAGCCTCTGTCCTCCTGTTATCTTTACAAGTTTTGCTTTGTATTTTACTGCCACCTCGGAAATCTTCATAAGTTCTTTTGGCGTAACTACACCACCGTATATCCTCGGCACAACAGAGAAGGTATTATCTTTTTGAATATTAGCACTCATGCGTTCATTGATTAGGCGTGAGGATTTATCCTCTACTGATTCTAGTGGCCAAACCATTGAGAGGTAATAATTAAGGGCTGGACGACAATCATCACACCCAACACTCTCCCACCCAAGGGTCTCCATAACTGCTCCAACAGTAAAGAGTTTTTTCTCCCTAATATTTTTTACGATATCAGCCCTACCATAAGAGGTACACTCACAGAGTGAGGGTGGTTTTAAGCTTCTCTGAAAATCAGAGCCAAGAACAGATAAAAGTAGCTCATCAATAAGTTGGCCGCAACCACCACATGACCCGCCAGCTCGCGTTTCCTTTGTTACCTCTTCTCTAGTAAATAACCCCTTACTCTCTATGGCACTAACAATATCGCCCTTTGTAATGCCGTTACAACCACAGACAATAGCCGTATCTGCCATGGACTCTACTGAAAGAGTACCCCCGCCGCCAGCCTCACGAAGTCCAAAGATAGAGCCACGCCTTCTCTCTCCTACGTCTTCGCCTGTTAATAGGCACGAAAAAAGCTCTGGGGCTTCCTCAGTATTTCCGTACATTAATACCCCTTGAATAGTATTTTCTTTTAAGAGCACGAGTTTGTAGACTCCGCCGCTTACGTCTTTATACTCCAGAGCCTCTAAACCTTCTTGCCTCGTAACATTTCCAACACTAAAGAGCTCAATCCCTGGCACCTTTAATCTAGTCGAGGTCTCAGTACTTTTAAAATCAAGGCGAGCGTCTCCGGCTAGGTGATTTGCAAGGACACGTGCTTGTTCAAATATCGGGCCTACAAGGCCAAAGGTCTTACCCCTATGTTCGATACACTCACCAACAGCATAAACAGAAGGGTCATAGCTCTGCATAGTGTCACTGACAACTACCCCTCGCTCTGAATAAACCCCACTCTCTTTTGCAAGCCTTGCATTTGGCATAATCCCAATTGATACAACCACCACATCTGCATTAATCTCCCCACCGTTCTTAAATATTAGCCCCTCTACATTATCACCACCAAAGACCTCAACTACTTCTTTATTTAAAAGTACCTTTATACCAATTTTTTCTAGATCTTTTTTTAATAGCTCAGCCGCTACGCCGTCAAGTTGACGCTCCATTAACTTATCTGTTAGATGAAGTACCGTTACATCAAGGCCAAGCTTTACAAGCGAATGTGCGGCCTCTAGTCCAAGCAAGCCGCCACCAATTATCACGGCCTTTTTTTTCTTCAAAACATCGCCATCGGCGTCTATATAGTCTCTTATTTTTTCCGAGTCTCCGAGGGTTCTAAATGCAAAGACACCCTCCTTTTTAATACCTTTAATCTTTGGCATTATGGGGACAGCTCCGGTTG
>JAGLUZ010000002.1 GCA_023134165.1 Deltaproteobacteria bacterium | reverse complement strand
ACGCTCAAGAAAGGCCGTTGTTGCCTCTTTTGAAGTAAACTCTTTTGCTTTGAGTTTTTCGCTGAGACCCCCAATCGTAAGGTCGATTATTTCATTATTTTTGCTCACTATAGGGGTACCATTTACGTACTGCGTAAAACGCCTGTATTTAAAAAAGTATTATAAACCCTTGAACTTTTTTTTACAAGTAAAATAATTTAAAAGCTACCTTATAGGATAGTAAACCATGGATAACTTAAAGTTTTTGTTTGTTTACAAAACCGGCAGAAGGAGTTCTTTGGCCTCAACCTCAAAGACCTCACGTAGCAGTTTTTTTGTTATTGTCTCATGCGGAGTACCTTCTGCGTAAAGCAGGCCGTCTTTCATTACAAAGACGTAATCAAAACTAAGGGCAGTTGTTATGTCGTGGAGAGCCATAACAACAGAAGCCTCTCCTTTTGCAGTTATCCCTTTAAGAAGTTTTATCAGCTCTAATTGGTATTTTATATCAAGGTTTGCAAGAGGCTCATCTAGGAGGAGTGTGCCTGAGCCCTGGACTAGTGCCAGAGCGATAAAAACCCTTCTTTTCTCACCGCCGCTTAATTCGGCTACAGGTGTATTTGCTTTTTCCAGAAGCCCAACTGTTTTTAACGCACTCAAGATGGAAAGCGATTGCCCTTGGTTTTGAGTACTTTTTCCGTAAGGATAGCGACCCATCTGCGAGAGCTCAGTTACTGTAAAAGGTAAGGCACTGGGTAGGTTTTGAGGCATATAACTAATTAGTTTTGCACGTTCTTGACCTTTAAAAGAGGTAATCGGTTTGCCCCAGAGTAAGACTTCTCCTGAACTTGGCTCTAGGATGCCAGAGGCAACTTTAAGAGCCGTGGATTTACCAGACCCATTTGGGCCGAGAAGTGCTATCAGGGCTCCGCTTTGCACATCTAAGGAGAGTCCTTTAATTGCTTCTTTATTTTCATAAGAAAAGGAGAGGTCTTTTAGCCTCAGTGGCAATGTTTTTTTACTCTCTACTCCCATAGCATCCTTTTCTTTCTGAGCAAATAAAGAAAGTACGGCGCACCAATAAGGGCGGTTATTATTCCAGAGGGAAGTTCAGTTGGGCTTAGGACGGTTCTTGCAATTGTATCGGCTACGCAAAGGACTGCGGCTCCTGTAATGGCAGAGAGCGGGATAAGTATGCGAGCATCGGAGCCAGCACTGAAGCGAACAATATGCGGGATTAATAGTCCTATAAAACCAATTATTCCACCAAGTGAGACGGCAGCCGCTGTCATGAGTGAGGCCGCAGTAAAGAGAATTAGCCTCTCCCTGGACGGAGAAAAACCAAGGCTAAAAGCAATATCATCACCAAGGGCTAGGGCGTTTAGGGCCTTTGTTTTTAGGATTGTTATTAAAAGTGCGGTTGTAACAATAAGTACGCCTACGGGTAGGTATGTGTAATCAGCAAGAGAGAGATCGCCAAAGAGCCAGAGCATGGCACGTCTAAGGTTTAGCTCTGTTGCGAGGCTTAGGATTAATATTAGGGCAGAGCTGAAGAGAAAGCCAAGACCGATGCCTGCCAAGAGAAGACGCTCAGGAACAACCCGGCCTTCTTTAAAACTAAGTAGCCCAACGATTACCCCTGTTGTCATTGCACCCAAAAATGCAAGAAACGGGAGACTAAAAAAACTAAGTAAAGTTAGCCCACTACCAAGGGTCATAGCAAAGACTGCAAAAAGGGCAGAGCCGCTTGAGATGCCAAGGATGTAGGGATCAGCAAGCGGGTTTCGTAAGACACCTTGCAATATTGCACCAGCCACACCAAGGGCAGAGCCAATTAGGAGGGAGGTTAGCAAGCGAGGGACTCTGATGCTAAGGAGTATCTCTTTATCAAGGCCACTAATTGAAAATGGGTTTATAAACTCTGGGCCTATAAAGAGGCACAAGGTAGATATTAAAATTGAGAAGACTATTAAAATGTACGATTTAGTTTTCATCACTAAGTAGTATTAAGAGTTCTTCAATGCCACCTATGGTACGAGGGCCAAGACGGAGGAGGGCATCGGTTGTAAAAAAAATACGGTTATTCTGAATAGCTGGAGTTGAGCCTAATTTTTTTATGAAGTTATTAGAAAAGAGGTAATCTTCTTTATGTTTCTTTGAGGTAAGGATAATCTCTGGTGAGGATCTAATTAATTCTTCAAGAGAGAATTTTGGCCACGCTGTGCGTGCATTCTGTGCCACATTAGTTAGGCCGACAATGGCCATGGCCTCGGCCGTAAATGTACCTGGGCCAGCAACGATAAGGGGCTCTGGCCATACTATAAAGACACCACTTTGGGTTTTTCTTCTCTCTCCGAGAGCTTTAAGTCTTTTAAGTGCAATCTCGGTCTCAGTTGCGTATTGGTTTGCTCTCTTCTCTACGCCAAGTGCAAGGCCAAGCTCTCTGATGCTTTTGGTGTAATCACTAATAGTGCGCGCCAAGAAGACGTGAGTTGGGATATTTAAGCGTAAAAGTTTTTTCTCAAACCCTTGGAGGTTTCCGTCAGTTGTCATAATAACTAAATCTGGTTTAAGTCGAATTATCGCCTCAATTGAGGGGTTAGTCATACCGCCTATCTTTGATTTGGTCTTTACTTCCGGGGGATAATCACAAAAATCAGTTACGCCAATAAGTTTATCGCCGAGACCAAGGGCAAAGATTATCTCAGTCATATTTGGGGCAAGAGAGATAATTCGCAGAGGAGGTTTCTTATTCATATTTAATTCTTGACCGAAGGCCTCGGTGCTTTGAAAGAGGAGTAAGATAAGAATAAAAAAATGTAGGATTATGTTTTTCATAATTAAGGTAAGTTAAAAAAACAAGATGATTTTAATTTTCTTAAAGAAAGATTGCAATCATTAAAAGAATAAAGAGAGCCTCACTGACCTCCGTTTGAAAACCAAAGGTATCGCCAGTTATGCCGCCGAGTTTTTTTGTAAAAAAAAGCGTAAAAAAATAAGTTACGACAAGTGTTGTTAAGAGAGCAAGTACGCCCTTTAGACCGAGTAGGATTGAGGTCGGAATCGTTACAATCGCACTCGTAAAAAATAACGTAGACTGGTTTTTGTTTGAAAAGACAAGGCCAAGCCCGCTACCATCCCTTGCATACCTTGTTCCAGTTGCCATGGCTATTATACTTAGCCTCCCAATGATTGGGAAGAGAAATAGAACACAAGTGCGAGATGAACCATCAAGTGCTGTGATAGAGCTGAACTTTAGTAAGAAGAGTAAAAAAACAGAGACGGCTCCTATTGCCCCGACTCGGCTGTCTTTCATAATAAGAAGGCGACTCTCTTTGGTTGTGCCCCCGGCTAGGCCGTCGAGAGTATCCATAAAACCGTCTAAGTGTAGGCCAAAGTTTGTGAGAAATAATATAATAAGAAGGAGTGCACTAACGACAGGGAGAGGAAAAATATCTAGTAAAAAAAAATCAGCAACTGCAAGTAAGCCGCCTTGGAGCGCACCAACAAAGGGGAAGAAAAACATAGAGTCGCCAAGTTCTTTCTCAGAGGTGTAAAGGTTTTTTTTGATTGGGAATATCGTTAAAAACTGGAGAGCGATTAAAAATCTATTTATAATTTTCTTATGCATATGTGCCTCTTAAAAAAACACCTTGATTTTAAGTCTCTAAGGGTTAATTTTAATTCCTAGAGACTCCTGCGTCTTCAAATGAAGCCATGTTGTTATAGACCGAGAGAGCGGCCTCTAGTAGTTGGATGCCAAGGACTGCTCCTGTGCCCTCTCCAAGACGAAGATCAAGATTAAGGAACGGCCTAAGGTTCATCTTCTCAAGCATAGCGCCGTGGCCTTGCTCAACTGAGCGGTGGGCAGAGAATAGGTATCCCTTGATGCGGGGGCAGAGCTCAGTTGCAACGAGAGCACCAGCAGTTGAGATAAAGCCGTCAATTACGACCGGAACTTTTGCAATGGCTGAACCGATTATAAGCCCAGTGATGCCAGCAATCTCTGCTCCACCAAGTTTTGCAAGCACACTTAAAGGGTCTTTTGGGTTGGCATCATTTACCCTAAGTGCCTCTTCTATTACCCCTACTTTTTTATTGTAAGAAACTCCGTCTATACCTGTGCCACGTCCTGTGACCTTCCTTGCCTCTAGCCCAGTGAAGCAAGCGGCTATAGCACTTGAAGGTGTGGTATTTGCAATTCCCATCTCACCAGTACCAAAGATAGCACCTTCAGTGGCAAATCCAGTTGCAAGTTCAATCCCAACATTAATACACTTAAGGGTCTCATCCATTGTCATGGCCGCGCCCTTTATTATATTCTTTGTACCTCTGATAATCTTTCTTCTTATGAGTTTTTCATGTAAAGAATCTTCTTCGTTAAAATCAAAGTCAACACCGATGTCAATTACCTTAACCTCGGCACCGGCACACATTGCAAGTGCATTGACGCCAGCACCACCTCTTAGAAAATTCAAGACCATCTGCGGGGTGACTTCCTTTGGAAAAGCAGAGACACCTTCCTCGGCAACGCCGTGGTCTCCTGCAAAGGTAAAGATAATTTTTTTTGTTATCTGTGGTCGGAGTTTGCCTGTTATGGAGACTATTTTTTCGGCAAATTCTTCTAAGCGACCAAGGCTCTCCTTTGGTTTTGTTAGCTGGTCAAGCCGCTCCTTTGCCCTTTTCCCAAGTTCAGTATCTATTGGTTTTATTTCATCTAAGATTTTAAGTAGTTTTTCCATGACAAACCTCAAGAAGGTAAAGTTTAATTTATTTTATTTTTTGTGCAATACCAGCAGTTAAAAGATAAACCTCATCAGCTGAGCTTGCCATTATCTGATTAACACGCCCGGATAAATCCCTAAATCTTCGTCCAAGTGGGGTGGTAGGGACAAGGCCAAGACCAACTTCGTTAGAGACTGCTATGACAGTGCAGCTTGAATTCTTGCAAACCTTGGCAGTCTTACTCGCAAGGTCGGTAATCTCGTTGTCTGAATTTGTCTCCATTAGGTTTGAGATCCAAAGTGTTAGGCAATCAACTAAAAAAACACCTGCGTTTACCTCAACTTGCAGATGACTTAGGATGTCTTTTGGCTCTTCAATGGTTCTCCATAAGCTACCTCGCTCTTTTTTGTGCAGAGCAATTCGCTCCTCCATCTCACAGTCAAGTGCGCGAGCTGTAGCAAGAAATATTTTTTCATTTAAAGTTTTGCCTTTGCAAGAATCTTCGTAAAGTTCCTCGCCAAGGCGGAGCGCAAAACTACTTTTGCCGCTCCTTGCTCCGCCAAGCACAAAGATAAATCTTGAGTTCATAAAATAACCTTAAAAGAAGATTCGTAGTTCACCGTGATAGTTTATCCCTGGTGAGGGGTAGTAGGCGAGTGTTCCAGTACTTCCTTCAACGCCGTAATCAGAGTACTCTTTATCTGTGATGTTTTTTGCCGCAAAGCTAAGACCGTAACCTTTGCCCTTTAGGGAAATCTTTGCATCAATTGTTGTGGCACTTCTTAACTCGTCCACAGAGTTATCAACGTCACTATCAAGGAAACGTTTTCCAACCCAGTTACACCTTGTTGAGAGGGTTACGCTCTCGGAGAGGGGGAATGTTATCTTTGCATTGGCACTCTTTTTTGGTATGAGCGGGATAAACATATCCTCAAAAGGGCCAGATTCAAACTTTGCAATTGTGTAGGTGTAGTTGCCTTCAATATTGAAGGTGTCATATGCCTTTAAGGTAAAGCCAAATTCAGCACCACGGTGGCGTGTGTCATCTAGGTTTTCATTTGCCCACGTGACTGGATTATAATAAAGTTCATCCTTTAGGTTCATATCGTAGAGTGTTAGTGAGACGTACCCTTTTTTACCAAAGGACTGATTAATGCCGGTCTCAAAGCCGTTACTTCTCTCTGGGTTAAGCGTGGTGATTAGGCCAGTCCAATCATAGAGTTCATCTGTTGTTGGAAGGCGGTAGCCACGCGAGTAATTAATAAAAAACTTACTACCATCAGCATAATTGTAGGTTAGGCCTAACCTTGAGCTGTCCTCGCCAAAGCTCTCTCTGCCACCGTCGTTGATATTACCTGTTACTTTATTTTCAAAGACAGTCTTTGAGTGGCGATACCCTGCTCCTATTGTAAGTGAATCTCCAAGGCCAAGTTCGTTATTTATGTAATAACCTTCTTCAGTCTTCTCTACCTCACTGATAGTCTTACCAAACCCCCAGTCCGAGACGTTTCGAGCCTCAGAGGTATTTAGCTCAAAACCCATGGTAAGAAGGTTTCGCCCGTTATTCTCTGTATTTTTTGTGGTGTATTTAATCTTGATGTTCTCTGTCTTGGTCTCTCTATTTATTGTTCCGCTCGATGAAACAAAGTCAGTGTCAAAGGCTCTTCTTGAAAGAGAATATGTGCCTTCTAATATGCTCTCATCTTCAACAAGACCAAAGACAGAGTTAAAGTATTCTTGATCATAGTCCACATTGTCAAGTGGTGAGGTGGACTGAGTGCGGTTATCATTAATCTCTGCCTTGGTTAGGTAGCTTGGAAGCCCTTGTTTATCTGTGTGTTGTCCGCTGGAGAAGTCCATATAAAAGCCATCGTTGGGTGTAACCGAGAGTCTCATGTCAAAATCTTCAGAGTCAAAGTAGCTGTTATCTCTAAAGCCGTTTGTCTCGCTCCTGCGTGCAGAAACGCTGTACTGTGATTTTTCATTGCTTCCACTAACAGTAAGGCTCTCCTTGTCACTTCCAAAACTTCCAGAGCTGAGAGAGATATTTGTGCGGACTCCTTTTGCAATTTTCTTTTTTGTGATGATGTTTATTACTCCAGCCATGGCGTTATCACCGTAGAGGACGCTCCCGCTCCCTCGGACAATCTCAATTCGTTCGATATTGTCAATTGAGATTAGGTTCCAATCAACACCGCTTAAGTCAACCTCATTTAGCTTTCTACCGTCTAGGAGTACGGCGGTATTTAAGCCTCTGGCAAACCCTCTCATATCAACAACTGATTTTGCACCTGTGCCGTAGATGTCTTGAACAATGATACCTGCTACGTCACGCAGTAGTGCGGGAACATTTGTTGCACTTGATTCTTTAATATCCTTTGCAGTAATGACGGTAACGTCGGCGGCTATTTTCTCTGTCTCCTCAGGTGTGCCAAGGGCTGTCACGATAATGTCATCAAGGATGAAATCATCAACTGCACTTGCAAGAGGCGGAGTTAGAAGTGCTAGGGTTAGGAGTAGCGTTAGGAGCAAACTCACCGGGTTTGTCCTTGTTTTGTTGTGTTTTGTATCTGTGGATTTGCTTGATTGTACTTCTTTGGAAATGGTGGACTGCGTAGAACGCAGACCTGTGCTTGGTCTTCTGTTGTACATGACGTGCCTCCCTCGAGGAAATTTTATTCAGATGTTGTGGTCTTCCGGCTTCGGGCTACCTACTTACCCGCCTTCCCATCTCAAGAGACAGTGGCATTTTTGGGCTTTCGTTCCCTTTACGGCTGCGGGGCAGCGGAGGTTTCTCACCTCTCTTCCTCACATCCATCTGTGTCTAACTATGTTTCACATTTATACAGTGCGTAAAAAAATAAGTCAAGTTTTTTAATTTTTCTTTATATGGTTTGCAATGTTTGCGGGTTTTTTTAGCAGGTTTATTTTAACTTTTAAGGCAATTGGTTGCTGTAAAAAAAATAAAAGACCATTAACGTGCAGCGTAGCTTATCAGGTTGAAGTGAATTGGCACAGTTAAGTTTACCTTGCCAAGCGGGGGAGGTGGTAGAGGCGAAGAGTTCTTTATAATCCTAATGGCGGCCTTATCAAGTGTGGTATCTCCGCTTCTTGTTTTTATGTTAATAGACTCAATAACGCCTCTTGCAGATATTGAAAGGTTTGCGATAGTTCGACCCTCAATTCTACGCCTCTTTGCAATCACCGGGTAGTATGTGTTCTTACGAAGTATTCTTGATACGAGAAGGAAGTACTCTTGCATGGATTTATTTAATTCATTCTCGCTGTGGTTACTTCCTAGGGTTGTATTTGAAGGTGAAGTATTTGCAAATTTTCTAACTTCTTCTGTAAGATCCTCATTCTCTGGGGCGGACTCAGTAGTAACACTTTCCTCGGATGAAGAATTATTTGTGGTCTCTTTAGGGCTGGCTGGGTTTTGTTCTGTGATTTTCTTGTCGTGCGTTCCGAGTGCTACTATCTCTTTATGTGGCAGGTTTTTTTTAAGAGTTTTTTTGATTGGTTGAGTTTGTTTTTTTAACTTTACTAGGCTCGAAGTAATAGTAACTTCGTTAATTAAAAAGACCTCGGAGGATTTTATTGCCAAGGTGTTATTTGTTCCACCAATTTTTATATGAGCCTTAAACTGGGTAAGGCAGAGCACAATGATTAGGATGTGAGCTAGTATAGAGAGGGTTATAAAGAGGATTGGTTTCTTTGATTTATATGCATCTGCATAATACATAGGATTTGGCCTGGTTTTAATAGCACTAAATGTTAGTAGGTTTTTTTTGCTATTCAATTATCTTTGGTACCTTAAAACATCCGCGATCACTCTTTGGTGCATTTCTAAGTGCATCGGCCTGAGAGAGGGAAGGTATGATAAGGTCTGGGCGAGTAACACTCTTTGGTGGAAGAGGGTATACGGTTGGTTCAACACCATCTGTATTTACCTCACTTAATTTATTTGCATACTCAAGGATGCTCTTAAGCTGGCTTGCGTAGGTCTTGGCCTCGTCATTTGTTAGGCTAAGTCTAGCAAGTTCTGCTACACCTAAAACGTCTTTCTCTGTAATTGCCATGTGTTTTGCTCTCTCCTTACTACGTTACTTAAATGTAAAATACCATATAAGGAGAGCCTTCTCAAGAGTAATTTTATTTTAACGAAAAAAGAAGAGAATACTTGCTTGATTTTGTACCTAAAACAGGATAAGATTAGTCTCGTAGGCTTAACTAACTTAATTGCAACCTCATCATGTTTAAACTCAGCAAAGGCGCAGAGTACGCCATACGCGGAATACTTCATCTTTCCATGCAACCAGACGGCAAGGTATCTTTTATTGAAGAGATAGCCGACTGTCAGGGCGTACCCAAGGCTTATCTGGCAAAGATATTTCAAACGCTTAGGAAAAAAGGAGTGCTTCGTTCTACGCGTGGTCAAGGCGGGGGCTTTACGCTCGTCAAAGCACCTACCGAGATAACAGTTCTAAATATTATTGAGGTCTTAGAGGGCCCAGTCTCTCTCGGCGGATGTTTTATCAACAGTGATTACTGTGACGGTACTCTAGATTGTTCTTTTCATGGGGCTTGGAAGACTGCTCAAGAAAATTTTGTAAATATCTTGAAAAATTGCACCTTTAAAGATTTAGCAGAAGGTGCATTAAGAAAGCTAAAAGAGTAAAGAAAGAGTGAAAAGAAGAACTATGATTTTTTTTTAAGTCGCTTGACCGTTAAACGGGCAAGCGACTTTTTTTCTGCTATAATCAATATGCGTTTTATAAAAAATATCAACAAGACTAAGGAGGAAGAGATGGAAGCAGCAAACGTAGTTGAAGAAAAAGAATTTAATGATGGGGCAGTTAAAAAAGTAAGTCGTATTAAGACCGATGCAATCGGGCAGGACACATATTACTTTAATGATGGTCAGGTTCTTGATTGGCATCGTCATCCAACCGGGGATCAGGTCTTTTTTGTCCACGAAGGTAAGGGTAAATACTACCTAGACGACGGCACTGAAGAGTGCATAGATATTAATGCGGGTTGTGTGATGTTAGCTCCAAAAAATGTTTGGCACAAGATTGTAGCCGAAGGTGAGTTAGTAGTCTCTCAGGCCACAACTCAACCAGCAGGTATGGAGACACGATAACATACTCAGTTGAAGTTCTAAATTAAGAAGACGGGGGGGGTAATGAACGCTCCCCCGTCTTTTTTCTCCTCAAGGTTAAAAAGAAAGTTTTAGATTTAAAAATATTTTGACAAACCATGACCTTAATGGGATAATTGTATCCGATACAAAACAACTGGGAGCTGTTAATTATGTTTCGACTTAGCAGAGGCGCAGAATATGCCATTCGAGGTATCCTTCATCTCTCCATGCAACCAATGGGGAAATCATACTATATAGGCGACGTAGCTACTAGCCAAGACGTCCCAAGGCAATACCTTGCAAAAATATTTCAAGTACTTTTAAAGAAAGGATTTCTTAAATCTTCTAGAGGGCGTGGCGGTGGTTTTACTCTCATAAAAGATCCTATAGATATATCT
>JAGLUZ010000019.1 GCA_023134165.1 Deltaproteobacteria bacterium | reverse complement strand
TATTAGGTGTTCACTCCCAACCGAGAGCGTGAACCTAACATCTGTAATCTTCTCTTCGTCAACCTTAACGCCTCCGCCCTTAATATCTCGCCTTGAGGCTGAGGTTGAGTCTGCGATACCACACTGGACCATGGCATTTGGAAGCGGAACTTCTTCTCCCTCTATTTCTATAACAACCTCTTCAATCTCATCAGGGACTTCCTTTTTCTTAAAGAGATTTTCAAAGCCCTCTTTGGCCTTTATTGCCTCACCTTCGCCGTGAAAGCGAGCAACGATCTCGGAGGCAAGGGCTTTCTTTGCCTCCATCGGGTGCACCTTGCCAGCCTTTATATCCTCAATATGGTTATCACTAGCCTCACTTAGGAGGTCATAAAAACGGTGCATAAGCTCGTCGCTAATACTCATGACCTTGCCAAATATCTCGCTCGGGCTCTCGGTTATTCCTATGTAATTATTTAACGACTTGCTCATTTTTTGCACGCCGTCAGTACCCTCTAGAATAGGCATAGTAAGGACGGCCTGAGGGGCTTGACCAACTTCCTTTTGGAGCGAGCGACCAACGAGCAAATTAAATAACTGATCTGTGCCACCAAGCTCGATATCAGCTTTGAGTACGACAGAGTCATAGCCCTGCACAAGTGGATATAAAAATTCGTGAATCGAGATAGGCTCTCCGCCTTTATAGCGTTTAGAAAAATCATCACGCTCAAGCATTCTTGCGACGGTAGCGCGACTTGCAAGTTCAATTAACTCAGAGGCCGTCATCTTGCCCATCCAGTCATTATTAAAGACAACCTCTGTTTTTTCTTCGTCCAAGACCTTAAAGACCTGAGACTTATAGGTCTCAGCATTCTTTACAATCTCTTCCCTCGAAAGTTGCTTTCGCGTCTCGCTCTTTCCCGTTGGGTCGCCAATCATGGCAGTGAAGTCTCCGATTAGGAGTAAGATATGATGACCCATATCTTGAAATTGTTTTAGTTTTTGGATAAGTACGGTATGGCCGATGTGGAGGTCTGGAGCAGTTGGGTCAAAGCCAGCCTTTACGCGAAGCGGCGTACCTTTATCAAGAAGTTTTTGAAGCCTTTCTTCTCCGATAAAATCTACTGTGCCACGTTTTATTATCTCTAGTTGTGATTTAGTATCCATAGGCGAGTAATAATAACAGTAAAAAAAAGAAAAGACAAGGACGGGGGAGGGGTCGACCTACGTAATGCAAAAGAACGCCTGAGGGTTCAAGTTACAAACTTGAACCTGCCTTTTATATGCCAAAAAATAGAGGGCTACAAAAAGACCAAAAAGGTGGGGCAAGAGAAACTTGAGTGTGCCAGTAAAATGCAAGACAACTAGGGTGATAGAAAAAAGAATTCCGACAATTAAAATAATTGGCATTTAACACCTTCTACAAAAAAACATCAACCTTCATCATGATTATCTCTACCTCTTTTTGAATAAACATAGAGAGAGACCACAAAGACAAGAACAAGGACGGCGTTTACGAGGAGCAGGTTCAGGGCCTCGTCCCACCCGGCCTCGCCAAGGCCAACCTTCATCTGAAGAACGAGGATGCCACGGATACTTACGATTATTCCGATATAAAAAAAAGGATTTAGCGAAAAGGGAAGCCTGTTTATCTGTCTAAAGACTTGGCGAAAGAGCTCCATTATTATCAAAACAAAGAGCAAGTCACTTATTATGTGAGAGACCGAGTGCTGGTCGTGATTTAGAAAATCCGTACCAGCCTCAAAGAGCAGCATCAAGGCAACACCGACAATCGCCGTTGCCACGGCATAGAGTATTAGATGGTCAAGGGCTTCATAAACCTTATTCAACCGCCTAAGCATGGCACTTTCCTTAATTATTTTCTCCATACTGTGCCCTCTAATTCACATAAAAGTATTCTTTGTAAAACTATAACTCTTTAAATAAAAAAAGCAAGGCACAAGTGCCTTGCAAAAAATAACTTTGTTTTAAAAAACTGAGGCTACCATAATCACCCAACTCGCTCGCTTACACGCTCTATCTCTAGGGCTTTGCCATCTGAGCCAATCTTTACAAAAACCCCGTTTAGCTCATTCTCCCCAGAGGCAACCTCAAAGCGGGCTGGCATAGAGGTCACAAATCTTTTTATAATAATTTCCTTATCAACCCCAATTACAGAATCAAAAGGCCCTGTCATCCCAGCGTCAGTTATGTAGGCTGTGCCACCGGCGAGTATTTTTTCATCAGCGGTCTGCACATGGGTGTGAGTTCCGATAACAGCACTTACCTTTCCGTCAAGGTAATGACCAAGGGCAACTTTTTCACTCGTTGCCTCAGCATGCATATCAACTATTATGAAGTTTGTTTCTTTTTTTAGACGCTCGACCTCGGCAAGGGCGACCTTAAAAGGACACTCGAGAGCCTCCATAAAAACGCGTCCTGCGAGATTTAAAAAACCAACCTTAACACCACCCTCTAGCTCCAAAACAAAAGAGCCACGCCCTGGGGCATTGGCTGGAAAATTAGCAGGTCTTATGAGTTTTGGAAGCGTGTCAATTACCTTGAGTATCTCTTTTTTATCCCAGATATGGTTGCCACTCGTAATGACGTCAGCACCAACAGAGAGGAGTTCTTCGTATATAGGGGCTGTTATGCCAAACCCGCCAGCACTATTCTCACCATTTACAATGACAACATCTGGGCTATATCTTTCCCTTAAACTTGGTAGCAGTTTTGCAAAGGCATCTCTGCCGGGGCTTCCTATTAGGTCGCCAATAAATAGAATATTAAGTTTACTTGAAGAGGTCTCCATTACTTGGCGTAATCAACAGCACGAGTTTCTCTTATTACAGTTACCTTAATTTGTCCTGGATAACTAAGCTCTGACTCTACTTTTTTTGCTATATCACGGGAGAGAACCGTTGCCGCACCATCACTTATTTTCTCACTCTCAACAATGACCCTTATCTCACGTCCTGCCTGCAAGGCAAAGCTCTTATCAACTCCGCTAAATCCAGTTGCGATATTCTCTAGGTCGTCAAGGCGTTTTATATAGGTCTCAAACATCTCTCTTCTGGCTCCAGGGCGCGCGGCACTGAGTGTATCTGCGGCCTGAACGAGTACGGCAAGCAAGGACTCTGGCTCTGGGTCATGATGCTGTCCAATGGCCTCTAGGATTGGACTTTTCTCTCCGTATTTTTTTGCAAGATCTGCACCAATAGTTGCGTGAGAACCCTCGACCTCGTGATCCACAGCTTTACCAATATCATGAAGTAGCCCTGCTCTCTTTGCTTGCTTTACAGGGATACCAAGCTCGGCGGCCATAATGCCACAAATAAAGGCGACCTCCATAGAGTGTGCATAAACATTTTGAGCAAAACTTGTTCTGTACTTTAAGCGACCAATTAGTTTTTGAATCTCAGGGTGGATGCCGTGTAAGGCGGTATCAAATGTTGCCCTTTCTCCAGCATCTTTGATGACCTTCTCTATCTCGGCCTCAACCTTATGGACAACCTCTTCAACCCTTGCTGGGTGTATCCTTCCGTCGGTGATGAGTCTCTCAATTGCTTGACGAGCAATCTCCCTCCTAACAGGGTTATGTCCAGATAGGATTACGGCCTGCGGCGTGTCATCAATTATAATATCAATGCCAGTGATTGCCTCTATTGCACGGATATTTCTCCCCTCTCTTCCAATTATTCTCCCCTTCATCTCATCACTTGGGAGGTTTACAACAGAGACGGTCCGCTCTGATACGTAGTCACCTGCGTAGCGTTGTATCGCAAGGGTCATTATTTTCTTTGCCTCAACCTCAGCACTTGCCTCGGTCTCATCATTTATCCTCTTTAGGCGAATTCCAGCCTCAAGTTTTGCCTCATCCTCTATACTCTCTACAAGTAAATTTTTTGCCTCTTCCGCTGAAAGCCCTGCAACATCAGAGAGTTTACGCTTTTCCTCTTCAATTAGGCCATCTAGCTCACGAGTTCTTCCCTCTGCGTCTCGCTCTTTTGTACCAAGGGTTTTTTCCCTACCAGATAAATCTAGGTCCTTACGCTCAAGTACCTCATAATTTTTCTCTAATTTTTCCTCACGCTGAACAAGCCTCTTCTCTTGACTCTGAATCTCTTTCTTCCTCTCACCAGTCTCTTTTTCAAATTCCTGCTTGCCCTGATATAATGTGTCCTTGGCCTGAAGTACTGCCTCTCTCTTTATATTCTCGGCCTCTTTCTCAGCCGTTGATACTAAATTACTCGCAACCTTTGTAGCACCGTCAACACTTGAGCGTTCCATCTTTTTCTTTACTGAATAACCAATTGCAATACCTACAAAGAAAAATACAATTGCCCCGGCGGCGCCAAGTAGCGTCATCGTCGTTTCCATAGTTCACCTCTCTTTTATAATTAAAATTTTGACCAAAAGGCCAAAATTGTCGTAATTTTTTATTTTTAAATACTTGCAAAAAAAACTACCTGTAAATAACTCTCTTCTCTGTTACCACCAAAGAAAGTACTGCATCGTGAGGCTCCGTTGGTATCTCTTCCAGTACTTGCTCTTCAAAGGCAAGACCAGCTACCACACACCTTACACCCTCCAAGGCTCTATCATAAAACCCCTTACCAAAACCAATTCTTCCGCATTTTTCATCAAAAGCAATGCCTGGGATTATTATTAAATCAAGGGTTTTTGGTAAGACCTCGTCATTTCTCTCTTTTTTTTCTGGCTCTAAGATTCCGTAAGTTCCAGCCACTAGCTCGCTCTCACTCTTAACCCTAAAGAAGGCCATATGGAGATGAGCCCTACTATTAATGACTCGAGGAAAAAAAACCTCTTTGTCACTACTTAGTGCGTCTGTAAAGATTAAACCTGTTTGAACCTCACCCTTAAAGTGCGAGTAAAGCCCAATCCTTTGAGCTCTTTTGTACTCGGCAACTTCAAGGAGCCTCTCTTGAACTCTCTGGCTCTGAGCTTTAACTTCAATTACGCTCATTGCCCCGCGTTTAATGAGTAAATCACGACGCACGGCCTTTTTTTTATCTCGCGTATTCATTATCCATGAATAGTTTTAATTACTTAGTTTGCAAGGCAAATCTAAGAAAGAGTAATGAGGGCTAAATTATTTTTAGTTGGGAGGTAAGTTGAAAAAAAAGAAGTGTTGGTACGCCCATTATTTAAATGTCAAATTCAGGGAGAATTATTTTTGATAGTTATAACATCAAAGCGCTAGGCGCTAACAAAGGTAATACAAAACCGGGGTAATCATTTATAATTTAAGACGCCCAGTTCAAAATCACCGTTGAGCGAAAATACAATAAAAAAACAAAACCAAGAGTTCTGTGCCTCTTTTAAACGCTTTAAGTTACTTCCCTTCAAACACTTCTTAAGACTTACTTCCTAATTTTTGCCCCTTTTTCTATCCCTACCCACTGCCCCTTTTTATGCCTATTCCAGTTGCCCTTTTTCCCAAAAGCCATCAAAGTTATTTGCCTTCCCCGCGTACCGTCAATCCCTTACTTTGTCTTCCACCCCTTGCCAACCCCTCACATAAAATATCTCACTCCCCCGCAAATGCCGTGTCGATGTATTCTTTGAACCTAGGTTCAAAGGTGGCATCCGGAGTTAACCAACTTCGACTTTCCCAAAAAAAAACAGGACACGTCGGCCTTGGACAGAGCCAGTCGCCTCTTATATATTATTGGTTCTAAAAATTACGATCGATCACAAACACAGCAGAGGAGGAGTCTCTTTAGAGCAAAAGACTTATGTTCCAGTCTTACGGCTCTCAATTCTTCGAGTAAGCTCCTCGCTCCTCTCTTCTATTGCCTCCAACAGCTTTTTTGCTTCTATTAATTCCCCTGTGATATTTAATGCGGCTAGGAGTGCTAGGTCAAGGGTTGCAACTGCATTTGAGCTTTCCCTTATCTCAGCAATTTTTTCACTTAAAAGCTGCTCAACCTCACGAACATGTTCCTCGCTCTTATCACTTTTAATGGCAAGTCTTTTGCCAAGTATATTTAACTCCACGGCTTGCTTCATAAGAGTCCTCACACATTTTGAATCATCACTTCAAGCCTTTGGAGAAGTCCGTCAACCTTATCCTTTAAGATACCCTTCTCCGATTCATAACTCTGAAGCTTTACCTTGAGTCTCTTTATTTCCTCCTCTTTCCTCTGAAGCTCTCTAATAAGTTCTCCGTCTCCAGATGTGTCAGAGGAGGTTTTTTCACTCACAGGCAGGTCTAAAAGCTCTCCAACCCGCTCCTCTAGCACCTCAAATGCACTTAACACCATAAGTCTTCCTTCTGACCTTTATAATCACCTATATCTTACGACTTTAGGTTTGTGATGTCAAGAGGAAGGTACTCTTAGGTTTTTCTCTTAAGGCTCTGAGATACAAAAGATTTTTTGCCTTTTTATACTCTCCAAATTAATTTACTCACCAATCTTTATCAAAAACTTTTACAAAAAAACCCCCTTTCTTTATAAAAAAGAAAAGGGGTTTAACAAAAACAAAAAGAATGAAACTCTAACAAAAATTAATATGCGTAGAGATTCCCGTAAGGTCTTGATGAAACAGGGATTAGCTTTTTAAATGGTTTCTTCATTATATCTTTTACATCCAAAGAAAAATCCTTACAAAATTCAGATATGTATTTTTCCAGGGTCTTTAAATCGTGTTCATCTGGGTCATCTATCCCAACCTCAGCACCGCAACGTTCAATATCAACCTCACCACGGATATAAATTTCCCCTCCGTGCATGCCTGTGCCAAGGTAGTCGCCTACAATGGACTCACCTTTCTTTGCGTTAAGCCCAAGGAGGATAAGTACGCCTCCAGCCATATATTCACCAAAGAAATCTCCAGCCATACCGCCGCTTATTATGACGGGCATATTTCTCTTCTGCCCCTTCATGTGTATTCCAACGCGGTAACCAACATCGCCTCTTACAAAGAGACGCCCGCCCCTCATGCCGTAACCAAGCACGTCTCCGGCATGACCCTCTACGAGAACCTTGCCGCTATTCATTGTGTTGCTGATATTGTCCTGAGCATTGCCACTGACGTGAATGGTTGGGCCGTCCATAAAGGCCGCCATATCATTCCCAGGCACACCTTCGATATTTATAGTAATGTCTTTACCCTTAAGGCCGGTGCCAATATAGTACTGACCATTAACATTGTTTAGCGTTATCTTGGTCTTCCCATCGGCAAGAGCCTGGCGAATGTTTTCATTTAACTCTTTAAAGTGAACGCCTTTTGCATCTATTTTTTTCATTTTTTCAAACTCCAATTATAAAGATCGTGCTAACTTTATCTAATACGGTTTTGGTTTATAACCTGAACTCGTCGTATATTCACAGTTTTGGTGCATCCTCAAACCGAAACTTACCATTACGTGGTGGGCAAAACACCCTATGCAAAAATAATGAAAAATAAAACTTTATTGTTGGGTTTAGCTTATGCGTAAACCGCAACCTACAAGGTCAAAATCAGATCCTGAAATAAATTCAGGATGACAAGAAAACTAGAGACAACAAAAAAAAGGTCTTTCTACAGCCCCATAACGCAAGACGGCCTTACTTACCTGCCTCCTGCTGGGCGGACTTACCTGCCGGCTGGTTTTACGCCGAGGATATCGAGCATCTGGGAGTCAAGTCCAATACCGCGTAGCCTTTCCCTACTTCCCCTAAGGCTCTCAACTGCATTTACCCCAAGAGCACCGAGTATTTCCATAAGCTCGTGTTCCCAGGCACGAATAAGGTTTGATAATCTCTCGCCGTAGACCTCTGGGTCAAGCCTTGCCGTAAGCTCTGGCCTTTGTGTGGTAATCCCCCACGAGCAATTCCCTGTGTAGCATTTTCCGCAGACCGTACACCCCATGGTAATGAGTGCGGCCGTACCGATTGCAACTGCATCTGCACCAAGGGCTATTGCCTTTGCCGCGTCTCCGGCCGAGCGTATGCCACCTGCGGCAACAATAGAGGCCTCATTTCTTATGCCTTCTTCACGGAGCCTATCATCAACAGCAGCTAAGGCATGCTCAATAGGTATGCCCATATGGTCACGAATTATAGCAGGTGCAGCTCCTGTGCCACCTCTAAAACCATCAAGATAGACAATGTCAGCACCAGCTCTTACGATACCTGAGGCAATGGCTGCAACATTATGCACAGTTGCAATCTTAACTGAGATTGGTTTCTTGTACTCTGTTGCTTCTTTAAGGGCATATATAAGCTGACGAAGATCCTCTATAGAATAGATATCATGCTGAGGGGCCGGAGAAAGTGCGTCCGTCCCTGTTGGAATCATCCTTGTTTTTGCAACCTCAAGAGGGATTTTCTCTCCTGGCAAGTGACCACCAATCCCTGGCTTTGCACCTTGACCAATCTTAATCTCAACAGCAACGCCAGCATTTAGGTACTGAGGGTTAACACCAAAGCGACCTGAGGCAACTTGAACCATGACATTTGTGCGGTAAGGATAGAGGTCTTCATGCAACCCACCCTCACCAGTATTCATAAGGATGCCGCGTTCTTTTGCGGTCATCGCAAGAATTTTTTGTGCATTAAGGCTAATTGAACCAAAGCTCATAGGAGAGAATATAAATGGAGCCGCTAGTTCAATCTGAGGCGTAAGCTTTGTCTTAAGCTTTGGCTTTCCATTTGCGTCTTTCTTTATCGTAAGTTTCGCTGGTTTTTTTCCAAGAAAGGTACGAAGCTCCATTGGCTCTCTAAGTGGGTCAATAGAAGGGTTTGTAACCTGACAAGCGTCTAGGAGCAAATTATCAAAGAGAATAGGGTAGGGCAAATCACACCCCATGCCAGTTAGAGGAATTCCCCCTGTCTCGGCCTGACGCTTTAGGTTTCTGATATTATAGAAACTCCAATTTGCATTTGCACGGTAGCGAGTATCGTTTTCTTTTATCTCTATTGCCTCTACAGGGCAGTAGTGATAGCAACGAAGACACCTTACGCATTTTTGCGTATCTATCTGAACACGATCCCCACCCCACGAGTAAACACTCCACCCGCAGTTTTGGATACACCTCTTGCAACGGATACATTTATTGGTATCAATTGATGCAAGAAATTCTGGTAAGGCCTGACTCTTAAACATTTTTTTAATCCCCTTTGTTAATAAGTAAAAAAAGTAATGTGCAAAAAAACATTACCCATTGTCTTTAAATTTAATAAGAACCTGCACTTTGCAAGCCCCCGTCACGCAGACGCACGGTGCTTCGCGGCCTTTTTATTCCTCTAGATCCACAATAACAGGTTCCCCTGCCCTAGGAGTCCAGATACGTTCTGGATCAGGGCATATCTCCCTAATTGCACTCTCCTCACTTGCCATATACACAAAGTCGTCCTTTGTGGCCGCAACAAGTGGGCGAAGTTTAATCCTATCGTTAATTCCAACAAGGCCTTTACTATGGCCAAAAAGTAGTGAGAAAGGCCCGTTTAGGAGGGCGCTTCCGTAGGTTTGCCTAAGGGCAGTGTAAATCTCCTTATCTTCGGCGTCCATCTTGTCGATATCCTTCCAAAATGGAGAGGCCAGAACCTTGCAAGCCATCCCAATATCAAGGCCATGTTTTCTTACGAGTAAATCAAAGAGATAAGCCACAACCTCTGTATCGGTTAGGAGTGTTAATTTGTACCCAAACATCTCGAGGTAGCGTTTATTTATGCCGTAACTAGATATCTCTCCGTTATGAACAATTGACCAGTCGAGGAGGGTAAAGGGATGAGCCCCACCCCACCAACCTGGTGTATTTGTTGGAAAACGTGTGTGTCCTGTCCAGATGTACCCCTCGTACTCTTCGAGGCAGAAGAAATCCGCTATCTCTGCTGGATTGCCAACACCCTTAAAAGCCCCCATATTCTTACCTGAGGAGAAGATATATGCACCCTCAATCTCGCTATTAACCTGCATTACAGTCTTAACAACAAAATCCTCTTCACTCTGATCCCCAGTTATCTTATCCTTCTTTGGCTTTAAAAAATAACGAATTAAGAGAGGGCTTATTACAATCTCTTTTACTGGCTTTGTAGGCATTGCCTCTATTTTTTCTATCTCGTAATTAGCCTTTAAAAGCTCTTCAGCCTCCATCCTGCTTGAGTCAAAATCATACATCACATGAAAGGCGTAACAGTCAGCCATCTCTGGGTAGACGCCGTATGCCGCGTACCCTGCACCAAGGCCGTTTCCTCTGTCATTCATGAGGGAGAGCGATTTTTTTATGTGCGAGCCGTCAATTGGTTTTTTCTTCTTATTTATTAACCCTGTTAGGCCACAACCAGCTATGTCTTTTTGATAATCGTGATTCATTGTTTATTCCTTTATTGTAATGGTTATCTGTAAAAAAATCTAATTATTATAATTTTTCCCTGCTATGTAGTTAACCCTTCTCAGCCAACCCAACCACCAAGTTCTTTTCCGCCACCCCAGCTGTTAATTCTTTTTAACCGGCTCTTAGAGCGGGTTCAGGTTTGTAACCTGAACCAATATGACTTTTACGTAGCGAGAGACTATTAAGTACTTCTACCAAATCCACCACAATCTAAGTCGCAGGATCTTTTTCACCAGCCCCTTTTCACCAGCCCACGTTTAATTATGACTCGTTTTTTTCCTCTGTGCCAGTTTTTTTATCGGCCTTATAGATTGCAAATAATTTTTTAAATTCTTCTTCTCCAGACTCTGCTGGCTCTGGAAGATTTAGCCTTTTTCTGGCTCCAAGGTTTGGCTCTCCGAGGCGTCCTGTCTTTGCAAACATATCCCATCCGCGTTTTACCTGAATTGGGTGTTTTCCGCTTCTGGTTGCGTACTTTCTCATGGCTGTCATGGCATTTTCAAAGCCGTAGTGCTGGAAGCAAATCTCCACACAATGGTGGCATTCGAGGCACTGCCAGATATGTTCGCTATCAGTCCACTTTTCAAAGTCACCGGCCAAGATGTCCTTTATGACGGCTCTTGGGTCGTAGCCTTCGATATGTAGGGACGAAGGGCATAGGTCGTAACATGCTCCGCAGTCCGCACATTTTTTCAGTAAATCAAAATTTAATCCACTCTCTTCCATTATCTCTCTTTTCTCTCTCTTCTGTAAGTTGAAAATTTAAAACACAAAGCCTTAGATAAAAGCACTATCGGCATTTAGACCTTCTTTCATACGTTCTGCCGAGGTAAGTGCGTCTTCTTCTTGGCATAATTTTGCCCATTTTTCTAGAAACGGACCAGCGTCCATTCTGTGGGAATCAATTCCCAGGTCTTTTGGATTAATCCCCATGGCAAGGCCTAACATATCAGTATAGTAAAGTATTGGTATTCCAAATTTTTCGCCTTCTTTTTCCATAAGGAACTGGTTATTATCAAATTGCAAGTAACATGAAGGGCAACACAGAACCATTGCATCGGCACCGAGGTTTTTAAGCTCACGTAACTTTAGACGAGCAAGCGTTAGTGCCTTATCGTGTTGGTCAACTCTATCAAGCCCCTGACCGCAGCAAGTTAGCTTTGTCATGTACTGCATGCTTTTAGCTCCAAGAGCCTCGACAAGGGTATCAAATTTTTTAGGGTTTAGAGGGTCATCGGCCTTAAGGGCTGTCCCGGGGCGCATCATATGACACCCGTAATGTATGGCAACCTGCATGCCTTTAAAGGAATATTTAACCTTATCCTTAATTGGCCTTACTCCGAAGTCATCATGGAGAAAAGGGATTAGGTGTTTTAGGGTAGACTCACCTTTAAACTCACGACCAATCTCTTTTAGGGTTTTATTTACCTCTTTTTTCTTTGTGGTATCTGTCTTTAGGTCTTTTGCCACAGTTGCAAGGTTGGATATACACCCTGTACACGGGCTTACGACATTTACCCCTTCGCCGTCTGCCACAGCAACATTTCGAGCCGCCGTTAGTGTCCACATCCCGCTATCTACGTTATTAACAAGGGATTTCTCTGGGCAACACGTAAAACCATCAATATCAGTATACGGGAGCTTTAGGGCATCAAGGACCGTACGCACTGATTTTTCAATAAACGGAAACCGTGTTGGGATCGTACATCCCCAAAATATTGCAAATTCTTTCATCTAAAAATAGACCTCTCGGATTTTTAAAAGTTTAAGAGACGCAAACCCCTTCTTGCTAAGTGTGCAAGAAGGGGAGCGTTTCGAAACTCTAAAACTAGTTTTACTGCCTGCTTCCTAATGATTGCTAAAAAGAAGGGAAGTTTGAGAACAAAAAGATTCTTAGGCAGGTACGCATGCGTCTGTTGGGCAAACCTCAGCGCATTTTGGTGAGTCGTAGTGACCTTTACAATCAATACATGTTGCCTGATCTATGATGTAAATAGGGTCGCCTTCGGTAATAGCGTCCACTGGACACTCTGGTTCACAAACACCACATGCAACGCAATCTTCAGTAATCATCGTAGCCATAATAATTCTCCTTCTTTACTTTGTTTTTAAATTTTAGTAATAAATTTTAAGGACACTGTATACAGTATACAATATCCTATCTTAAACGAAAACACATTTCAAGGGGTTTTTTTGTTTTCTTTAGATTTTGTTTTTCTCTAATAAGATGAAGCCTACTGCGTAAGACTACTTCTGTCCCTTTCAGGAGACTTCACCAGTGGATACGCAGCTACCATAGATTAGGATCATCAAGAGAATCAACACATACTATCTTGCCACCCTCAGGAAGCACAGCAGAATTTAGTTTTAAGGCAAGCCAACCTTCAGGAAACTGTAGTGCATATTGGGGTATAAATTCTTTAGCAAGGTCTACTTTAAAACCAAACCTGGAATAATATTTAGGGTCGCCGTAAACGAAAACAATAAATGACCCTATATTGGAGATAACATCTAAGCCATATTTGACCAATGATGAACCAACTTTGTTTTTTTGGAATTTCGGAGATACAGCCAATGGGGCTAGAATATAACCAAAATGTTCATTACTGCTTTTAAAAAAGACAGGGCTAAAGGAGATATGACCAACTACTTCATCACCCTCTATTGCAACAAGAGAGATTACTTTAACAGGAGGGTCTTCCTTTAGTAAATTGACTGCTACATCAGAAACCACCTGAGCCTCTGAACTCTCAAAAGCTTGCAAGTATATCTTCTTAATATTTTCTATATCATTTATGGTTGCCTCTCTTATTTGCAAATGAACACCCCCTTAACCCACGTGTTATTACCCCCCCCCTCAAGAGGAGAGAAATAAATCAATTATATACAAACCGCTCTCAGTGGCCCGCACCAAAACAACCCAGCAAACTGTCATCCTGAACCGACACTATAAAAAGATGTGTCGCCCTGAACTTGTTTCAGGGTCTCAGCTTTGATTTAGAATCCTCCCCCTTAGGATAAGGGGGACTGAGGGGGATTAATAAAGTGCCTTTGTAGGTTGCGGTTTCCGCTAAGCGAAACCCAACTCTAAAAGACGGTGGGCGTAGCCCGCCGTACAGAGCTATTTAGGCCCTTTCTTTTTATTAATTTTTTTTGCTAAAGTTTTGATCTTTTTTTGTTTTTTTTCAAATAATTCTCTTAACACTTCTTCCATTATCTCATATGAGTCCAAAACATCATCCGTGGTTAACGTCTTACCACTATGACTCCCCGCGTTACCCAACCACTTCATTGCTAAGAACAAATCCTTTAAATGTCCATACTTTGATGGTAGCAACTCAATACGATTATGCAATACTACAGGTTTATACTTCTTGTTTTCTATATTAAAGCGCTTTATACCCAAGTGAGTAAGCAAATTCTCAATTGCTATACGCACATGATTGGCTGCAGAGGGAGGATCACAAAAAAACAACTCAAATGAAGTTTCGAGTTCTACTGAGATTTCTTTTGGAGTCGCTGATGAGAAATCAAATATCTTTAAGTGTGGGGAAAAATACTTGGGAGTAAAAAAATCATCGTACTCTATATCTTGCAAAACTCTCTGCTTAAACACTGGAGCAATACCAACACCCCCAACACCTGAGCTTGCCACAACTTCATTACACGCTCTATTTGTACAATCTAAAAGACATGAGTACACATATCTCGTCCATTCAGGATCCCAGTCAGCCACCTCATCATAATATTTTCTTGAGGTGCCTGTTTGTTCAGACTTGAAACTATCCTTTCGAATCTCTAACAAGCTCTTACTGCAAGTAGGGCACTGCCAACTCAAAACATCTGATTGAGTAAATGATGAACTATAAATTTTTCTATCCATAATCACCTCTCAATTTTTCCCTAATTCGTAAAGGGAACCTATCTTTCCTTTTTAGCATAAGCTTTACTTCACCCCCCCCATCGTAGTTTCAATCCTTTAAACTCCGTCATTCTAATCCAACCTAGCAAAAGACCTTCAAGGTACAAGAAAACTTATGAAGCCCCCTTAACCCCCCTTATCCTAAGGGGGAAAATTCAAAAAAAACCCCTTCCTAACCCCACGTATTATTACCCCCCCCAGCGGAGAGCGAATTAACTATAAACAAACCGCTCTCAGCGGCTACTTAAGATTAAGCACAAGCGACCGTGGTTCGGTCATCTCCTCAATTGCGTACTTTACGCCTTCTCTGCCAAAGCCGCTGTCCTTTACTCCGCCGTAGGGCATATTGTCTGTTCTAAAGGTCGGGACGTCGCCTGCGATAACCCCGCCTGCCTCGATGTTTTCATAAGCATAAAAGATATTTTTTATATCCCTTGTAAAGACGCCAGCCTGCAACCCAAAAGGAGAGTCATTTACAAGCTTGACGGCCTCCTCAAACTCTGAGTACGGCTCAAGGGTTACGAGCGGGGCAAAGGCCTCTTCACTGCAGGCAGTCATCCTCGTATTTGTATTGGTAAGTATTGTTGGCTCAAAAAATACGCCGTCACGTTTACCACCAGCGAGGAGTTTTCCACCTTGCAAAAGGGCATCAGCCACACGAGCTTCGGTTTCTTTAAGGGAGGCCTCATTTATCATAGGTGCAATCTGCACCTTTTCGCTCATGGGGTCTCCCGTCCGGAGGGCCTTTGTGGCACTAACAAATCTCTCACTAAATTTAGCAAAGATATCTTTGTGAACGTAGATGCGTTGCACTGAGATACAAACCTGCCCTGAGTATCCAAAGGCCCCACCAACGCACCGCTTTACAGCAAAATCAAATTCAGCACCTGTTAGGTCGTTATGGATAATAACGCCTGCATTACCGCCAAGCTCTAGAGTTACTTTCTTCTTTGCTAGTTTTCCCTTGAGCATCCAGCCAACTCTTGGGCTACCTGTAAAGGTAAGTTTCTTTACTCGTCCGTCCTTTGCAACCTCTTCGGCAAAAGGAATCTCACAGGGGACAACATTTAACGCCCCACTTGGCCACCCTGCATTTGTTACGACCTCACCAAGGAGTAGGGACGAGATGGGTGTCTTTGAAGCTGGCTTGATTATTATTGGACAGCCGCAGGCAAGGGCTGGGGCGACTTTATGGGCAACAAGATTTAGCGGAAAATTAAAGGGCGAGATACCAAAGACCACACCCACGGGGAAACGCCGTATAATGGCACTCCTTCCCTCTGTGCCCTCGGTAACCTCAAGGGGAAGAAGCTCGCCTCCGAGGCGAGTTGCCTCCTCAGCGGCAATTGAGAAGGT
>JAGLUZ010000018.1 GCA_023134165.1 Deltaproteobacteria bacterium | reverse complement strand
AAGGTTTGAGTGGGCACTGAAATAAAGAGGGTCGAGTTTGATCGCTCTTTCGTAGAGAGGGATTGCCTCATCTAGCATGCCTCTTTGATGATAAAGAGTTGCAAGGTTGTATGTCGCTTCCTCGTAAGCAGGTTTTATCCTAAGAGCTTCCATATATTCTTTAATGGCTTTGTCCGTAAGCCCGCTCTCAAGGTAAATATTACCGAGGTTGTTGTGAGCCACAGCACTGTTTGGCGCTTTTTTAATAGTATCGGTCCAGAGGGTGTATCCGCTAAACCAGTCTTGATTCCTTTTTATCGTTGCCAAAGAATAAGATGTTAATATTAAGACCGTTATAATCGTAAGTGTAGCTATCGTATGTTTGCGGTTTGAAAATTTTATAATTCTGATAACTCCGAGCGAGAGGAGAATGACAAACCCTACTGAAGGGAGATATAAAAAACGCTCATTGAATACACTCTCTGAAAGCCCTGGGATATAGAGAACAGGAAGAAGTGGAATAAATATAAGTAAAAGGCCGATGAATGACTTGGATTTGGTTTTTCCGGCTATGTATGTTAAATAACAAAATGCTAAAGCTACGCCTATAGAAGTTATAACCTTAGATTCAAATATGGAGTTGGCTGGAAGAAAGCTGTAAAAAACATGGAGGTTTAAAGGCAGGACAAGCTTGTAAAGGTAATGTGAAAAGAGGGGAAATACGTTTATAAAGTTTTGAAAAGGCGTTAGTCCGTGTACTCCTTCGCGCGGAGCGATTCCACCAAGAGCATATACTCTAAGCCCCACATAGAACCCTACTATCAGTAGATACGGCAGATATATTTTCACTCTGCTCCAAGTAAATATTTCGTTTTTTCTTATACTGTAATCATAAATCAAAAGCAAGAGTGGAAGCGTTAAGGCTGTCTCCTTGCAAAATATGGCAAGGAAAAAAGATAAAAGAGAGAGGAGGTGTAGTCTGTTACTAGGAGCATCCGATTTTATAAAAAGATAAAAAGAAAGGAGATAGAAGAAGGTGAAAGAGACTCCAGGAGTATTTGAAACCATCGTTACGGCCTCGGTGTGGATTGGGTGCGTTGCGAAGAGCAGGGCAGCGATAAATGCCGTTAGCTTTGCCGTATTGCACTTAACAAGCGAGGAGGTTATTAAAAAGACAAGCAGAGAGTTCATGACATGAAAAACAATATTAGTTAGATGGAAGCCCCACGGTTTAAGGCCAAAGATATGATAATCAAACATATAGATTAAATGCGTCATGGGACGATAGTAATTCTGGGGGTGATGCACAAACTTTGGTGAAAATGATAAGACAGGTGAGAACAAGATATCGGGAATATAGCGTATATTAGTTATCCAAGGGTTTTCAAGTATTAGTAGCTTGTCGTCATAGACAAATCCGTTGAAGAGGGCATTATAATATACCCCGAAGGAGATGATTATTACTATAATGACAGGGGTGTGCTTCGAGTGTATTATTTTTTTAAAGTTCGGCTCATTTTTCATAAACTGATAATATCAAAAGAGTTCTTGCATAGGAAGGCGTAAAAGCATAATCCCCTCACCCCAACCCTCTCTCACAGGGGGAGAGGGGATTTTAATCCCCTTCCACTATTTTTATCTCTTCTTTTGTGAGGCCGTATAGTTCATAGACGAGGGTGTCGATTTGGGTGTCCGTGGCACTTATGCGACGCTCCGTTAGGTCTCGCTCGTGGGGGATTTTGGTTTTGGCAAGTTTTTTATTTAGCTCCAGCATGGTGTTGACAAGACTGACCATCTTGTCGTGCACGGCTTTCTCGGTTTTGTTGGAGAGGTCAATGGTGCGGATGGGGAGTTTTTTGAGATTTATTTTTTTTACTTCAGCAAAAACTTTACCTTTTTCAGGGACGATATTTTGGTAGATATAAATCATGGATTTTGAATTTAGTATGCCAAGTAGATATTCATAACTATAGTTATTGTTAGTGATTTCGATGTTGTATATGTTGTTTAGGTTGTAGTAGTTATTGTCGTCTATAACAGCTCTAATGATATCAGATGTTTGTCTTAATATTATTTTTTTACTTTCAAATGGTGCCGATTGACGTGGCTCTGCTAGGTTTTTACCATACTTTATAAAACGATTTGCCAATATTGACACTTTATACTTGTCAATATCCTTTCCTATTAAATACTGCTTGTAAGTGCTATCTACTGCAGTCTCAGAGTCGTAGATTCTATCTTTAACAATCCTTTCGTTTTGTTTGGGTTTGCCTTTTCCTTTTTGATAGGGTTTAATTCCAACAGTGTTTTTTGAAATATTTCCCAGCGTAATAGATACACCGTTGATTTTATTCATTATGTCACAAGTTAATCCTACGTTAAGTTCATATCTTTTATTATTCAAACAGTCGTCCTGAGGTATGGTTTTGAATATAAGATTGTTGAGAAAGTCCTCAGGACTTTTAAGAGTGACATTTTTTATAGATGTATTTTTAGAAAAAGTGTTTTGTATCGTAAATATTGTAGTGTCCCCTGTGTCAGCTTCTTGAAATACTTTATAGTTTAAAAGTAAAATTTTACGGACGCAATATTTTTTAAGTATCAAATTTCGTATGTTTTTGAAATAATGTTGAGAAAGAAAAACTGCAGGTGTGATGTAAGATGAAAAACCATTTTTGGAAAGTAATTGAAGTCCTTTTTCAATAAATAAAACAAAACTGTTTAGTTGATATTCATAGGCTTTGTATGTTTTTAGATAGTTTTTTTCTTGGATGCTTAATGTGGCTCCATACGGCGGGTTACCGATAACGCAATCAAAGCCCCCGGCTTTCATGATTTTACCAAACCCTTTCTTGTCATCATCCCAATCAAAAACATTTATGCGTCGTGCCTCCTCGTCATCAAGCTTCATGTCAAACTCCAGCTGGTTATAAAAATCAGAACCAATCAGCGAGTTTCCGCATTTTATATTGTCCTTTAGGTTTGGCAAAACCCGCTCTCTAAAATTAAGTTTACTCCGCGCGAGGGTCTCGCCGTTCTCATCCTCCAAAACCTTTAAGAGGAGTGAGAGCTTTGCAACCTCCACGGCTTGGCGGTCTATATCCACACCGTGAATATTATTGGTTAAAATCTGTTTTTTTACACTTGCGGTCAGGCGGTATGAGTTAACACCTATTTTAAATATCTTTGGGTCTTTGCCCTTGCAATGTTTTTCGGGATCGTTGTCACAGTACCACTTCAGGTGCCACTTTAAGAGGTAGTCGTAAGCACCGATTAAAAAACTTCCGCTACCGCAGGCTGGGTCAAGTATCTTTAGCTTTAACGCTTCTTTTGGCGTTTTTTTATTTAAAAGCTCTCCAATAGTATTTTTAACAATATACTCAACGATATACTGCGGCGTGTAGTAAACTCCGCCAGCCTTCTTTACCTCGGGTTTCTCTTCAACCTTTGCCGTCTTACCGCTTGGGCTTAGAGTAATGACCTTGCCAAGAAACTGCTCGTAAACATTGCCAAGAATATCAACGCCAAGGACTGAAAATTCGTAGGGAGATTTTGGGGCATAGAGGTTGGATATAATCTCCTTTAGTATCTTGTTATCTACCTCTAGTGTGTGGGTGAAGGTGTCGCTCTTAAAATCAAAGAGGCCACTATTGTACTTCACGTCAGCTTTGTAAAAAACCTCAAAGAGTCTTTGATAAATATTTTCACCGTTTAGAAGAGCCTGTAATTGGCCATAAGGCTCAATACCCTTATCCTCACAAATACGCAAAAATATTATACGGTCTAATGTCTGTTGAACGGCAAAGTTTAGGTCATGAACAGAGAGATTTTTTGTTTTATTCCCAGAGGCGATTTTTTTTGCAAGCGTTAGGCGAAACTCTTCAATTATCTTTAAAAACTCAGAGTCGACCTCGCTCGTGCCACGGTGCTTTTTTGAGGTCTCGATGTATCTATCAAAACTACCCCTTAAGATGGCTTCTTTAGAGAAAGTATCGTAAATATAATCAAACTCTTTTACGTAATCCTCATAGGTGAGGTAGCGAATTCTACCAAGGCCGACCTTGTCTTTTTCACTTGGTTTTATTCTGCAATCATATACGGCGAACTCTTCAAAGTCGGTGAGGATGGAGAGGGAAAGTTTTGCGCTCCATCCGTAACGACGGAGCTGAAAGGCGGGGTCAGAGTCTGTCTTTATTTTTACTGCGGGTTTCTTTGCCTCCAAGAAAAACTTGCGCACGCCTCCAATGCGAAAAGAATAATCAGGAGCCTTCATCGATACACCGACCTTTAAGGAGTCTTCGTGTATGACGTCTTTATACTGCTCGGCATAGCCGTCTTCATTTTCAATGTCCCAGCCAAGGGCTTCAAAGAAAGGGTCAATATATTCTCGCCTGACTTGAGCCTCGTTGTAATGTCCTTTTTTGTAGTCATCAACATGTATGGCAAACTTATCAACAAGCTCGATGGTTTTTTTTAATGCTTCTTCTTTTGTTAGTTTTTTAAACAATTGAGAACCTCATCAGGTTTGGGTTAAAAGGCGTAGACTCTTGTTAACACGCAATTTAACAAAAAGACAGGTTGGTCGCAAGGAGAATGTTTTTTTGAGGGTGGTTTTTATTCCCGCCCTGACTGTGTTATACTGACAAGTTCTAATGGCAAAGTCAGAATCCTTAAAAGACGGGGTAGTTAATAAAAACCCGCTTTTGGTGGCCGAGAGGGGGCTATCCTCTTTGGTGCGCGGGCAGAGGTGCGTCCTCTCTGGTTTGGTTGGTTCTTCGCGGGCGTATTGTCTGGCAAGTCTCTTTAGAAAAAGTAATAAACCTTTCTTTGTAATCCTCCCAACTGCTGACGAGGCAGAATCATTTGCAAAAGACCTGGCTTTTTTTATAGGCAAAGAAAATGTACTTTATTATCCGATAACAGAGCTACTCCCCTTTGAGACCGAAGAGCCGCACCCTGATATAACGGGTGCAAGGCTTGAGTGTCTCTATACCCTAAAGACTCGGAAGACCCCTTTTATAGCGGTTGCCTCGGCTGAGACCTTAATCGAGCTAACAGTGCCAGCAAAGTCCTTGATAGAGAGGTCAATAAAGATTGGCATAGGGGATGAGGCAGGGCGTGATGAGTTGGTTGCAAGGTTAATTGAGGTAGGGTATGAGTCCATGAGCATGGTTGAGGAGCGTGGCGAGCTTAGTGTTAGAGGGGCTATCTTGGATTTGTTTCCTGCCCCAACAACAGAGAATAAGGAGTGGCCTCTGCGTCTGGAATTTATGGGCGATGAGATTGAATCAATTAGAACATTTGACCCTTCAACTCAGCGTTCACTCAGGGAGCTTACGGACGCATTAATCCTGCCTGCTCGTCAGATGGATCTCTCGGCAGGGGCAAGGAGGCTTGCCAGAGAAAGACTAATTGAACGTGCTGACGCAAGAGACCTTGCCAGAAGCGAGTGGGAGCCACTGTCATCAAAACTTCGTGATGGGGGTAAGGTTTTGGCAGGTGCACTCTTCCCGTTTTTCTTTAGTGAAAACCTTGGCCATATCTTTGATTATCTTCCAAAAGAGACAATCATTGTTGCTTCCAAACCAGAGCAGATTAAGGCTCGAACCGAAGATTTTTATAAAGAAGTTTTGCTTCGAGCAGGAGAGAGCCTGCTTCTTACGCCAGAAGAACTATACAAAACCCCAGAAAAATTTAGAGAAGAATTAATGGAATGGCCACTTTTGGAGATTTTTTCACCGACCTTTGAAGGTACCTCCGCAGAGGTCAAAGACGAAGTAGACAAAGACAAGGTGGAGGCAAGGTTTGAATCCCTATCAAATCTAGCTCTTAGACAGGATATAAGTACAAAAAAAGAACTAACCCCGCTTAGTGAGCGGATAACAAAACTACTAAAGGACGAGATCTCGGTATTTATAACTGCACATAACCATGGTCAGGCTGAGCGAATGGTTGAGTTACTGGAAGAGTTTTCAGTAACAATAACAAGTGCCGGAGAGGAGGTCTTTGAGACCTTTGACAAGCCAAGGGTGGTTGTCCTTATTGGTGCTCTTTCTTCTGGTTTTACTGAGCCATCACTAAAGAGGTCTTTTATAACGGAAGAGGAGATATTTGGTGAGCGTCAAAGACGAAGAGCACCGAGTACAAAGAAGGTTGAGAGTTTTTTAAATGACCTTCGTGAGTTAAAGGACGGTGATACGGTTGTCCATACCCTCCATGGTATTGGGGTTTATAGGGGCTTAAAGCGGATGGGTCATGACGGAGTGGAGAGCGATTACCTCCTTCTTCACTATGACGGAGGGGACGCACTTTACTTGCCTGTAGAGAGGATGGACTTAATCTCAAAGTACCGGGGGATTGAGGGCGGGGAGCCTCGCCCAGATAAGCTTGGAGGGCAGAGCTGGAATAAGACAAAGAAACGAGTTAAAAAAGCCGTAGCCTCAATAGCTGGAGAGCTACTTAAGTTATATGCCGAGAGGAGTGCCGCAAAGGGGTACGGCTTTGCTGAGGGCGGACACCTCTTTGAAGAGTTTGAGGCCTCCTTTGAGTACGAAGAAACCCCTGATCAGGCACTTGCCATAAAAGATACTTTAAAAGACATGGGAAAAGAGAAACCAATGGATCGCCTGATTTGCGGTGATGTTGGGTACGGTAAGACCGAGGTTGCTATGCGTGCGGCTTTTCGCTCTGCCCTTGACTCAAAACAGACAGCGATACTTGTGCCAACAACAGTTCTAGCTCTGCAACATTACCTGACCTTTAAGGAACGTTTTGCCCCCTACCCAGTTAGGGTCGAGGTCTTGAGTCGATTTAGAAGCCGCAAGGAACAAAATGAAACCCTAGAGCGTTTAGCCAAAGGCGAGGTGGATATTCTAATTGGCACACACAGGCTACTTCAAAAGGACGTTATTTTTAGGGATATTGGCCTTGTTATAGTTGATGAAGAGCACCGCTTTGGGGTCAAACATAAAGAACGACTTCGGGAACTACGCCGAGAGGTGGATACCCTAACACTAACAGCTACGCCAATTCCAAGAACCCTAAATATGTCGCTTGCTGATATTCGTGACCTTTCAATAATAAATACCCCGCCCGAGGACAGGCTAAGTATTCACACACGCGTCATACGCTTTGATGATGGTGCTGTAAAAGAGGCTCTTTCTCGTGAACTTAAACGAGGCGGGCAGATTTTCTTTGTCCATAACCGAGTTAAATCCATTGAGGCAATGCGGGACTGGTTAGAGGGAATAGCAAAAGAGATAAAGCCAGATGTGAAGATTGTGGTTGGACACGGACAGATGCGTGAGCGTGAGCTTGAGAAGGTTATGCTTGGTTTTTCCTCTGGTGAGTTTGATATCCTGCTCTCTACAACAATTATCGAGAGTGGGCTAGATATCCCTCGTGCCAATACCATAATAATAAACCGAGCGGATTGTTTTGGTTTGGCCGAACTTTACCAGCTTCGAGGTAGAGTTGGCAGGAGCCACCACCGAGCCTACGCCTATTTAATTTGTCCAGATGAGACTCGCCTTACCCCGGAAGCCCAGAAAAGAATGGAGGTAATCCGTGAACTCTCAGAGCTTGGTAGTGGCTTTAGGGTTGCGGCCTTTGACCTAGAGATTCGTGGTGCAGGAGACCTCCTTGGCTCTGCCCAGTCTGGGCGTATAATCGAGGTTGGTTTCGATATGTATACCGAGCTCTTAGGGCAGGCCGTGGCAGAGTTGAAGGGAGAGCGAGTAGAGCCAAAACCACAGGTTGAGGTGAAGCTTAATCTTTCAAGGTACATCCCTGATGATTACATCCCAGATACAAGGCAAAGACTTGAGGTCTATAAGAAACTAGCGATGGGGATTAGCCAGGACGAACTTTTAATGCTTGGTGGTGAGGTTGAGGATCGCTACGGACGGATGCCAGAGCTTGTTGAGAATCTCTTTGCTGTAGCAATGGTTAAGGCCGAGCTTTCGAAACTAGGTGGCGTGGAGCTTACTCAAAAAGGATCTAGATTTTACCTATCACTTGCAAGCGGCGAGAGTATACAAAAAACAAGTACAGAGGCACGAGCCTTTGAGTTAATCAGTAAAATTCCAGAGAAGTTTAGAGCCACCCCAGACGGAAGGCTCGTCTATATAATGACCCCAGATGAGACCCCTATTAATGAGGCAAGATATGTGTTGAAAGAACTCTCCAAGAGGTGATAGAATTTTAAGGTCTTTTCAAAACTTTTTAAATTTTATGTTTTTCTCGTTTTAAGGACTGTTCTTTGAAGAATAAAGAAGAGTAAATTTACTGCACTTTAATAGGTAAGCTGGGTTTTTTAAATCGTATTTTTTATTTATGGAGTTTAATTATGGATATTGAAGCTATTGCATCACTTGCGGAACACGTCTTGGTTATATTCCTATTTGGTGGTTTTTTCTACCTAATGGGGTACTCAAGGCAACTTGGCTTTAAAGGCAAGGTCGCACAGCTAGACACCGGTAAATTTATGGGTGTCGTTAGGTTGCTCCTAATCTTTGTTGTAACGGCTTTTTTTGCCATGACCGCCACATTTATGGACTATAATAATGGAGCATACCTCCAACTAGTAAATAACATTGTGGTTGGCGTGGTATTTGTCTCAGCCATCACAAAACTCTGGGAAGCAATTGATTTTAGCGGTGGTAAGGCTGAAGATGATGACGCTGACTCTTACGACGATGATGATGAAGATGATAGTGAGGCAGAGGACTGCAAAGACGATAGTGATGAACCAACGAGCGGCAGTGCAGAGGGTCTCGCTAGAGAGGACACCTCTGAAGATGAGGCAGAAAAATAAATGAAATTTGAAGAGCTAAAATACAGAAGATGTTTTATACCTTTGTTCTCTCTTTGTCTCGGAGTCTTTGGTCTTTTCCTTGGCGGTTGCGGTGATAATAGCTCTGATGAGGCAAAACCTCAACCAGGGGCTAACAAGGTTGTCATTACCGTTGAAGACCGAGAGGTAACGCTTGGACAGTTCGACGCCGCTATGAAACGCCTAATTCCACACGGCGAGGAAGGCTTGACCACAGAAGAGATATTTGGTCTTAAGCGAAGCCTAATCCATCAGATAATTGATGAAGAACTTATGGTAGTTGAGGCTCTTGCCAGAGGCTATAGCGTTACAGAGAAAGAGGTTGCCAGAGAGTCTCGTGAGATATTTGGAGACTCTGCTGGAGAGGAATTTAATGCCGCTGTAATTAGCAGGTACGGAGATATTGCCGGGTGGAGGGAGGCCATAAAGCGAAAACTTTTTGTTAGAAAAGTTATTGATGGTATTTCCTCAACCGAGGTGAAGGTTGATACAGAAGAGGCTCTTAAGTATTATAACTCCAATATGAAGGAGTATAAGGTAGCAGAGCGAGTGCAGGCTAGGATGATAGTTGTTGCAAGTGAGAAAGAGGCTCAGGCTACTTTAAAACGAATAAAAAAAGAGGACTTCTCTGTACTTGCAATAGAGGTATCAAAGGGGCCTGAAGCACACCTTGGCGGAGATCTCGGTAGTTTCTCCAGAGGTGAGATGCCACCAGAGTTTGAGGACATCCTCTTTGCAATGAAACCTGGAAAGACGAGCGGTATCTTAAAGACCCCGTACGGGTATCATATCTTTAAACTTGAGGCAAAGATGGAGGGCGGTAAGCTTAACTTTGAAGATGTTAGGGAGAAGATTACAAATAAACTCATTCGTGAGCAGACAGATAAGAAAGTTAAGGAACTGCTCGGCACTCTAAAGAAGAAAAAAAGTATAAATGTATCAAAGGATATTTTATAAAATCTTTCACGCAAGAATTTTAAAAAAATTTAAGAGAATAATAGAATAAAATCTGGAGAAAATCCCCCAAAAAAAATGACAAATAAAATAAATAAAATAGAGTGCAGAAAAATAAATTTTTTAATTCTAATGTTTTTCCTTGCACTTATTTCTTCACCAACGATTGTCAGTGCTCAACTTGTTGACCGTATAGTTGCCGTTGTCAATGGAGGGATAATAACCCTCTCGGAGTTAAAGGAAGCAGAAGAAGGAGTACAAATAGAGCAGAAGCTTAGCAAGGAAAAACTTAGGGCAAAGGCTCTGGATATATTAATTGAAAATCTCCTCATGAAACAGGCCGCTGATAAGGCAGGAATTGTTATAGGGGATAAAGAATTAGACGCGGCAATTGAGGACGTAAAGAAACAAAACAACTTCACAGACGAAGTCTTTATGGTCGCCCTTGCACAAAACGGTCACGACTTAATCTCCTACCGAGCTCAACTTCGTGAAGAGATTCGTGAGGCAAAATTTATAAATATGGAGTTTCGCTCAAAGGTTAGGCTCAGCTCAAGTGAGATTAGGGAATACTACGAGCAAAATATAGATAAATACCAAGGAGCCAAAGCTTATCGTATTCGGATAATTTTCTTTAAGGCAAGCTCAGATGAGGCCTCTGTAAAGAAGAAGGTAGAGGTTGTCTTAGGAGAGCTTGGGCGTGGGGTTGCCTTTGAGGAGCTTGCAAGGGATTACTCAGAAGGCCCTGCTACGAACAATGGCGGCGACCTTGGTTTTCTTGAGGTCGATGAGCTTGATCAAACAGTAGCAAGTGTTGCAGAAAAACTTAAGAAAGGCGAGATTAGCGGCCCCGTGACTACAGAGAGAGGGATCTCGATAATTCAACTTGTGGAGAAAAAAGAAGCATCTCCAAGACCTCTTGCCAAGGTAAGGAAGAGTGTTACAGAAGAACTCTCAAAGATACGTCTTGCCGAGAGATTTGATTTTTGGCTAGAAGAGACGAGACGCACCGCACATATTGATATCCGTTTCTAAGGGTTTTTGTCATTTATTGGGTTGTTTTTGTTTTTTGGTTTGCAAAAATTTTGAAGATTATATTTGCGAATTAACAGACCAAGGTTTTTCTAATCTTTTTAACCCTAGTTTTTTTCCATAAAACAAATTCAAAAAACACAATCAGATATTATAAACCTAGAAAAATTCTTCGAACGAAAAAAAATTATGAACTCAAAAAACCTACGTTCAAAGAATGAAAATTCTAAGGTCACGCCTCCTAAAAAAACAAAAGCAAAGAAAAATAAACCAACAATTGCAATCACAATTGGTGACCCTGCAGGCATTGGCCCAGAGATTACCCTGCGTGCAATCTCATCACCAAAGGTTCTTCGCATGGCAAGGCCGCTTGTCATAGGCGACCTGAAGCTCTTAAACAGAATTGCAAAAAAACTCTTCCTTCCTTTGCCAAGTCCTTCAATGGTCGTTAATATCTCAAATATTAAAGGCCTAAAAGCAGGCAGGCCCACAAGAGAAAGCTCAGTTGCGATGATTGATTATATTACAGAGGCTGTGACCTGCGTTCTGGCTGGCAAGGCGAGTGCCGTTGTTACTGCCCCGATAAATAAAGAGAGTGCAAAACTTGGTGGTTTTAAATTCCCAGGACACACTGAATATCTTGCGCATTTAACAAAGGCAAAAAACTTTGTGATGATGCTAAGCGGAAGCTCCTTGAAGGTCTCGCTCGTTACGATACACGAACCAATAAAAAAAGTTCCATCCCTCCTTACGCAAGGTAAGATTTTAAAGACCATAGAGATTTCAAATGAAGCCTTAAAAAAATACTTTGGAATAAAAAAACCTCGCATCGCGGTATGCGGCCTAAACCCGCATGCTGGCGAGACGCACGGCGGCGGCAGTATGGGCGAAGAAGAGAGAAAGATAATTGAGCCAGCTGTAGATAAAGCCCGCATTCAAGGCATAGACGCAAACGGGCCGCTTCCACCAGATACTCTTTTTTATCAGGCCGTACGGCAAGAGGCCTTTGACCTAGTGGTTTGCATGTACCACGATCAGGGGTTAATTCCGCTAAAGCTCCTCCACTTTGAGGACGGAGTTAATACCACCCTTGGGCTTCCAATAATTCGTACCTCCCCAGATCACGGTACAGCCTATCCGATTGCATGGAAGGGAAGTGCCAGTGCAAATAGCATGATAGCGGCCCTACTGCAAGCCGCAGAGATGGCCAAGTAAATTTTTTTATGCGGGTTCAAGTTTGTAACTTGAACCAAAGTTTAAACTACTTTTTAAAGTTTTTTTTGATGCTTTTCTTTTTCTTTTTTGTATAAACCTTAAAAAGCCATTTCCTCTCCTTCCCACTTATCTGTAAAATTCTCTAGATTATTGTATAATATTTAGCTATGAAAAATATAATCATAAAAGGAGCGCGCGTTCACAACCTAAAGAATCTCAACCTCGAGATACCAAGGGATAGCCTCGTTGTAATCACAGGTGTCTCTGGCTCTGGGAAGAGCTCCCTTGCCTTTGATACAATTTATGCCGAGGGTCAACGTCGATATGTGGAGAGCCTAAGTGCTTATGCTCGTCAGTTTTTGGAGCAGACCGAGAAACCAGAGCTTGATGCAATTGAGGGGTTATCCCCGGCCATTGCCATAGAGCAAAAAACAACCTCAAAAAACCCTCGTTCAACTGTTGGTACGGTAACAGAGATTTATGATTTTATGCGTCTTCTTTTTGCAAGGGCAGGGTCGCCGTATTGTTATAAATGCAAAAAACCAATCTCCTCACAGACAAGCACACAGATGGTAGAGCGTGTGATGGAGTTAAAGGAAGGGACAAGGTTTGAGGTACTTGCTCCAATTGTCAGAGGCAGAAAAGGGGAGTTTAAAAAAGATTTTGAGTCGCTCCTTCGAAGTGGCTATATGCGAGTCTATGTGGACGGAAAACTTTTAAGTCTAGAGGATGAGATAAAACTTAGTAAAAAAAAGAAGCACGATATAGATGTTGTAATTGACCGCTTGATTATAAAGGACACTGTGAGGGGGCGTCTGGCCGAGAGCATGGAGGTTGCCTTAATGCTCTCAAAGGGGCTTGCAAGGGTAGTTGTTCTTGGAGGTGAAAAGAAAAAAGCAAAACCTGTCACTTTATTTTTTAATGAAAATCTGGCCTGCGTTGACTGCTCTGTTAGTTACCCAGAGCTAACGCCGACAACTTTTTCATTTAACTCTCCGCACGGGGCGTGTACTGAGTGCGGGGGTATTGGTGATAGTTTTCACTTTGACGCAGAACTCGTAGTGCCGGATAAAAATCTTTCACTAAAGAGCGGGGCAATACTTCCTTGGAATAAAAAGAATAGTAAGAGAAATGCACTTTGGTTTGAGCAAGTGCTTACCTCTCTTGCTAGTCATTATGATTTTGACCCGAACTTGCCATTTAAAAAACTCCCAAAAAAAATCAAAGACATTATGCTCTATGGCTCTGGCGAGGAAGAGATTAACTTTGAGTACAAAAAAGCAAAGAAGAGTTATTCCTTTCAGCAGACATTTGAGGGGGTAATTCCAAACCTAGAGCGAAGGTATCACGACTCTGAATCTGAGGACACTCGAGCGGATTTAGAGCGTTTTATGAATGCCCAGAGGTGTGTGGAGTGCAACGGGGCAAGGTTAAAGAAAGACTCGCTATATATAAAAATAGGGAAGAAAAATATCTTCCAAATAACAGAGCTATCAATTACGGCGGCGATAAAGTTTTTCTCTACCCTGAAATTTGAAGGCCACAAGGCTGTAGTTGCCCCTCGCATCTTAAAAGAGATAATTGAGAGGCTTGGGTTTTTAAGCAGTGTTGGCCTTGATTATCTAACACTTGCCCGGTCTGCGGCAACATTATCTGGTGGTGAGGGTCAACGCATCAGACTTGCAACCCAGATTGGTTCAAGCCTTGTCGGGGTCCTATATATTCTTGATGAACCCTCTATTGGGCTTCATCAAAGGGATAATCAAAAACTCTTGGACGCCCTTAGAAGGCTTCGTGATATGGGAAACTCGGTTTTGGTTGTTGAGCATGACGAGGCAACTATAGAGAGTGCGGATTTTGTAATTGATATGGGGCCAGGTGCTGGGGCCAAAGGCGGTGAGATAGTAGCAATCGGTACGCCACCTCAGATTTTAAAGAATAAAAAATCTCTAACTGGAAAATACCTAACCGGAGAGTTAAAGATACCTTTGCCAAAGGAGAGGAGAAAGGCAACAAAAAAAGCCATAACCCTAAAAGGTCTAAAGGCAAATAATCTAAAAAATATAAATGTCTCTTTTCCCCTTGGTCTTATAACCTGCGTTACAGGGGTCTCAGGCTCTGGTAAGAGTACGCTTGTTATTGACACACTCTTTAAAAATCTAAGGCGTCGGCTTTACGGCTCAAGGCAACGCGCTCAGGCTCTGAGCTCTATTACTGGGGTTGAGCATATTGATAAGGTTATTGATGTTGACCAATCTCCGATTGGTAGAACCCCAAGGAGTAATCCCGCAACCTACACGGGGCTTTTTACCCCAGTGCGTGAGCTATTTAGTTCCCTGCCTGATGCAAAACTTCGGGGGTACGGCTCTGGCAGGTTTAGCTTTAATGTTAAAGGCGGGAGGTGTGAGGCTTGCAGAGGAGAGGGGGTTGTTAAGGTAGAGATGCACTTTCTCCCAGATGTTTACGTACACTGCGAGCTCTGTGACGGGCGCAGATACAATAGTGAGACCCTTCAGATTAGGTACAAAGGTCGCTCCATAGCAGACGCTCTAGAGATGACAGTTGCCGAGGCTCTGGAATTTTTTAAAAATGTACCGCATATAAAAATAAAGTTAAAGACACTCTTTGATGTTGGGCTCGGGTATATAAAACTTGGTCAAGCCGCAACGACCTTATCAGGGGGCGAGGCTCAGAGAATAAAACTTGCAAAAGAACTTAGCAAGCGACCAACAGGGAGAACCCTGTATATCCTTGATGAGCCAACAACAGGGCTTCATTTTGCGGATATCCATAAACTCCTGGAGGTGCTGAGAAGCCTCAGCGAGAGTGGTAATACCATAATAATAATTGAACATAATTTGGATGTGATAAAGACAGCTGATTATGTAATTGATATGGGGCCAGAGGGCGGGGACAAGGGCGGAAAAATTGTTGCAAAGGGCACGCCTGAAGAGGTAGCAAAGGTTAGGGGTTCTTATACAGGGCGTTTTTTGAAGCAGTACTTAAAAGGGGCTTAATTTGGATAAACAAATAATAGACATAGGAGTAGATACTGGGACTGATAGGGCCGCCAACCTTGGTGCGTTTTTTTTCTCACTCTTTAGCAAGACCATAAAGAACCTAATCCTTGGGGCACTTGTCTTCGGGATTATTTTTTTATTAAACGGAGGTCTTGTTGTGGTGACGACCATCAAGGGGCTTGATTACCACCCAGTCCTTGAGAGTGCCTTTGGTCTCCTAGCAGTCTTTATCTATACTGTTATTGGTGGCGTACTCGGGTTTTTTACGGCCGTAACCTCAATTGTAAGTAGAGGCATTGAAGAGGTTGAGAAGGTAGTGATGGAGCTTGCAGATAGTCTTGCCTTGAATGTCGCAAAGCGTATCCCTTTTGCAGAAAAGGGAATTACCTTTGAGGAATTTGAGGAAATCGTTAATAAAACCCTAAGGGGTCGTCCAGCGCAAGGTGGTAATCTTTTCTCTCCACTTAGAATTATCTCAGCCTTCATTGCGCTTCGCATAATAGGTGTCATTCGTCTAATCTTTCTTGGTGATTTTATGGAGACAATTGAGAAGAGTGGAGGTCTGGTTACCCCAGCCTCTATTGAGCGTTTTGCCAGAGAGCGAGTTGGAAACTTGGTAACTGGAACATTTAAGGCAAATCTCTTTCTTTTGAGGTCTTTGCTTTGGGTAGTTATTCTTCTTTTTACTATCCTTCCGCTTGGCTATACTTTTTTTGATTATATACAAGCCTTTTTTGTTCCAGGTTTTACCCTATAATTTTTTTAATCTCTACATCGGAGATTTGCTTGGGTATAGGTAAATTGGTTTGCAGGCGGGGCAAATGAGAAGAGGGGGTTGAAGCCTTACTTTGCTTGTGTTACCATAAAATCTTGTGTGTGAGACGTTATCTATTTTAAGGAGGAAATAATTATGAAACGTTTTAAAATATTAGCAATTATTTTTGCACTTAACCTAGTGGTTGGACTTACGGCCTCTGTGGTTACTGCAAACCCAGGGATGCCAACGCACTCTGGTGTGATAGCAGATACCCAGACGAGTGGCCCTTATACTTATATGGAGATTGAGGAAAAGGGTGAAAAGTTTTGGATAGCTGGACCGCCAAATGATATAGCCAAGGGCTCAGATGTTAGTTTTATTGAAGAGGTTTGGATGGGGAATTTTTACTCCAAGGGACTAGGTCGCACCTTTGATAAGATACTCTTTGTTAGGCAGGTCTTTGAGGGCTCCGAGATTGTAAAGGCCGCACCTCCAAAAAAAGCACCTGTATCAACAGAGCCTCTCTCTGATGAGGTTGCTGGAACATTTACCGTGGCTGAGGTCTTTGCAAAGAAGGCTGAACTAAATGCCAAGATTGTCCTTGTTAAGGGTAAGGTTGTAAAGGTTTCTCCGTTTATTATGGGCAGAATCTGGGTTCATATTCAGGACGGCACAGGCGAGGCTGGCACAAATGACTTGGTCTTTAGGGCAACGAGCAATACCGTTGTCGCAGGAGATGAGGTAACTGCAAAAGGTCGCATCTTTGCTGATAAGGATTTTGGTGGCGGTTATTTTTACGCCGCGATAGCCGAGGACTCAACCTTTACAAAAAAGTAGGGAAAAAACTTTAAATTAATTTACTCAGAAAAAGCCTCGGCAATAGCCGGGGTTTTTTTATTTTACAAGTTTTGAAGTATTTTTTTATAAGGATTTTCCCGTTCTCCAAATACACTAAAAAAACGCCAAATATCAGTTTAGAAAAGTCAGGTTTTTGGATTAATCCTTAATTGACATGCAATAAAGATGAGTGTTACTCTGAGGGTCAGATTTATGGTTTAGTAATCTTATAATAAAAAAGTTACGCAAAAAATACAAGGAACTTAGGGCTTGCAAATAAATACCCTTGTGGGGTAAGAGCTAAGAGATAATCTATTGAATAATCAAGAAAAAATATTAAATAAAATCAAAGATAAAACCGCAAAAATTGGCGTAATAGGTCTTGGTTATGTTGGCCTGCCTCTTGTTATTCGCTACCTAGAGGAGGGTTTCAAGGTCTGCGGTTTTGATGTTGACAACTCTAAAGTAGAGAAACTGAATAAAGGCGAGTCCTATATTGAGCACATAAGTCCAGATAAAATAAAGGATTTTGTGAAGGATAGTCTCTTTGAGGCAAGAACTGAGATGGCTGGCCTCGGTGAGCAGGATGTTATAATTATCTGCGTTCCGACGCCGCTTAATAAGGATCGCACCCCAGAGATGCGCTACGTTACCGAGACCACTGAGACAATCGCAAAATACCTGCGTCAAGGTCAACTGGTCTCCCTTGAGTCCACGACTTATCCCGGCACCACTGAGGAGGTCGTGCTTCCGAGGTTAAGTGCTGGGGGCTTGAAGGTTGGCGAGGATTTCTTCCTTGTCTTTTCACCTGAGCGAGAGGATCCAGGTCGCGCGGATTTCACAACCAAGACAATACCCAAGGTCGTCGGGGGGACGACGCCAAATTGCCTAAAGGTTGGGAGCTTAGCCTACCAGTGCGTGGTTGATACGGTTGTTGAGGTCTCCTCAACGCAGGTGGCAGAGATGACGAAATTGCTTGAGAATATATATAGATGCGTCAATATCGCACTCGTAAATGAGCTAAAGGTTTTGACAGAAAAAATGGGTATGGATATCTGGGAGGTCATTGAGGCCTCAAGTACCAAGCCGTTTGGCTTTAATGCTTTTTACCCAGGCCCAGGCCTTGGCGGTCACTGCATCCCTATTGATCCGTTCTACCTCTCGTGGCGGGCAAAGCAATTTGGCTTTGAGACAAAATTCATAGAGCTTGCTGGTCTGGTAAATTCGGGTATGCCGGAGTATGTTGTTAAAAAAATAGAGACTGCCCTTGGTGAAGATAATAAAAAACTTAATAAATCCAAGGTCTTAATCCTTGGTATGGCATACAAAAAGGATGTTGATGATCTTCGAGAGTCTCCTTCTCTTGAGATAATTGAGCTACTCTTGGCCAGAGGTGCAGATGTGGAATATAATGACCCGCATATTCCAGAACTTCCGAAGAATATGCGAGACCATGATTTACAAATGGAGAGCAAGGATGTTAGCGAAGAGAGCCTTACAAAATACGACTGTGTAGTGATTGTTACGGATCACACCTCCTACGATTACGCAAATATTGTAGAGAATAGCCAGTTGGTCGTTGATGCCAGAGGTGCTACAAGGGGCAAGACAAAAGGCAAAAAAGGTCGGGTCGTACGAGCGTAAAAGATCTTAGTAAAGACAAGTAGCAAGACTATTTAAAGATACTATGAGTTAAAAGGATTAGCTTGCATCTTGCCTTACAACTCCTCGTTTGTAAAAGAATTTTGGATGGTTGTAGTACAAAGAAAATATAAAAATTTAAATGTTTGAAATTATTAAAATGAGAGGATTATATTGATGGCAAAAAAAGCCCTAATTACAGGAATAACAGGACAAGACGGCTCATATCTCGCAGAATTTTTACTAAGTAAGGGCTACGAAGTCCACGGGCTTATCCGCAGGGCAAGTACCTTTAATACGCATCGAATTGATCACATCTATAAAGACCCCCATAACCCTGATGCAAGGATGTTTCTGCATTACGGGGACTTAACAGACTCGGGTCAACTCACGAACCTAATTTATAATACAATGCCAGATGAGATTTATCATCTTGGAGCTCAGAGCCACGTACGCGTTAGCTTTGATACCCCAGAGTATACTGGTGAGGTAACAGGGATGGGAACAACTCGCCTCCTTGAGGCCATGCGTAGGAGCGGGAGCAAGGCGCGTTACTATCAAGCGTCAAGCAGTGAGATGTTTGGTGCAACTCCACCACCGCAAAATGAAAAGACACTTTTTTATCCTCGCAGTCCTTACGCCGCGGCAAAGGTCTATGCGTATTGGATGACAGTAAATTACCGCGAGGGGTATGGTATTTTTGCGGCAAATGGAATTCTCTTTAACCACGAAAGCCCAAGAAGGGGTGAGACATTCGTTACGAGAAAGATAACAAGGGCGCTTGCAAATTTAATTTTAGGTAAGCAGAAAAAACTATACCTTGGAAACCTTGAGGCCAAACGCGACTGGGGATTTGCCCCAGAATATATAGAGTGTCAGTGGCTTATTCTTCAGCAAGACACGCCAAATGATTTTGTCATCGGCACAGGAGAGAGCCACTCGGTGCGTGAATTTGTGGAGGTTGCCTTTAATTACGCTGGTCTTGAGCTTGAATGGCAAGGCTCTGGCGAGAGCGAGAAGGCAGTCCTGAAGTCTATTGCTGACGAGGTGCAAACACCTCTTAAGGTCGGAGATGTTATCATTGAGATTGATCCAAAGTATTTTCGCCCAACTGAGGTAGATTTTTTAAAGGCCGATATAACAAAGGCAAGAACCGAGCTTGGCTGGGAGCCTCGGATTACATTTGAGGAGCTAACCAAGGTTATGGTAGATCATGACTTTGATTTTATCGGGGCAAAGTCAAAGGGTGAGGGCAGGAGTGCTGTTAAGGCAAAGGGGATTGACTGGACAGAGAGTAAACTCTCAACAGGGTTGTATTAGAGGGAAGGAGTGAGAATGAAAGAGCCTAAAATTGACGGCGTTATCATAAAAGAACTTGTCACCCATACAGATGAGCGTGGTTTTTTTCGTGAGATGATTAGGGTAACAGATGATTTCTTTGGTGAAGGTTTTGGCCAATTAAGTCATTCTCTTATGTATGAGGGAAGTGCCAAAGCTTGGCATATTCATAAAAATCAAATCGACTGGTGGTACGTATCTGGCGGCGTCCTGAAGGTTGTTTTGCATGATAAGAGGGATGGGTCAAAGACAAACGGTGAGACAATGGAACTTTTGATGGGGGATAATCAGGACTCAGTTATTGTAAAAATTCCTCCTGGTGTGGCACACGGATGCAAGTGTATAGATGGTCCGGCAAATCTTTTCTACATAACTTCTGGGGTCTATGACGTTGAAGAAGAAGGTAGAATAGAGTATGACGATTCTGTCATTGGATACGACTGGTTAAAAGGCCCAGAGATAAAGTAAGTAGAAGAGGGATATTATATGTTTATAGAAGAAACTTATTTCCAAAAAAGAGCTCGAAAGAAAGTCTTAAAATGGTTTAAAAAACTAGAGAATAACAATAATGGTAAGTTTGATAAAAATGGCGAGTTGTTGTTTGTACAAAACGTTTTCAACTACTATAGTAGTAAAGGCCTAGAAGAGATAACTTTTTTTGACATAGGTGTTAACAAGGGCGAGTATACTGATTTCGTCTTAAAAGAATCCTTGAAAAAAAATATAAAATGCAAGGTCTATGGTTTTGAGCCAAGTAAATATTGTTTTAATCTTTTAAAAGAAAAGTATAATGGCAATGACAACGTTGTTTTAGTAAATAAAGGACTCTCTGATAAGAATGAAAAAGTTAGGCTTCACTATGACGTAGAGGGTAGCGGAATAGCGTCTGTATATAAGAGGGATTTATTTGATAAGAATATTGAGATGAATGAGAGTGAAGAGATAGAGATCATAAGGCTTGAGGAATATTTAAAAGAGAATAAAATAGACAGAATAGAATTTATGAAAATAGATATAGAGGGAAACGAAGTAAATGCCTTTAAGGGGATGGGTGAATTCTTAGCTAAGGATAAGATAGATTTTATTCAATTTGAATATGGTGGGGCTAATATAGATTCGAGAACTAGTTTAAAAGAAATTTATAGAAACTTTAGAGCAAAAGATTTTAAAATTGCAAAGATTATGCCCAAGGGGCTAATGCTAAGAGAGTATGTGGAATGGATGGAAAATTTTCAAAACGCAAATTACGTAGCAATATCAAGTAAGGTGGAAAAAAGTAAAAGGTAACGAAATTAGATTGGTGACGTTTTTGAGGTTCTAAATAGAGTAAGAAGAGTAATTGGCTGGTGTGTTGTAGGAAAATCAAAGTTTAGATTAATGTAATGCCTTCGAAAAAAGAGTCCTATTCTTTTATATATAAACTTCTGAAAGGGTTAAAAACAATGAAATTTTTTAAATTCAAAAAAAACTTTAAAAAAACTTATGCTCAGTCTGGAGAGGATATAATTTTGGATGTTCTTCTGAGAAGTATTGGGATAAGAAAGCCACATTATTTGGACATAGGAGCCCATGACCCTATGAAATTTAGCAATACACATTTTTTTTATAAAAAAGGATGTAGGGGGGTGAATATAGAGCCAGACCCTATGCTGTATTCAAAATTTCTCTCAAAAAGAAAACGTGATGTTAATTTAAATATTGGGCTTGCGGAAAAAAATAGTACCCTAGACTTCTATGTACTTTCAGCTAGAACTCTTTCGACTTTTGATGAAGTGGTAGCAAAAAAGTATATAGAATTTAAAGAACACGACCTCGTTGAAACTATTAAGGTAGATGTAAAAAACGTAAATGAGGTAGTAGCGTTGAATTTTGAGACGTATCCAAACTTTGTTTCTCTTGATGTTGAGGGTCTTGAGATGGAGATATTAAAGAGTTTTGATTTTAATAAAATTCGCCCAGAGGTGTTTTGTATAGAGACAGTTAGTTATGATGAAGGAATTAAAGACATAAAAATAATTAATTTTATGGAGTCGGTAGGATATATGGTTTATGCAGATACGTTTATTAATACAATTTTTGTGGATAAGAAATCATGGGAATGTCGACGTAGGGTAGAAAAAAAATAAAGCACTTTGAATCTAACGCAATGATAATCACAAAGCTATACGGAGGTCTTGGTAATCAACTTTTTCAGTATGCCACAGGCAGGAGTCTTGCCGAGAGGCACGGTGTTGAATTAAAGATGGACATATCTTTTTTTCAGAAACAGTCGCTTCGCGGATATGCTCTTGGTGCTTTTAATATTGCTGAGAGTTTTGCAACAAAGGAAGAGTGCGCTCCGTTTCTTCAGTTCTCAAAAAAAGAAAGAAAAAAAAAGAATTTATTAGAAAAGTTTTTTAAAAGAAAGCGTGTCTCACCATATTACAACAAAGAAAAAAAACTCTTCACCTTTGACCCTGACATTTTAAAATCCCCAGACGGGTCTTGCCTAGATGGTTACTGGCAAACAGAACTTTATTTTAAGGATTACGAGCAAATAATAAGAGAAGAATTTACATTAAAAGAAAAAGAGACAGGAAAAAACCTAGAGCTTGTAAAAATTATGGCCGAGGTGGAAAGTGTTAGTCTTCATATACGAAGAGGGGACTACATCGGTGACGAGGCCGCAAAAAAACAAATTGGTTTTTGTGGTCTAGATTATTACGAGAGAGCTGTGAGGGTCATAGAAGAAAAGGTCGCTAGTCCTAGGTTCTTTATTTTTAGTGATGACCCAGAATGGGTGGCTGAAAATTTAAAGCTTTCAGCAGAGACTACCTCTGTTAATCATAATGGCTCGGACAACGCACACGAGGATCTCCGGTTGATGAGTAAATGCAAACATCACATAATCGCTAACAGTACGTTTTCCTGGTGGGGTGCGTGGCTTGGTAAAAACCCAGATAAGATTATTATAGCCCCGAAGCGTTGGCTTGCAACAGAGAAATATAAGACTACGGATCTGTTCCCAGACGGCTGGTTGAAATTATAATTTATGAAAAAAGATAGTAAAATATTTATTGCTGGTCACAGGGGAATGGTAGGCTCTGCCATTCTTCGTAATTTAAAAGAGAGCGGTTATACTAACCTCCTCACCGCAACGCGTAAAGAACTAGACCTCCTTGATGGTCGTCGTGTAAAAGATTTTTTCTTCGCTAATCGTCCAGAGTATGTTTTTTTAGCAGCCGCTAGAGTAGGCGGTATTCAGGCTAATGTGGATTACCCTGCAGAATTTATTCGTGAAAATCTGCTCATTCAGTGTAACCTCATTCATGAGGCATGGAGGAGTGAGGCCGAAAAAATATGCTTTCTCGGAAGCTCGTGTATTTACCCAAGAGAGAGTGAGCAACCGATTAAAGAAGCAAGCCTCTTAACAGGTCTCTTGGAGCCAACTAACGAGGCCTATGCAGTTGCAAAGATTGCTGGAATAAAGATGGTTGAGAGTTACAATAAACAATACGGCTTTAGTGGAATAAACCTTATGCCTTCAAATCTTTACGGAACTGGTGATTCCTTTGATCTAAATACCTCCCATGTTTTCTCCGCTCTTGTTAGAAAGTTTGTTGATGCCACTGGTGGTGGTATTAGCAAGGTTACGCTTTGGGGTACGGGTCAGCCGCTACGTGAATTCTTACACGTGGATGACGCTGCAAATGCAGCTATATTTTTTATGAATAACCACAAGACTCCAGATGTTATAAATATTGGTAGCGGCAAGGAGATTGCAATAAAAAAACTTGCAGAAATTATTGCCCTTAAGGCTGGGTTTAAAGGTGAGATACTTTGGGACGACTCAAAGCCAGACGGCATGATGAGAAAATGCATGGACGTAAGAAAGATGAATGAGCTTGGGTTTATTCCAAAAGTTTCTCTTGAGGAAGGGATTGAGAGAACTATAAAAGAGTACAGAGAACTTAGCTGAGGGTGGCAACTTTTTAAAATGTAAATAAATATTGTTATACGATTGTGATTTAATGTTAAGATTATTTTTCAAATTAGTTTGGTCTCAGACGAAATGCTTTTCATAACCGCACGTACCATACTCTTTTTGTCCTTACAATTATACTTTAAAATATAAATAATAGGACTCATACCATTGGTAAATAAGAAACTAAAGATTCTGCATGTGCTACCTTATTTTTACCCTGCTTGGGCCTACGGAGGTGTGCCGAGGGTCGTCTTCGAACTAACAAAAGAACTTGCAAGGATTGGACACGAGGTCACTGTTTATACGACAGATGTTTTTGACAGAAGCTCCAGGCTTCGCGGTATTGATAGCGGCACTGAGGCCGTAGTAGACGGCGTAAAAGTTGTGTATTTTAAAAACCTAAGTAACCGCCTTGCCTACGACCTTCAACTATTCCTCCCTTTTGGTCTAAGAAAAAAAATTAAAGAAACCTTACCTGATTTTGATATCATCCACCTTCATAGTCACCGCCATTTCCTAAATAATATTGTTCATTATTATGCAAAGAAATTTAAAAAACCTTATCTGCTCTCAGCACACGGTACTGTGACCCAAATAGAGAGAAGGTTTTTTTTAAAGACGGTTTTTGATATTCTTTTTGGAAGGCAAATTTTAGAGGAAGCCACGCATTTTGTAGCTGTCTCGAAAATTGAAGTTGACCAATACAAATCAATGGGAATTCCAAAAGAACGGACTACTTTGATTTATAATGGAATTGATATCAAGGCCTTGAGTAAAGCCTCTATTAATTCCAATTTTAAAAAAAAATATAATTTGGAAGGAAAGAAAATTGTCCTTTATCTTGGACGTATTAGTCCTGGAAAAGGTGTGGATTTTCTTCTAAGAGCTTTCTCACTCTTAGAAGACAAGGAGAGTGTCCTTGTCATCGCCGGTAATGATATGGGGTTTAAAAAGGAACTCTTGAAAATTATTGAGAAAAAAAACCTTAACGGACGAGTTATTTTTACAGGTTTAGTCACAGATGAAAAAAAAATCAGTTTGTATCGAGACGCAAATGTTGTTGTCTATCCAGCGCATAATGAAATTTTTGGCCTTGTTCCTTTTGAGGCCTTAATTTGTGAGACCCCTGTAATTGTTACTGATGACAGTGGGTGCGGTGATATAATTGGTGGGAATGCCCTCGGGGCGACCGTAAAATACGGTGACGTTGAAGGGCTTAGAGATAAAATCAGAGAGACCTTAGAGAGTGAAAATAACTCACAGTCAGTGCAAAGAGGGGTTGAATTTATTAAGAAAAATTTGGACTGGAAAATAATAGGTGCTAAGTACACAGACCTATACGGGAAAATCATTTCCTAAATTTTTAGTATAATGGAAGGAATATTAATTTTGGAACAGGCACCAGTCGTATCAATAATAATTGCTAACTGGAATGGCAAGGAAGTGCTTGAGTCTTGCTTAGAGTCTCTTTACGCTATGACTGAGAAAAATTTTGAGATTATTATCGTAGATAATGGTTCGAGAGACGGCTCTGTAGAAATGATAAAATCGCATTTCTCGCAAGCGATTATAATAGAGAATAAAAAAAATCTAGGTTTTGCTAAGGCAAATAATCAGGGTATAAAAGCTTCTAAGGGTGAGTTTATACTAACCCTAAATAATGATACTTTGGTTGAGGTTGATTTTTTAGATGCACTTTTGCTAACAGTAAAAGGCGGAAGTGAAGATGTTGGGATGTGGGCACCAAAAATTCTTTCAGTTGTTGAGAAAGACATAATTGATTCTGTTGGGGGTCTTCTTATTTACCCAGACGGTTTAGCGCGCGGTCGTGGCAGACTTGAAAAAGACCAAGGTCAATTTGACGAAGACGTAGAAATTTTAATGCCAAGTGCATGTGCGGGTCTTTACCGTAAAAAAATGCTTGATGTGATCGGTCTCTTTGATCCAGATTTTTTTGCATATTGTGAGGATACAGACCTTGGCCTCAGAGCCAAGCTTGCTGGATGGCGAGCTTTTTCAGTGCCAAAGGCTCGGGTCTTTCACCATTACTCCAAGACGAGTGGTGCTTACAATTTGAGGAAGGCCTATTTAATTGAGCGAAATCGAGTGTGGGTCGTTTTGAAAAATTTTCCTCTAAAAAATTTACTCCTTTCTCCTGCTTATACTTTTTCAAGATATCTAACTCACCTTTACGGGATAAAGACAGGCAAGGGGGCAAGCGCAAGATATAGCGAGCAGTTCTCAATGCTTAGTCTCTGCGGTATTCTCCTTCGGGCGTACGGAGCGGCATTTTATAAGCTCTTGCCAATTTTAAAGAAGAGAAAAAAAATTAAAGAAAAAAAATTGATCAGCAATTTAAAGTTTTCAAAACTTCTTTTTCGTTTTGGAATGAGTGCAAAAGAAATTGGATTAAAAGATTAGCAGTTTTTTCAAGTAAAAATTCTGGAGGTTTGCTTTGAGTAGTAAAGACTTATTTGGAGTTATTTTAGCAGGCGGTGTTGGTACGCGTTTTTGGCCACTCTCTAGGGAGACAATGCCCAAGCAGATACTTAAGGTTGCTGGTGATGATAGCTTACTGCAAGGAACTATAAAAAGGCTTTCTAGTATTATCCCTACAAAAAAAATATCAATTGTTACTAACTCAGAGCAGGCTGAACTGATAAAACTCCACCTTGCCTCAGAGGTGAAGGAAAAAAAATCTGCTCAGATCTCTGCTGATGTTGGTTTTATTATTGAGCCTTTTGGTAGAAATACCGCCCCCGCTATTGGTCTTGCGGCACTTGAGCTTATTAAGAAAAATCCGGACGCAGTGATGGCAGTCTTCCCTGCAGATCACTTGATAAAAAATATACCTGCTTTTAAGCGAGCCATAAGTGGTGCAGTCATTGCCGCAAGAGAGGGGTACCTCGTAACCTTTGGGATAAAACCAAGTTCCCCAGAGACAGGGTACGGATACATTAAGTCAGAGAAAAAAGGTGAAAAAAAATACGGCTCAGTTAATGGTAGAAATATAGAAAGGTTTGTTGAGAAACCAAACCTAGTGCGTGCAAAAAAATATTTAAAAGAAGGCTCTTACTTTTGGAATAGTGGAATTTTTATATGGAAAGCCTCGGTCATCTTAGAGCAATTAAAGGTACATACGCCTAGTGTCTATAAGGGCCTAAAAGCTATAAACGAGGGGCGTGATATCTTGAAGGCATATAAATTAATTGAGTCTATTTCAATTGATAACGGTGTGATGGAGCAAGCTCAAAGGGCACTTGTAATTGAGGCTCCTTTTGGGTGGTCAGATGTTGGGTCTTGGGCTTCTTTGGACGAGGCAGCGAAACCAAATAAAGAAGGTAATATTATTAAGGGTCGTGTCGTTGATATCGGTAGTGAGGGTTCTTTTATAATTGGCTCTGATAGGGTGCTTGCTACAATTGGTCTTAAGGATATAGTTGTTGTTGATACCCCGGACGCAACTCTTGTTTGCCCAAGGAACAGGGCTGAAGAAGTAAAAGACATGGTCGGACTTTTAAAGAAGAAAGACTACGTTGAGCATCAAAGACACGTGACAATCCAGAGGCCGTGGGGAACCTACACAGTCTTAGAAGAGGGGGTGTCCTATAAGATAAAAAAAATAAGTGTAACTCCAGGGAAGAGGTTAAGCCTTCAGTCACATAAAAAAAGAAGTGAACACTGGGTTGTTATAAAGGGGCAGGCAAGTATTACGTGCGGCGATGAGAAGATTAAATTAAAGAAGAATGAGTCAACCTATATACCAGTTGGTGTTAAGCACCGCTTGGAGAATTTATCAAAGACTGTGCCACTTGAGATAATTGAGGTGCAAAATGGTAGCTACCTTGGCGAAGATGACATAACTCGATTTGATGATGATTTTAAGAGGAGCTAAAAAAAATTTTAAAAAAGTCACGTCTTTGTAAGGGAGAGTAAAACGAGTAGAGAAAAAATCAAGGGGCTAGGATTAAGGAGAGATTTTCCATTCTTCAAAGTACTCTTCGCCGTCTTTTCTTAGGCAAAGAACCGTTGCGGTTCTAAACTCAATTAGAGCCTCATCCTCATCCCCTGTTAGGAGCAGTGAGGCGAGAGCGGGCATATGTGGCATATGACCAACAAGCATGATATCGGAGCGGGTCTCTCTTAAGCGTTCTTCCCAGATTTCTGGAGCATTACTTGGGCGTAACCCGTCGGTCTCTTCTACTGTAATCTCGGTGCCAATGGTTGAAGCTATAATCTCAGCGGTCATGATGGCACGTTTTTTTGGGCTGTGAAAAATTCTTGTAGGGTAAATTTTTCGAGCCTTTAACTCAAGCCCAATTTTTTTTACGTCCTCAACACCTCTCGGTGTAAGTCGCCTTTTGAAATCATCAAGACCACCCTCGGCCTCGCCGTGTCGTACGAGATATAGGTACATTTTTTTTAAGTCCTTATTGTTTTTTCTATGTTCTTGAAAATTGTACTTAAATAAACCTTGCTACTCTGTAACCCCTATCTCTTCCTTCATTGTCTTGATGGTTCTTTTGTAATCGTCGCTTCCAAAGACAGCTGAGCCTGCGACAAAGACGTCAGCCCCAGCCCTTGCAACCTCTCCTATATTTGAGGGCTTTATTCCGCCGTCAACCTCTAGCTCTGCTTTTGAGTGGCAGGCACTTAACATCTTTCTAATTTTTTTTATTTTTTTAAGTGAGGCTGGGATAAAAGATTGTCCACCAAAACCAGGGTTAACGCTCATGACAAGTATTAGGTCGGCCTCTTCTATGACCTCTTCTAAGGCCTCGGCCGGTGTTGATGGGTTTATTGAGACCCCAGCCCTAACGCCAAGTTCCTTTATCTGTTGTATTGTTCTGTGCAGGTGTTTTGAGGTCTCCAAATGTACGGTGATTATATCGCTTCCAGCCTTTGCAAAATCATCAATAAAGTTCTCAGGTTTTTCTATCATGAGGTGTACGTCCAGGGGAAGTGTACTTGCTCTTCGCACGGCCTCTACAATGAACGGCCCAATTGTGATATTTGGAACAAAGTGTCCGTCCATTACATCAATGTGAATGTAGTCGGCCTTTGCCTCTTCAACGGCTTGAAGTTCATCTTTAAGGCAGGTGAAGTCAGCTGAAAGTATGGACGGGGCAATCTTCATTGTAGGCTATTCTCCTTGGATTTTGTAGGGTGCGGTATGGCAAGTTAACAAATTTAATTTATAATTTTCAGGCCTTTTACGCATGCTTAATCTTAACATCAGCAATACCTGTATGCAACGGATTAGGGGTTTTTTATGAAAATAATTATAAAAAAACCTCCCTGCCAAAGGCAGGAAGGTGGAGTTCTTGGGTAGCTTTATTTATATCAGAATTTATCTAAAAATTCTTGCGATAAATGTAGTAACCTTACTTACGAGTACAGTTGCCGCACTTGCACTTACTTGCTTGCCACTTTGAGCTTTAAGCTCTTTTATTACGGCCTCAAGCTGGTTTTTAGCTACCGGCTTTTTATTTTTATCAAGGCTTCTTTGGGCATGTTGTAGTTTTTGAACAAGGCTCTTTGCAAGGCCTTTATTGGTTATTGCACCAGTTGATGCGTATCTATTTATATCTAAAATGATTGACGAGATGGTTACTACTGTACGACCAGGTCTTCTTGTACGTTCTGTAGCGACCCTTACCTCTGCTAGTTGGATGAATTCTGAAGATATACCTATATCAGAACTTGTGGTACTTAGAGCCTCTGCACTTGACGGGGTGAAAATCATACCAAATGTTGCAATTGCCGCGATTGTAATGAAAAGATTCTTAATCTTCATAGTAGTTGCCTCCTTAGGTTTCGATTGCTTTTTTTAAAATTTATTGCTCTAAAGAAAAGAAACCCTCTAGTGAGGAAGCTCCTTACTTTAAAACGGTTTATTTTCTCTTACACTTTACAGTTTATGCAAAATGCAGGCCATAGTGTAACTTGTGTAAGTCTTTGTTTTTATTAAGATTGTATTTTTGTGCTAAAAAAACATTGCGTAAATAGTAAAAGAAAGGGTAGTAAGTCTGGAAAAAAAGTAAAAAAATCATCCCTTAGGGTAGGTTTTAGGTCTGAGGTGTAGGTTTATTCCTTGTCTTTCTTAGTTGCCGGTGCTTCTTTGTTTGAAGAGAGAGCTTTTTCAATCTCTTTAGATAGAGTCTCCTTGGTGATAATGCCGATATTGTTGAGGACTATGCTACCTTCTTTGCCTATGATGACAGTTACTGGTATGCCAAAGACGTCGTAGGCCTTGCTAACGGAGAGATCTTTATCAAGGCCATTTGGGTAGGTTACACCAAATTGCTTAACAAAATTCTTTGCATTTTCTTTTGTATCACTTGTTGCGATACCGATAAACCTAACACCCTTATCCGAGTATTCAAGAAACGTCTCTTCTAGTATCTTTGCCTCAGCCTTGCAGGGACCACACCATGATGCCCAAAAATTAAGAACAATTACCTTTCCCTTATATTTACCAAGGCTTAGGGTCTTGCCTTTAAATGAGACAAGTTTAAATGCAGGTGCAGGTGTATTGGTTCTTAGAAGGCTAACTGGTTTAACTCTAGGCTTTGTCTCGACTTCTTTTTTTGTACTCTCTTGCTCCGCAGAGTCTTCTTTGCCACAACTTGGCAAAAAGAGGAGTAAGGCAAGGCAGAGGGCAGTGAGGTAAGCTGCTTTTTTACGAGAGTTTTGCATAAATTTGTTTTTTGTTATAGTCATATGTTTAGGTCAGCATAGATTAAGGTTTTGAGGTGTGACAAAACTCAGTTAAGATATTTAGAGTATAGAAAAAGGCCTAGATGCCTTTTTCTATAAGACCCTTTATCTGATCCTTTGGTACAGCACCGACGAGCTGGTCAACAATCTCACCGCCCTTAAAGAGTATGAGTGTTGGAATCCCTCTTACGCCGTACTTACCTGGAGTTGAGGGGTTCTCATCTACATTCATCTTAAAGACCTTTAGTTTTCCGTCAAATTCCTCAGCCATGGCCTCTATTGTAGGGGCTATAGCCTTGCAGGGTGCACACCATGAGGCCCAAAAATCTACGAGTACTGGAAGCTCAGAGTTAAGGACGTCAGCCTCAAACTTCGAATCTATGATATCAGTTAATTTCTCAGACATTGTTTGTATTCCTCCATCGTGTGGCTAGTTACTTACTATTTAATAAATAATAGAACAGCCTTTAGGTTATGTCAACCCCTTTGGCTTTTAACCGTAGGGAGTGAGGTGTTTGGAGTACTGGCAAAAAGATTTACCTTGACACGGTACGCTAGCAGGTATAATAATAAGTGCTATGACAGATACGCAGATGCTTGGCCTTCTAGAGGAGGTTACAGAGAAACTCTCAGTAAAGTTAGAGTACGACGACCTTAGAAAGGGGGTTGTAAATACACCTGGTGGAACCTACCTCCTGCACGGTGAGAAACACATACTTGTCCACAAACGACTTCCTACCGCAGAGAAAGTTGATCTAATAGCAACCCTCCTAAGTGCCATGGATTTAGAGACAGTAGAACTCCTGCCTGAGATACGCAAGCGTATCATGGCCTCTTCAGCAAGTAAGAGTTAATACCTCCTCATCCCCTAATACGGATTCCTTAATACCTATAGTTAATTCTTTAATCCCCTATAATTGATTCTTTAATTTAAAAGTGCTATAATTTAATATAATCAAGGTAGCTACAAACAACCAAGGTGTCTTTGATAAATTGGTTATTATGGCTTTTTATTGCTTCTGATTTGTGAGAATTTTTTACTACCCTTTGACGCTTAGGAGTACTCTTTGGTCGTTGCTTTAAAGCCTAGGCTCTCTTATTTTTACGGAGAGGATCTTTAAAAAACTTAATTATGACTAATAAAACAATTAAAAAAACTCCGCTCTATTTTGCCCTCTCTCTCTTGCTCGTGGTCTCGACTCTGTCTTGTACAAGCGATAGGGTTGCCTTAAGGACGACTCATACAATTGGGCCAAACCTGCTCTCCAAGGGCGTTGATGGCAAGGCTCGTCCAAAGGTCAGGGTTAGAAAGGTTAAAGAAGCAGACGGATTTTATTACTTTACCATGGCACAGAGGCTAAAGGACAAGGGCGACCTCCTTGGTGCAATGAATTACTATAAAAAGGCAATTGATGTTGACCCAAGCTCGGCTATTCTTTACTCTGAGCTTGCGCATCTCTACGTTAGAACCGGCAATACAGTTCTTGCCCTTGACCTCCTTGAGAAGGCTCGTGAGGTTGACCCTCGCTACGTTCCAGCCCTCATCATGCTCGGTGAATTATATATAATACTAAAAAAACCAACTGATGCCATAAATGTCTTTATGAGTGCCAAGGAACTTGACCCTGAGAACGCTCAACCATATCTTCAGCTTGGCTCAATTTATGCTGATAACGGAGAGCTTGAAAAATCAGCCACTGTCTTTAAAGAGCTTCTTGCCCAGCAGCCAGAATCCCTAATGGGGCTCTACTATTTAGGGCGTATAAGTATGGAGCTTGGGCGTCTTGAAGAGGCAGAGGGTCATTACCAAAAGGCTCTTGAACTTAGGCCAACATTTGTCTCTGCATGGATAGAGCTTGCTGAGGTTTATGAGCTTCAGAAAGATATAAGTAAGGCCGTAGAGACTTACGGAAAGGCCCTTGAATCATCGCCTCGCGATATAAATCTCCTAAACAGACTCGGTATTCTCTACACGCAGTTAGAGCAAATGGACGAGGCCATATTAATCTATAAAAAGCTAAAGGCATTTGAAGGTGCTAGGGCAGATGCCATGACAAGGCTTGGGCTAATCTACTTTGAATTAAAACGTTATGAAGATGCAATTGCTGAATTTACAGAGATTCTAGATTATGAACCTAAGCGGGGACTTTCCAGGTATTACCTTGCTAATTCGTATCAAGAAAATGGTGAGGTTGACAAGGCTGTTGAGGAGTTTCGCAAGATAAGCTCAGAGGATCGTTCTTTTGTTGACGCAAAAGTGCATCTGGCATTTACCTTTGAGAAGCAAGGTCGAGTGGATGAGGCGGCAAATGAGATACGTGATGCAATAAATATAAAGGGTGAGGATGTTGAGCTTCTTAGGCTTCTTGCAACAATCTATAGAAACGCAAAGATGTATGATACCTCAGCTGGGGTGATAAAAGAAGCCCTCGAATTAGAGCCAAATAACACAGAACTTCTCTTTATGCTTGGTGTGGTCTATGATGAAGCTGATATGTTTGAAGAGACAGTTAGCCAGATGCAGAGGGTTATCATTGTCAAACCCGACCATGCTATTGCCCTTAATTATCTTGGCTATACGCTTGCAGATAAAGGGGTTAGCCTTAATGAAGCCGAAGAATACATAAAACGAGCACTTGTGGTTGAGCCTGATAGCGGGCATATAATCGATAGCCTTGGGTGGGTTTATTATAAAAAAGGTGACTTTAAGAATGCAGTAAAAGAGCTTGAGAGGGCGGCTGGTTACTTACCCAAGGACGCAGTCGTTGTCGAGCACCTTGGTGACGCCTACCTAAAGAACAGTTCAATCTATAAGGCCAGAGACGCTTACGAGCGTGCAGTTAAGCTTGCCCCTGAGAACAATGATATTAAGGTAAAACTCAAAGACGTAAATGCTACGATTAAAGGCAAGTAATGTTTTTTTTGAAATCTAAAGTTCCGAACTCTGTAACCTTTCACCGTAAAGTAGCTAAAAGATTTATCCTCGTCACTTTCCTTCTTATCTCTAGTGGATGCGTAAAGCAGGTCTCTTTTCCAGGTATCGGTGTTGAGCCTTTTTTTGGCGAGCCGCCAAAGACCCTTAAGGCAGTTGCACGCGTAAAGCTACTCAGTAAGAATATAAAGGGCAGGGCTCGCGTCGAGCTAAAGACCCCAGACAAGGTCAGGATAGAGGTTCTTGACCCTCTTGGTAGAGTAATTTTTGTCATAGCAGGCGAGGCAGAAAAGTGCACTCTCTATAATGACGGCATTCTAAAGACCTGCAAATGGGATGACCCCGCACTTGGTTTTTTCATAAACTCAAGAGAACTTTACTCTCTTCTAACGGGAAGGGTAGTGGGAGAGTGGAAAAAAATAGAAGGAAAGAAAGATGGATTTGTAAGGCTTAAGAGAGAGGGGGGGATATTTAGCCCCGTCCTAAGTCTCGGTAATTTTAGAGAGATAGAGGGTTTGGTCATACCCTTTACAATTGAGATTAAGAATAACGGAGATACCCTCACACTAGAGTATCTAAAAGCAGTGATAAACCCAACTCTTAAAAACGACCGCTTCTCACTTGGTCAGTAATTTTTATTTCAAAAAAGTAAATAAAAACCTTGACTGTAGCCTCGGCATTCATTAACATAGAGAACTTGCCACAAGACCACATTTCAAGACCTAAGCCCGGGTAGCTCAGTCGGTAGAGCAGAGGACTGAAAATCCTCGTGTCGGCGGTTCGATTCCGTCCCCGGGCACCACTCACTGCGTGAGAGGTATTGCGTACAGCACTAAAAAGTCAAAGTCAAAAGACCTCCTTTATGGGTTTTTTTATTGAGTGGAGCGTCACGCTCCCCGTACGCTAGTACCCTTATGTCAAACGTTGCCCGAAAAATTCCCCTTGAATTATCATTTAAATAGCGTATACTATGTATTACTTAATTAGTTTTGATTTTCAAACCTACCAAGGCAGACCTGATAACACTAATTTAGAAAAAATAATAAAAATTGCTCTTTAAAAAAACTCCTCGAGGTTGCTCGTTCACGCGTACTTCGATTTTTTATTTTGTGCAATCAGTTAAGAGAAAAAGAATTTTAGATGGAATCAAATAACTCCGAAGATTTAAAAAATCAAAAAACAAAAACCTACGGTCTTGTTGAAAGCTCTGGGGGAAGTGTCCAAAGCGATATCTTCTCTGGGATAACTGTTGCCTTGGCTCTTGTCCCCGAAGCAGTTGCCTTTGCATTTGTAGCTGGTCTCTCGCCAATTGTTGGTCTTTACGGAGCCTTCATGATGTGCACAATAACGGCAGTCCTTGGCGGGCGGCCTGGGATGATATCAGGTGCTACAGGGGCAATGGCCGTTGTCATGGTCTCGCTTGTGAGCGAAGGTAACGCATTTGGAGGCTCAGGGGCTGGGCTTCAGTACTTGCTATTAACGCTCTTGCTTGTTGGTCTTATTCAAGGTTTTGCAGGCTTCGCTAGGCTTGGAAAATTCATTAGGCTTGTGCCAAGGTCTGTGATGATGGGGTTTGTAAATGGCCTTGCGATCGTCATATTTTTGTCACAGATAAATATGATTAAGCCAGAGGGGCCTTGGTTTGAGGGAAGTGCTTTTTTAATTGTGCTGGCATTAATCGCACTTACAATGCTACTTGTTTACGTTGCCCCGATGGTGCATAAAAAAATTCCAGGTGCCCTAGTTGGTATAATCGTTGTCTCTTTGATTGTAATTTTTGCTGAGATTAATACCCAGACCGTTCTGTCATTTATACAGTCTAAGGGCGGGGAAGGTATAAAGGCAGGGCTACCAAGTTTTGCTTTTCCAAGTGTCCCACTTAATCTTCAGACCCTTGGTTTTATCGCACCCTACGCCCTAATCCTAGCGGCTATTGGTTTGATTGAATCACTAATGACGCTTACCTTAATTGATGAGCTTACAAAAACGCATGGCCACGGCAATAAAGAGTGCGTAGCGCAGGGGATTGCAAACTTTATAAACGGACTCTTTGGCGGGATGGGCGGATGCGCGATGATTGGTCAGAGTATGATTAATATCTCAACTGGGGGAAGGGGGCGACTCTCTGGCATTACAGCTGGATTAACCTTGCTCTTCTTTATTCTTCTAACCTCAGCCTATATTGAGCAGATACCAATTGCGGCTCTAGTTGGGGTCATGTTTATTGTAGTGATAAAGACTTTTGCGTGGAGTACCTTCTATATTATAAATAAAATCCCAAAATGGGATATGGCAGTTATTATAATTGTTACGGCTGTAACGGTCTTCTATGACCTTGCAATTGCTGTCTTGTGTGGTGTGATGGTCTCTGCCCTTATCTTTGCTTGGCAAAATGCTCTTCGCATTAGGGCTAGAAAATCTGTAGACGAGCGGGGCATTAAACATTACAAGATTTACGGGCCGTTGTTTTTTGGTTCAACTACAACTTTTTTAACAAAATTCGATTTTGAGGAAGACCCTGATGAGGTGATAATTGATTTTGAGGAATCTCGCATAATGGATCAGTCAGCAATTGAGGCTGTAAACAAGGTTGCTGAGTCTTATCAGAAGATTGGAA
>JAGLUZ010000017.1 GCA_023134165.1 Deltaproteobacteria bacterium | reverse complement strand
ATCTAATCTTTTCCAAAAATTACTCCGCTCTAAAATTCTCTAAATAATTGAAATTTATAGAAAAAATTAAAGAAAAAAATAAAAAAAAAAACTGGAGGATTTTGATGAGATTAAAGATAAGAAATTTTGTATTGGCTGTTTTTGCACTAGCCCTAGTAGCTGGGTGTGGTTCCTCAATAACACTTGTGATGCCTGTACCTTCGGTATACAACTTTGGTTCTTCAAAACAACTCGTACTTGCTGAGATGACTGGCAGAAGAAGCATAAAAGAAGAGGCACAGTCAGAGCTTTCTAAACTAGCTAGAGGTACCAATTGGTGGCAGTACAGTGACAAACTAGATAAAGGTATTACCATCAAACTTCTTGGTGATAATGCAAAGTCAGAACCTATTGCCCCTGTAAAGGGTGAGGTCTTTATTAAGGTAGAGATATTTGAGTGGAATGCTGAGAGAGGATCTAAGATGGTAAATAAAAGTGTCAAGGTTGGTAAGGACTACATCACTCAAAAAGTACGAAAGACAATCTACAAAGGTTCTGCCGTTATAGGGATTACAACAGTTGATGCAAAAGGGCGTGCTCATATTGCTGAGAGAGAGTATAATGGTATCTCTACAATTGATAAATCTACAGGCGACCTAAGGCAGATGGCAAAGGTAGCCGCACTTTCAAATGCACTTGGGAATTTTCTAAAAGACATCACCCCAACATTTGTTCGCCAGCAGGTTAAACTTGATGATGAGGCTGAAGATATGAAGCCAACTGTAGAGTTAATTGTAAAGGGCGCATATGCTGAGGCCGCAAGTTCACTATCGAGTTGGATGGAGAGAGCACCAGCTCGCTCTGATGTTGTTTACAACCTAGCGGTTGTAACTGAGGGGATGGGGGATCTTAAAAAGGCAAAGACCCTTTATAGTAAGGCTCTAACCTTAGGGTCAAAACCTTTCTATTCTGTTTCACTTGCAAATTGTGCAAATAGAATTTCAGCAAAGAATGCTCTAGAAAAATAAAGGATTTTTTTATATTCAAAAAAAACGGGGAAGTTGTCTGAAAAAAGGCGACTTCCCTTTTTTTATTTTTACTTTTTTTGGATGAAAAGAGAGAGCAAAATCTCTAGAAAAACTGCACAAATTTATGCTTGTTTTTTTACCAAGATGTGCTTATTTTTTACCCCGAAAATATTTGCATTTTCAGGGCACGGAGTTGCTTGACAAACGCTACAAAATTTGATTTACTTCTGTGTCTTCCGAAATAAGGTCTAAAAATCTTAATGGAGCGAAGAATAAAAAAAAAAGGTTTTATCTGGAGGAATCAATGTCCTTAAAGATTATCTACACTAAGGTTGATGAAGCACCAGCACTGGCAACTTACTCACTTCTCCCAATCATTCAGTCCTATACAAAAGGGTCTGGCATCTCGGTTGAGACACGTGATATCTCACTTGCTGGAAGAATTATTGCTAACTTTCCAGAGAACCTAACTGAGGCTCAGAAGCAAACAGATGACCTCACAGCACTTGGTGAACTCGCAAAGACACCAGAGGCTAATATCATTAAGCTACCAAATATTAGCGCGTCCATCCCGCAACTCAAAGCCGCAATCAAAGAGCTTCAAGATCACGGCTATAATCTTCCAGAGTACCCGTCGGATCCAAAGGACGCCGCTGAGAAGAATATTAAGGAAAGATATGCCAAAGTTCTAGGGAGTGCCGTAAACCCTGTCCTAAGGGAAGGTAACTCAGATAGAAGAGCCGCCGTTGCTGTTAAAGAATACGCAAAGAAAAATCCGCACTCAATGGGTGCGTGGAGCAAGGATTCAAAGTCTCACGTTGCAACTATGACAAGTGGTGATTTTTTCTCAAATGAAAAATCAGTTACCATCAAGAGTGCAACAGAGGCAAAGATTGAATTTGTTGGTAAGGATGGTAATGTAACTGTCTTAAAGCCAAGTGTCCCGCTTGAGGCTGGTGAGGTTATAGACGGAACCTTTATGAGTAAATCTGCCTTGACGAGCTTTCTTGCCGAGCAAATTGATGATGCAAAGGCAAAGGGTATCTTATTCTCACTTCATATGAAGGCAACGATGATGAAGATATCAGACCCAATCATCTTTGGTCATTGTGTTAAGGTCTTCTATAAGGCCGCAATTGATAAGCACGCTGATACGATTAAGGAATTAGGTGTTAACTTTAATAATGGGCTTGGGGATCTTTACTCAAAGATTGAGAGCCTCCCAGATGATAAGAGAAAAGAGATAGAGGCTGATATTGAGGCTCTTTACGGTGATAGACCTGATATGGCCATGGTTGACTCTGATAAGGGGATTACAAATCTTCACGTCCCAAGTGATGTTATTATTGATGCCTCAATGCCAGCGGCTATTCGTACCTCTGGGCAGATGTGGAATAAGGCAGGCAAATTACAGGATACCAAGTTTGTTATCCCTGATCATAGTTACGCAAGCCTTTATCAGGCTACAGTTGATAATTGTAGAGAGAACGGGGCCTTTGACCCAACAACAATGGGTACAGTACCAAATGTAGGGCTCATGGCAAAGAAAGCCGAAGAATACGGCTCTCATGATAAAACCTTTGAAGCTCCAGGTAGTGGAACAATTCGTATCGTTGATGGCTCTGGTACTACACTCATAGAGCATGATGTAGAGGAAGGCGATATCTGGCGTGCTTGTCAGGTAAAGGACGCTCCAGTTCAGGACTGGGTAAAACTTGCCGTTACAAGGGCAAGGGCTACAAAGGTTCCTGCAATCTTCTGGTTAAATAAAGAGAGGGCTCACGATGCTGAGCTTATCAAAAAAGTTGATAAATACCTTGGTAATCACGACACTGATGGCCTTGATATACGCATCATGAATGTTGCTGATGCAAGTAAGTTCTCCTTAGAGAGGATGCGTGCTGGTGAGGATACAATCTCAGTAACAGGTAATGTTCTTCGTGATTATAATACGGATCTTTTCCCAATTCTTGAGCTTGGTACAAGTGCAAAGATGCTCTCAATTGTGCCTTTAATGCAGGGCGGAGGTCTTTTTGAGACAGGTGCCGGAGGTTCAGCACCAAAGCATGTTCAGCAGTTTGTTAAGGAAGGCCACCTTAGGTGGGATTCCCTTGGTGAGTTCCTTGCCCTTGCCGAGTCTTTTGAGCATCTTGGCAATACAACCGGTAATGCCAAGGCTAAGATTTTCTCAAAGACTCTTGGAGAGGCAAATTGCAAGTTCTTGGATAGTAATAAATCCCCTTCAAGAAAGGTAAATGAGCTTGATAACCGTGGCAGTCATTTTTACTTGGCCTTGTACTGGGCTGAGGCCTTGGCCGTTCAAGGTGAGGATAGCGGACTAGCCGAGCGTTTTAAGGGAATTGCAAAAGAGCTTGGTGATAATGAGGCTAAGATTGTTGAAGAGTTAAATAAAGCTCAAGGTAGTGGTGTAGAAATGGGCGGTTACTTCCACCCTAACTCAGATTTGGTTGCTAAGGCAATGCGTCCAAGTGATACCTTAAATGCAACAATTGACAAGTAAGAGGTGCTGGCACACGGCAAAGACCTGCTGGTCAGCAGAGACCTGCGGTCAGCAGATAAGTATTAAGTTTTTTATATAACCAGTGATTTTAATTGATAAATATTCTACCGGAGGTAAGAGATGCAACTTACGGGACTTTTATGGGGTCAAAAACTATTAAAGAAAGTAGGCTACCCCGTGGCCGATGTTCTTGGGCCTGAGGCAACCGTTGATGAGATTAAAGCTCTAATCAAGAAAGCAGGTCAGGTCTTTATCAAGCCTGTTTTTAAGGGCGGAGTTGGAAAAAAAGGCAAGAGCGGACTCATTGGCAGAGCCTCTGATATAACTACAGCTCTAAAAGAGAAGGAGAGGCTTTATTTTGCTGAGCATGTCTTTGGCAATATAACCTCCAAGGCAGACGGCGTGACCTTTGAGGGTGGCGTACCAGCAGAGCACGAGGTTTACTTCTCTCTCTCTGAGTCTACTGTTTTTCGCGCCCCTACAATGACAATCACCCACCATGGTGGCGTTGATATTGAGGAGCTACCACCAGAGAAGATAAAGGAAGTTCCTTTTGATCCTCTTACAGGGCTTAAGAGTTTTCACGTCTCAAATGCCTTAGAAGAGCTAGGAGCACCAAGTGAGCTAATTAGCCCGCTTGTGCAAAACCTTCCAAAACTTTGGACACTTTACAATAATTACGGCATGAATATGCTAGAGCTTAACCCAATTAGGATGTATAAAAACAAGAAAGGGCGTCTCATGCCTATTGCTTGTGATTTTAAGGGTTCTTTTGATCAAGATGACCCAGCTTGGGAGCGTCTTGATATGCCAGCTCATCTCTTTGCCTCTGATTATTCCGAGTTTGAGCAGGAGATTAACCAACTTCGCACATATCAAGGGCAAAGTGATGTCTTTGTTATGAATGAGAAGGGTACAATTACTGTTCCTACATTTGGAGGAGGAGCAAATGCACTCGTAACTGAACTTCTTGGCGAGAGGGCAACAATTAGCTCTGACTTTGGAGGAAACCCTCCGTATGCAAAGATGCATGATATCTCAAGAATAGTCTTTAAGTACTGGTTAGAGCAGTCAAATGTACTCTTTATTATTGGAGGAAAGGCCAATAATACAGATATTTATGAGACCTTTCGTGCCATGGCTGATGCCCTTAGAGATCACTTTCGCACACACGGACCAACCCCACTTTTTGTCGTAGTAGGCAGAGGCGGGCCAAACCTTATTCGCGGAATGAGCTACATGAAGGAAACACTTGAGCAACTAAAGCTACCTTTCCGTATCTTTGGCCACGACAGTGCAATGAGTGAGGTCGTCAACTACGCCCTCGCAGTTGATAAGTGGATGGCTAAGGAAGGCACAAAGCAGGTTGCCAAGAACCTTGGTATCTAATAGAGAAAAAAGTTATAGTTATATAAAATACATCTAACCTAAAAATATAAAAAACCATGAGAGGCTAGGAATATGCATAAAGAAGGTGTAAAAAACTTCCCGTATTATGTAGGGGTAAAATCCTTAAAAGATATCGCAACCAAGGACGATACAGTTTGCGTCTTAAATATTACAGGTAATGAGAGCCGTACCGTTACCCCGACAAGTCACGAGTTCTCAGGTGGTAATATAGTCTTTGGAACAAGCCCAGGTAGGAGCGGACAATCTCTCTCCACAAAACTTGGAAAAATTCCAGTCTATAACTCTATAAAAGAGGGCATGGCCGCAGGTCATAAATTCACAACAGCTGTCATATATTTACCTCCAAGTGGCGTAAAGGACGGCGTTGCAGAGGCTGTAAAGCATAATCCAGAGCTTAAGAAGGTTATAATCCTAACTGAAAAAGTATCTATCAGTGATTCCCGCACTATTCGTGCAATATGCCAGACAAATGGTGTTGATGTTTTTGGTGCTAATTGCTTAGGTGTTGCAGATGCTTGGAATAAAGTACGTATCGGTGGAGCTCTTGGAGGAAGTAAACCAGAGGAGAGCCTTGTTAAGGGTACAGTTGCTCTCTTCTCAAACTCAGGAAACTTTACAACAACCATTGCTGTTTACCTCCTAACTGAGGGCTGGGGAACAACAACCTCGGTCTCAAGTGGTAAGGATGTTTATATCCATTACGGCTCACGCGAGTTCTTAAGTGCCTTGGATAAGGACAACCGCTCTGAATGTTCTGTGATGTATGTTGAGCCAGGCGGGTATTACGAGCGTGACCTAACGATTAATAAACCTATGGTAGCGTGCGTTGTTGGTCGCTGGAAGGCAAAACTTACAAAGGCCTGCGGACATGCCGGAAGTCTTGCTGGAAGCGGAGACGACGCAAAGGCAAAAGAAAAGTGGTTTATGGACTACTTTGGTGTAAAGTCCATATACACCCCAGAAAAACCTGTATTCTCAAAGAAAGGTGCAGTTGTTACTAATATTTCGCACATACCTGAGGCACTAACCAGGGTAATGGCACTTAATAAGAAAAAACCTGACTTTAAGCCAATGGGAGATTTGTCCCTTAAATGTTGGTTTGCAAGTAATGCAGGAGTAAAGTTACCAAAGGCGCTGGACGTAAAGACCGTTACGGCAGTTAGCCCTTATGGTGAGCAGATTGAGTTAGTTGAGAAACAAATTGGAGCTCAGTTCCCACGTCAAACCTTGAAGGACGCAAGTGGAGTCTCGATGATGGATCCAAAGACACAGGTCTCTAAGATTCACGGTCTGTCCATCCTTGACGCCTCAAAACGCTCACTTGAGGAAAACCTTGTTCTCTCACTTATCGGGTCATACCCAAATGCTTATGGTAAAAAATTAGCTAATATTGCCCTAAATGCTGGAGTAAACCTCGAAGGCTCTGCCGAGCTTATTGTCGCAGATGCCTCGCGTGCCGCTGAAAACTCACCAAATACCGTTCTTTCAGGAGCTGTTTCAGTTGTTGGAAAGGGAATGGTAAAGGGTGCTTTAAAGGCCTCAGAGATTTTATTTAAGGCCTTTGAGACCTCAGGGTTAAAATCACCAGAAGATAAGGCTGATATCGCAAAGCTTGTAAAGACCCTTACCAAGGCTGATATTAAGGCTCTAAGTGCAAAAAAAGACGATGACCTTGCTGTAGCTATCTTTAAGAAAGCTACTTCAGTTAAGGGATGTTCTGTCTTTCTTGATTTTATTGATAAAGCAACAGGCGGAAATCCTTCCACTGATGCAGTAATCTCTGCCATATGGACAACCCTTGGTTGGGAGGCTCTAATTGGTAATCAAATATCACAGATAACCATTAATTCTCTTCCTTGGTATTCACGCATATTCTCGACATTTGTCGGGGCAAGTGTGGATTCAAAGAACCACGAAGGTGGGGCTTTCTTTGGCGTAACAACAGAGAAATTGCTTGGCTGGTCATTTACCGAGACTTCTTTCTTAGCACTCCTTGGAAGACGCCCAAGCAAGGACGAGCTCTTTGAGTTCTCTATGCTACTTGGCCTTATCATCACAAACGGGCCTGGGACTATTTCAGCGCAGGGGAGTAAGGGCGGCGTCAGTGCTGACGGCCCAGAGGTTCCATCCCGCGTGCAAATCAATAAGGCCTTTATTGGGTTTTTAACCCACACTGGGTTTGCTCACGGTGGTAATGGCTATGAGGCTATTGCATTTTTAATTGAGCGTTTTAAGAAGTCTGGACTAAAAGATCCATCTAAAAAATCAAGTGCTCAGGATCTTGAAAAGATTGCACTAACTTATGCCAAGGAGTATAAGGCATATAAGGTTAGTCAAAAAGCTGAAGGCAACCTGAATTATGCTAAGGTTCCTTGCATTAATCATCCTATCTTTAAGGGGCTACCAGTTAACTTTGACCCTCGCGAGCAATTCGTTCGTGAGCTCTTTGATAATAAAAAAATCTATAACGTCTTCCTAGATTTTTACGGTAAGCTCGTTAACGCTCTCTATAAGACAAAGGTCAGCTCTAATGTTTACTGCGTAAATGTTGATGCAGTAATCGCCGTCATACTCTTAAAGATGGTTTGGGCTCCTTTCATAAACGGTGAGATTGGCGATAAAGAGGTTGAAAGTGCCGCATTCACGACCTTCCTCTTTGGAAGAATGATTGGGTGTGCCGCCGAGATTGATGACCACATAAATAGAGGAAAAAATATGGACACTCGTTCACCAGCGAGCGTTTGTACCTACGTAAAGTAGTTTTTTTTAAGTTAGATTTGGTTTTTTAATTGACATAACATGTGTCATATTATAATCTTACTTTGTAATAGAAAAAAATATAAGTTGTATGTGGCAAGGAGGTTGGATTTGGGTCTTCGTAAAAGTGGAAATGGTAAAAAACTTCTATTCTTACTAATTTTAATTGGTGGTGCTGCGGCTGCGTATTTTTTCTTGCTCGGCGGCGGTGGCCAAGAAGATGAGAAGGTTTCCTTTGACCCATCAAAACCTATTGCCACGGCAACTATAAAGATAAATCCAAAGAAGACCACAACAAAGCCTGCGATTAAGGTTGTTAAGGCCTCCCTAGAGGACGAGCTGGTTGAGGAAGAGGTTATCTCAAAGCCAGCTCCAACACCTAAAAAAGCAATCGTAAAGAAACCAAAACCAATTAAAAAAACACCTGTTAAGGTCACAAAAAAGCCTGCAAAATCAGTTGGTTTTAAGCCGTACGTCCTAAATATTGCATCTTTCAGGTCAAAGAAAGAGGCCGGTGGCATGGTGAAAAACCTTAAAGCTGACGGACACCTTACCTACGTTGCTGCGGCAACTGTAAAGGGTGTAAAGTGGTATAGGGTACGTGTTGGTTTTTTCTCAACTGCTTCTTCTGCAAATAAAGTTGCCAGAAAAATATCTGCAAAACATCCAGATGCTAGCCCTTGGGCATCCAAGGTTAAGAAAAAAGAGCACGACAGGTTTGCCAGGTAACCTAAGTTATTTCTTTAAACTGGTATTCTTGTAATTCTTCTCATGCTATACTCTATTTATACTCAATAAATTCAAAATCCATCTCCACGTTCTCGCCCCAATAAAAGATTCAGTTCTTTAAAATTATATTTTGTAGTAGCATAAAAAACACCTTACTTCAACTTGACTTAATTAGTTTTAAAGGCGTAAAATACTAAATGGATTCAAAGAAGAACCTTTTTATTGAGACCTTTGGTTGTCAAATGAATGCCAATGATACAGAGAAAATCTTACTCTCTTTAGGGAACGCTGGCTACGTTACGGTAGAAACTGCAGTTGAGGCTGACCTGATATTAATAAATACCTGTAGTGTAAGGGATAAGGCTGAGCACAAGCTCTACAGCACTATTGGTAGATATAAGGCTTTTAAAAAAAATAATCCAGAGCTAGTAATTGGAATCTGCGGATGTGTAGCCGAACAAGTTGCAAGTAATCTTTTAAAACGACTCCAATTTGTAGACCTAATTATAGGTACAAAAAATATACACAAATTACAGTCAATTATTGAGGACTATAAAAGAACAAAAATACGCCGAACATTTACAGGGCAAGCACCAATAGAAGATGACGAGGAATTTAATTCTACCCTAATTGAAGGCTTTACCAATTCAAAAGGGGTTGTAAAGGCAACACTTAGCATCATGCGTGGTTGTGATAATTATTGCACCTACTGTATTGTCCCTTACGTTCGTGGCAGTGAAGAGAGCCGAAGCCCGGAGTCAATACTTGGCGACGTAGAGGGGCTAGCTAAAAAAGGGATAAAAGAATTAATGCTACTTGGTCAAAATGTTAATTCCTATGCGGGGATTAATAAAATTAGTGAAAAAATTTCATTTACAGAACTTTTAAAAAAAATATGTAATGTTCGTGGCATTGGTAGGGTGCGTTTTGTAACCTCACACCCAAAGGACATCTCTGATGAACTTATAATGCTCTTTGGCTCTGAGGATAAACTTGCAAGACATTTGCACCTGCCCCTTCAGTCTGGCTCTGACAAAGTTCTAGAGGCCATGGGCAGGGGATACAAGAGCAAAGAGTATATGACTACGATTAATAAACTTCGCACCTTGTACCCAGATTTATCCCTCACCTCGGATATTATAGTTGGTTTTCCAGGTGAGACAGAAGAAGATTTTTCTAAGACCCTATCCATTGTAAAAGAGGCGTCTTTTGAATCAGTCTTTTCATTTAAGTACTCACAAAGGCCAGGTACAAAGGCTACAGAATTTGCAGATCAAGTGCCAGAGGATGTTAAAAAGGAAAGACTAGAGAGACTTCAAAGTTTACAGAAAGAGATAACAGCAGAGAAAAACCATGCCCTTGTTGGCTCAGTCGTAGAGGTCTTAATTGAGGGCAGAAGCAAGGTCAGCTCTGAGTTTTTATCAGGTAGGACAGAGTGCAATAGGGTTATAAATTTTCCAAAACCAAGTGACGCAACTTTTTTTGAAGCAGGCGTTTTTAAGGGAATTCTCGTTACCGAGGCATGTAAAAACTCACTTAGAGGAAAAGCCGTTGAAAGGAGCCAGCCATGTTAATTAAGATGAACGTTGTTGGACTTACAATTGATCCTTTTACAAATGCTCCAATTATAATCTTAAAAGATAAGGAAGAGAAGAATACGCTTCCAATCTGGATTGGAATTATGGAGGCAAGTGCAATTGCCTCCGAGCTTGAGAAGATGGAATTCTCAAGACCAATGACCCATGACCTTCTCCATAACATCCTAAAAAAAATGGAGGTAAAGGTAGAGCGAGTGGAGCTTACAGACTTAGTAGAGAGTGTGTACTATGCTAAGATATTTATGAGTGATGGCTCTGAGACCTTCACCGTTGATGCAAGGCCAAGTGATGCAATCGCACTTGCTCTTCGTGCAAAGACTCAGATTTTCGTAGACTCTCTTGTACTTGAAAAGAGTAAAGAGATTGAACTGCCCAAAGGGCTTGATAGTAAAGGCGTCTCAAATGCAGATTTTACAAGCAAGCTTGATGACTTCTCGCCAGAGGACTTTGGAAAGTATAAGATGTAGAAAATCTTTAAACTTCTAAATTTAAAAAAATAAATTATAAAAATAAGGTCGCAAATTTTTTTAACAAATTTACTACCTTAAAAAAAATAAAACATTATAAAATGACAGAAGACTCTAAATTGCTTTTTGATACTCGTTTCTTTGATTCCTTTTTTGTCTCCAAGTTTGGTGCTTTAGAGAGTGCCAGGAGTGCAAGGTATGGCTCTGCGTATTCAATAATCCTAATCCATGTTGTTTCATTTGATAATGGGGAAAACTCTCCAGAAAAAAAACGCGTCGAAGATTTCTTCCGCACCGTTGCTCCAAATATTGTTGATGCACTTAGGAATTATGATGTTCCAGGGCTTTTAGATGATGAAAGGCTTGTTGTAATCCTCCCGCAGACCGATTACTTTGGCTCCCTCATTACTGTAAAAAAAATAACAAGAGCTCTTGAGCCATTCACCTCAAGGGGTGCTCCCTTTGCATCTGTCCTTGTCACTCAGGCAACCTTTCTAAAAGACGCTGATAGTTTTGAGGGCCTTGTTAAAGTCGCAAGAGAGAGGATGTCAGCGGTTCAGTTATCTCCGTGGGAAAATATGGGCCTTAAGAATAAGCTCTTCTGGGAGGTCATTGCCAAGGTTACCGAAGGTGGTCTTGATGGCTTGGACTTCGCAAGTTTTGATGTTGGTCAGCACGCAAATATTCACGAATCTTTTTTAAAGAGAATAAATGAAGTCATCATAAATGAGATTGAGAGGACGCCAAAAAAACGTGGCATTCTTTACTTTGGTACAAAAAATATAACGGACGAACTCCCATTTAAAAAATCACTAACAGAGTTAAAGAAGAGAACCGAGACAAAGATATTTATTGTAGGCGAGGGCGCTCAACCTGATTTTGATTTTAAAAATGCAACTACAATTGCCCTGAGTGATGATAGGTTATCAGTTGGTAGCTTTATGTTTTTCTTAAGTGAGGATTCAGCCTACGCCATGATCACAAAAGAGGCCTGGGGCGGATCACTCATGTGTTTTCATACCTCTGACCCGTATGTTGTTGAGGGTTTAATTACAAAACTTCAAAGAGACTTTCACTTGCAGGAGCAACTCTAATGCAGGAAGAACAATTAATAGTACTAGCCTTTAACGACCCTGATGATACTGAAAAGATATCAAAGTTTTTATCAACCAGAGGGTTAAAGACGCTTATTGCAAAAGACGGCACAGAGGCCATGGAGCTCTCGCTTGAGAAAATTCCATCAATGATTCTAGCTGACCTTGAGCTTGATGGCACTGACGGGCAAGCCCTCCTTAAAGCACTTCGCGGAAACGCCTCAACTGAAAAGATTCCTTTTATTCTTTTCTCCGAGACTGCCAAGGACATTTACGGCTTTAAGGTTGAGGCCGACAGGTTCTTAACTCGCCCCTTTAACTTGGAGGAGCTTTATGCAAATATCCGTCGCTCTCTTTTATTCTCTGGTGGTGGTGAGACAATAGAGTCAAAGAAAGAAATATCAGGGCAACTCTCTCAGGTCTCCCTTGTTGATATTCTACAGATGCTCCACTTTAATCAAAAAGAAGGTAAACTTAATATTATCTCAGGTGAGGACAAAGCAACAATTGTTATGAAAGGCGGACAAGTCTTTAATGCCTTTATAGGTGAGATTGAGAGTGAAAAAGCACTCTATAGAATATTCACTTGGCCAGACGGAGACTTTGAATTTACTCAAAGTACGGTAACTATTCCTCAAAAAATTGATACTCCAACCGGGAATCTCCTTATGGAGGGTATGCGTCAGCTGGATGAGTTTGAAAAAGGCAAGAGGCGTTTTCCACATGTGGATAAGCATCTAAAGCTAACGGTTGAACAGTCCTCCCTACCCAAAGGGCTAAAACCTCTTATTTATGAAATAATAACACTCCTAGATTACCACCCGCGAGTTGGTGAGCTTGTTGACAGGTGTCATTCAACAGACCTTGATACCTACGAGGCAATCAGGGGGCTTATTGATAAAAAGATTTTAGAGGTAACAGAGGATGTCCAAAGCGAGATAAACTACGCTGATTTTATAACTGCAATTGAGGCCATAAAAGTAAAAGAGAGTGCACTTGATAATTGGCACGACATGCGTAATATCGATGCAGGAAAGATATTCTTGGTCTCTACAAAAGATAGTTTGATTGAGAATTTTATCCATGAATGTTCGGAGTTACCGGATTTTACAGTTAAAAATAGTGGGCTTGCACAACTCGGCGAGATGTGTCGGCTCTCGCTTTACGGGGATATGGATATTGCAATTTTCTACGTCCCAACGGCAGTTGAGTTAACGCCACTTATAACGGCACTTTCCTCAAACCTAATAGGGATTGTCTTACTCTGGGATCAGGCCACAGGAGCCGCCCTTGAGCTCACTCTGGATGACATTCATGAAGAGGAGCAAGACCCTGAAGGTGGTGGCAACCAAGAGGATGATGGTGTTGAAGTAGAAGGTGAAAAACCAGAGTGGGGTGTAGGTGATAAAAAATCTGATGAGAGTGATGAGTGGAGCGAAGCCGGGGCAGAGATGAATGTTGGTGGTTCAGTCTTAATCTCTGAAGATGGAAATCTTCCAACCTCTAATGAGGGTAGCAGTCGAGCTCTCGGTTTGAAGGATCTCAAGCGAGGTGCCCTTGAAGATGTTGCACATCTAAGGGACGAGGTCTTAAGGCGAAGAAAAGTTCCAGTTGTTTACGTGCATAAGGGTGAGTCTCCAAGTGTTGATGATAGTAGGATTCTAAGTATCAATGAGGACGAAGCAATATTTAACCTTGACGGGGAAAATAAAATTAGCGCACCTGATACGATAAAGCTTTTGCTAGATAAGATTACTGTCTTTAAAGGGCCAAAGATTAAGACACCGGATATTTAAATTTCTTCATCTAAAAAAAATGTCAATTATAGATCTTCATACCCATACACTTTTGTCTGACGGTGTTCTCGTGCCTTCGGAACTGGCCGCAAGAGCCAAGGACGCTGGCTACTCAGGGCTTGCCATAACAGACCACGTTGATTCGTCAAATATAGAGAGTGTGATTGAAAAATTACTCAACTTTACGAGTGAGTTTCCAAATGACAACGGGCTTCGCATCCTTGCAGGCGTCGAGCTTACGCATGTTCAGCCTGCACGCATAGGCTCTCTCGTAAAAATTGCCCGCTCCCTTGGGGCTCAAATCGTAGTTTGTCATGGTGAGTCAATTGTTGAGCCCGTTGCCGAGGGAACAAATATGGCGGCTGTTTCTGCCGGCGTTGATATCCTTGCTCATCCCGGGCTTGTAACTGAAGAGTGTGCAAGAGTTGCTAAAGAGAACTCTGTTTTATTTGAAATAACAGCTCGCTCTGGTCACAACTATACAAACGGACACGTTGCTAAAATTGCAGAAAAAACAGGTGTTGGTCTAATCCTAAATAGTGATGCTCACGCACCAAGTGATTTACTAACCCCAGAGCTTGCAAAAAAAATAGTTCTCGGCGCAGGTATAACTAATAATAAATACGAAGAAATGAGGGAAAATGCTTCAAGGTTACTCAAAAAAACTTTTCACTAAATCAGCTCTAATTATTCTATCTCTATGCCTATCATCTTGCTCACAGGTCATTACCATAAAGGAAGGGCCAAGCTGGAGTACCTATCTTGGTGATAATAAAAGAACAAATAAATCTACGGTAATTTTTCAAAAAGCGCCAACCATTAGAAGTGAGTATAATCTTGCACCTTTTTTTAATGCTCCAGAAGAGATAAATGCAACGCCAATTATTGAGAAGGGCGTTTTATACACAAGCCTCGGAACGAACAAATTTAGTGCTACTAAAATTTCAACTGGCGAGAAACTTTGGAGCTTCAAAGCAAGGTCGGTAATTAATGGTGCTCCGACCCTCTCAGAGAAGATTGTCTTGGTTGGCTCAAGCAGGGGAGTCCTGTATTGCTTAGAGAAAAAAACAGGCAAAGAGCTTTGGAGTTTTCAAACTCTCTCTGAGGTTATCTCCGCCCCTCTGATTGCTGAAAAAAATATTTACGTTGCCTCAACAGACGGAAGAATCTACGACCTTCAAAAAAAGACAGGAAAAAAGATTTGGTCTTACAAAAATTCCTCCTTAAAAACTTCACTACTGAAAAGTAACTCTTCGCTTCTTCTTTCGGGTGATTCACTTTATTATGTTTTCTCAGATGGTACGCTTCTTAGTCTCAATGTAAAGAGCGGTGCAAGAGAGTGGAAAAATCAAATTCTAAAAAGACCAATTGATACAAATCACAGGCGAAGAACCCCTGTCCTTGATTCTGAGGCTGAGTTGCTCTACCTAATAGACGACGCAGGTTTTTTAAAGTCCTTTGAAGCCGCAAGCGGAAAAGAGGTTAGAACTTTCTCTAAACCAAATAGTATTATTGACTTTAGTCTACTCGGAGATAAATTAATAATCGCAACGAGTGAGAAGTTATATCTGGTTAATAAAAAAACAGGCAAAGAACTTTGGAGTTCTATAATTAATAAGGACGAAAAAGCAACTATCAAAGTCAGCTCCTTGCTTGTCTCTGACAAAGACGCAGTAGTTTTTATAAACAGGGAAGATAAAATAAAAGGGATGGATATTTTTACAAAGTTTAAGGGCGAAGTACATGCATTTAATATAAAGGACGGCTCACTTGCTTGGAGCTTAAAGATTGACGAGCCATTTCTTGGACGAGCTGTAACTCACGGCGGCGTGCTAAGTTTTATTACCTCTAAAGGAAAATTAAATATTCTAGCTCCTTAATTTTAAGTTTGAAAAATGGAAGATTCCTTAAAGATAGCTTTTCTTTGGCACATGCATCAGCCGGTCTACAAAGATCCGCTGACTGAGGAATACATCTTGCCTTGGACCCTTCTCCACGCAACCAAAGATTACTATGACATGATTGCGATACTTGATGATTATCCTCTAATCCACCAAACCTTCAATCTGGTTCCGTCTCTCATCGAACAAATAAATGACTACTCTTCTGGGAATTTCAAAGACCGCTACCGAGAGCTCTCCTTAAAAGACCCAGAGGTGATGACAAAGGATGAAAAGCTTTTCCTTCTCACCTATTTTTTTCAAGCAAACATAGATAATATGATTAAGCCTCTTCCTCGGTACTGGGAGCTCTTAAAAAAAAGAGGGCTTTCAAATAATCCTCTAGACTTAAAAGAGACTGTTAGATTTTTTTTAGATGACGACTACCAAGACTTACAGCTTCTCTTTAACCTCGCATGGATTGACCCTTCAATTCGTGACAAGGATAAAGAACTTCTTTTTTTATTAAAAAAAGAACGTGGTTTTACAAAAGAAGAAAAAATCCTTGTACTAAAAAAGCAACTTGAGATAACAAAAAAAATACTACCAAAGTACAGGGAACTTTCTGAGAGAGGGACTGTGGAGCTTACAACTTCTCCATATTTTCACCCGATAATGCCCCTACTTTGTGATAGTTATTCTGCAAAAGAGGGGGATGCCTCTGTTACTCTTCCAAAAAATAGGCTTGAGTTTTCAGATGACGCTCTTACTCAGTTACAGATGGGACTTAAACTTCACGAAGAAACTTTTGGTCTTCGGCCAAAAGGGCTTTGGCCCTCAGAGGGTTCTGTTAGTCCTAATTCGCTCTCGCTCATCGCAGGTGAGGGGATTCAGTGGGTTGCAACTGATGAGGAAATACTTTCGAAATCTATTGGTCGTTCCTTTAAACGTGATAGCGACGGTAACTGTATAGATACTTGTCTCTACGAGCCGTATGAGATTGTTTTCGGTGAGAAAAAAATAAATATTATTTTTAGAGATCACCTCCTTAGCGATTTAATTGGTTTTGAGTATGCCAGCTGGGACGCTCAAAAAGCAGTAGATGATTTTTTATCTCGGTTGTCAAAGATTCGGGACAAATTAAAAAAACCAAGTGAACACCTCGTCAGTATTATCCTTGACGGTGAAAACGTGTGGGAGACTTTTAAAGACGATGGTCATGAATTTTTAAATACTCTTTATTCTCGCCTAAGTGAAGATACTCGTTTTGATTGCGTCACCGTTAGTGAGTTTTTAAAGGACGCACCACCACTTAAAAAAATTGATAAAATTTTCTCTGGTTCTTGGATAAATCATAATTTTGGTATTTGGATTGGAGGTAAAGAGGAAAATAATGCGTGGGATTTAATTGCAGAAGCACGAAAAAGTATTCTTGAATATGAGGCAACAACAAAAAAAAATATAAAAAAAATTCAAGAAGCATGGAGAAGACTATATACAGCTGAGGGGAGCGATTGGTTTTGGTGGTACGGTGACGATCACATTACTGCTACGAGCCTTGAGTTTGATTTATTACTTAGAGGCCATTTAAAAAAAATATACGAACTAATTGGTAAAGAAAAACCAATTGCTCTAAACTCACCAATTCTTCGGATTAAAGAAACTCACATAGATAAAAAAATCCCATTTGCATTTATAAACCCCGTCTTTGATGGTGAAGTAACTAGTTATTTTGAATGGCTCTATGCTTTGCCAGTTACAACACACGCTCAGGGTGGAGCAATGCACAAAGTCTCAACTCTAGAGACAGACGAGGTCTTACCTCTTATAGAAAGAATTATTTATGGCTTTAACCTGAGCTCACTTTTTTTCAGACTAGATTTTTCTAAAAATTTTCTACCCTTTATAGACGAGTTAGACCTAACTATTAATATTATTAAACCAATACCGTCGAAAGCAAAAGTAACTATTAAAGATAAAAACATTAAGGGTGATTTTGTAATCTTAAATAAGAAAGATAAGACCCCTCAGAAAAAAGAAAAAATAAACAACCTTGCTCTTGGTAGTGTAATAGAAATTGGCCTGGATTTTTTCAGGCTTGGTCTCTTGGAAGGTGATGAGGTTCGTTTTTTTGTTGAAGTTAATAGTAGCAATGATAAAAAATCTACATCAACCCGTTGGCCAGAAACAGGGGAGATTTTAGTGGAAGTACCGGGTAAGGATTTTGAACTTCATAACTGGATGGTATAAAAAAAAATATGAGTAACTTAACACCAGCAATGAGACAGTACCTAGAGATAAAAGAGCGTCATAAGGATGCTATTGTATTTTTTCGAATGGGTGATTTCTATGAGATGTTCTTTGAAGACGCCAAGCTCTCTTCAAGGATTTTAAATATTGCTCTTACATCTAGGGATAAAGCAAAAAAAATTCCAATGTGTGGAATTCCTTTTCACGCCGCAACTAATTATATTTCAAAACTAGTTAATGCTGGATACAAAGTTGCTCTCTGTGAGCAGATTAAGGACTCAACAAATCCAACAGCACTTATCCAAAGGGAGGTTGCAAAGATTATCACTCTAGGCAACCTAACTGAAGACGAATTCCTATCATCAACTGATAATAATTTTATTGGTGCTGTGATTTGGGATAAAAAAAAATGCGGCTTTGCATACATGGACGTATCAACTGGTGAGTTTAAATTAACAGAACTTGATAGTGAAGAGGCAACCTTAAATGAGATAAAAACCATTAGGCCTTCTGAACTTTTATTAAGTGACGAGGATGAGAAAAAAATACCTAGCCTTTTTAATATTGGAATAAATAAAAAAAATATTACAGTACTCCCTTCTTTTGATTTTGATTTTTCAAGATCTGAAGATTTTTTAAAAACGCATTTTGGAATAAACTCACTTGATGGTTTCGGTTGTGGTGATTCTAATGCAGGAGTTAAGGCCGCTGGTGCAATCCTTCGCTATATTACAGAGACAAATAGAGCGGATTTAAAGCACATCACGAAGTGCATCCCTTATCATCCTGACGATCATATGGTTCTTGATAGTTCTACTCAAAAAAATCTTGAATTAATTCAAAACGCACGAACACTTACAAAGGAGGGGACACTCCTTGATCTTCTTGACCGCACAAAAACTCCAATGGGAACAAGACTTCTTACTACTTGGGTAAATCGTCCTTTAATTATTAGTAGTGAGATTAATCTTCGCCTTCAATCCGTTGAAGAGTTCATCGATAAAAGAGAGGAGCGTTTGAAGACCTCTGTAATTCTCTCAGATATTTACGATCTTGAGAGACTCATAAGCAGGGTTGCCATAGGCTCAGCTATGCCTCGTGATATGATCTCGCTTAAAAATTCACTAAAAAATATTCCAAATTTAATTCAAAGTGCCTCTCTTTTTTCCTCCAAACTTATTAAAGACGAAACTGATGTGCTTGACCCGCTAGAGGATCTAACCTCTTTAATTGAAAGTACTTTAAAGGACTCAGCACCAATACATATCAGGGACGGTGGTTTTATTCGTGAGGGTTTTTCTCCTGCACTCGATGAGCTTAGAGATATCGGTGACGGAGGAAAGGAATTTATCGCACGCTTGGAGACCAAAGAACGTGAGGAGACAGGAATAAATTCTCTTAAGGTTGGCTTCAATAGAGTCTTTGGTTTTTATATAGAGGTTACAAAAGCGCACTGCTCAAAAGTCCCGATGCACTATATTGGAAAACAAACGCTCGTTAATTCTGAAAGATTTATAACCCCTGAGCTAAAGGAATGGGAGACAAAAATTCTTGGTGCAGAAGAAAAGTCAAAGGCACTTGAAGCAGAGATTTTTTCGCGTCTTCGTGAGGATGCACTTCTCTATATTGAACGCGTACAAATGACAGCAAGGTCTATCGCTCTCCTTGATGTGCTGATATCTCTAGCCACTGTCAGTGAGGGGCGAGGATACGTCAAGCCAATTGTTAATGACGGCGAGTCAATAAATATTATTGAAGGGCGTCACCCAGTAATTGAAAGCACTATTGAGGACGAGTTTGTTCCAAACGATATTACCTTAGATAAAAAAGATCACCTTATAATTATTTTAACTGGCCCGAATATGGCTGGAAAATCCACCTTCATTCGCCAGGCCGCACTAATCGTTCTCATGGCTCAGATAGGTTCTTTTGTTCCTGCAAAAAATGCAACCATCGGAGTAGTCGATAGAATATTCTCTCGCGTTGGTGCCTCAGATGATATATCAAAAGGGCAGAGTACTTTTATGGTTGAGATGAATGAGACCGCTAATATTTTAAATAATGCAACAGAGAGAAGCCTTCTTATTCTTGATGAGATTGGTCGCGGCACCTCGACCTTTGACGGCCTAAGCATTGCTTGGGCTGTAACTGAATTCATTCACGACAGTGCGAGGCTTCGCTCTAGAACCCTTTTTGCAACTCATTACCACGAATTAACTGACATAACCTTGACAAAGACAGGAGTCAAAAACTATAATATGATGGTCAAAGAGTGGGATGGGAAAGTCCACTTTCTTAGAAAAGTTGCTCCCGGTGGAGCAAGCAGGAGCTACGGAATTCAAGTTGCAAAACTAGCTGGAATCCCCGATCCTGTAATTAACCGTGCTGATGAGATACTTAAGAATCTAGAGGACGGTGAGTTCTCTGCAACAGGGGAGCCGGTATTAGCCAAACACAAATCTGGAGTTGGTGATAAAACACCTCAATTGAATTTGCCACATCTGCTTGGAGGTGGCTCTGAAAATTTAGAAAAACTTGAGCCACTACGTAAAGAACTTAAAAATATTAACCCAGACGAAATGACACCGATAGAAGCACTAATGGTTTTAAATAAAATAAAAAAACTTTCAGAGGAACTATAAATTGTTTACTTCTCTTCTTGATATTATTACCACAAAAAGAACTTTTCTAAATTCTCTTATCTTTCGTGTAGTCCTTCTAGTAATTGCAGGGTTCTTTATAACTCCGGCAAGCATTGTTGACGGAAAAAGTGGGAAAATTGAGCTTAAAGATATAAGGCATCGTTCTGGGCCAAATTACACTCGCGTTGTTTTAGACCTTAAAGAAAAAGCAGAATTTAAATACAAACTTTTAAATAAAGACACCTCAATGAATAAACCTCGTCGCCTTTATGTTGATATCAAAGGTGCGTTTATCGGTGAGGGGGTCTCAAGGGCAATCCCTGTAAATGACGGTTTACTAAAGAATATTCGTACTGGACAATTTGATACAAGTACTGTTCGTGTTGTTCTCGATATTGAAACTCTTGAGGATTTTACAGTATTTCCTCTAACAAACCCATTTAGAATTGTTATTGACGTTACAGGGACTGGCAAGAAAACCTCCACTTCAAAGGTTGAAATAAAAACTCCAGAAAAGGTAAAAGAAAAAAAAGAAAAAGCTAAAAAAATAATTGATCAAAAAGCAAAAGCTATAAAATCCTCTTCAAGTGGTTTAAATATAATTGTCTTAGACCCAGGGCACGGTGGTAAGGATCCTGGTGCTGTAGGAAAACGCAAACTTTTTGAGAAGGACGTAACCCTTAAGATTGCAAAAAAAGTTAAGAAAAAACTCTCAAAAAAACTTAAAGCAAAAATAATCTTAACAAGAACAAAAGACGTTTTTATCCCGCTTGATGAAAGAACTGCAATTGCAAATAGTAAGGATGCAGATCTCTTTGTTTCAATCCACGTCAATGCAAGTCCAAATAGAAAGGCCTCAGGGGTTGAGACCTACTACCTTGGAAAAGCAAAAGATAAGGAAGCGCTTCGGGTCTCTGCCAGAGAAAATTTTTCTACCATAGAAGAGATTAGTAAAAGCAGCGATATCCTACAAAGCATACTTAGCAGTATGATGAATACAACAAACCGTAATGGTTCCATTAGAGTTGCAAATCTTATTCAGGATAGACTTGCAAAGAGGCTCTCAAAAAAATACTCCGGGATAAAAAGCAACGGAGTTAAAGAGGCACTTTTTTATGTACTCGTTAAATCCAATATGCCAAGCGTCCTTGTAGAGACCTCTTTTATCAGCAACCCTAAGTCAGAGAAAAGACTTCGGACAAATAAATATATTGATGACATTGCTGAGGCCATAGCTCAGGCGATAATTAGTTACGACAAAGGTGAGGGATTGTAACTTTCTTAGTTACTTGTTATGGATAAAAATGAATTAGAAAAAGCACTAAAAAATGCTGATAACTCAAGCACGTCTTTAACCACAGTTGTTAAAGAGTACTTATTTGAATCTGAAACTGAGCTACGTGAAGTTCACCTTAGGTCAAAGGCTGGTTTAGAGATTACCTTCAAGCATACCAAAACAATTGACGATCTTCTTATCTTGCTCTACTCTATAATTTCAAAAAACATTTCCTGTATAAAAAAAACATCTCTAATATCCCTTGGTGGTTACGGACGGGGCAAATTAAATGTTCGCTCCGACCTAGACTTGATGCTCTTGTATGAGGGAAGATTGTCGACCGATCTTGAAGAATTTACAAAAAAAATACTCTACATTCTCTGGGACTCTGGCCTTGATGTTGGTTTTTCAATTAGGAATATTGCTGACTCTCTTAGTATCGCTCGCTCAGATCTTAAAACAATGACAGCTCTCCTTGATACCCGTCTACTTACTGGAGACGAGAAGCTTTACAGAAAACTTACGAGTACTCTTGAGAAAAAAATATTTGCAAAAAAAGCACACGCAAAATTTATTAAGGATAAACTTATTGAGAACTCTCTTCGTCACGAAAAATACGGTGGGACTGTCTATATTTTAGAGCCAAATGTAAAAGAAGGCGAGGGGGGACTACGTGATTTTCACCTCGCTCTTTGGGTAACTAAGCTCAAGTTCGGGCAAGATGTAGATCCCTTGAAATCAAATATAATCTCAAAAGCAAAACAAATAAAACTATCAGGTGCTGTTGACTTTCTCCATAGAATTAGAAATGAACTACATTTTAATAGTAAGAAAAAAAATGATCAATTAACCTTTGAGGAACAAGAAAGGATTGCTTTTTTATTTGGTTTTAAAGAATCAGAACGCGGACTTGCCGTTGAATTATTCATGCAAGAGTATTACAGAAACGCTTATATCGTAAGGCGACTATCTGCTTTAATAATAAGTAGGACGCTTCATGTTGATACCCCCTTGAAGGGGCGAAAAGTTAAGGAACTTGAAGGTGGTTTTCTAATCTCTGAGGGAAAATTATCAGTGAGTGATGAAAATATTTTTGAAGATTCCCCTTTCCTTGCGATGGAGGCCTTTACGCTTTTCACTGAATATGAAATTGATTTAGATGATCTCACGATGGATCTTGTCCTTAATGCGCTTGAGGGTAATACAGACAAGTTTCGTGAATCAAAAAAAAGTGCAGAGTCGTTTCTTAAAATTCTTCGAGCCCCAAAGATTTACAGAACAATGTCAAAGATTGATGAGGTTCGTCTTCTTGGAAAATATCTCCCAGAGTATGCGGCGATTCGCTGTAAGGTTCAGCATGACCGCTATCACGTATACACAGTTGATGCCCACACACTTTTTGCTCTTCGTGAAGTTGATAGACTGGCAAGCGAATACCGTGAAGAGTTCCCGCTACTTTATGAGATAATTTCTTCTATAAAGGATCTTGCCCCGCTAAGGCTCGGTGTACTTTTCCATGACGTTGGTAAAGCACTTGGAAAAGGGCATGCACTTCGAGGGTCAAAACTTATACCTGATATTGCAAGGCGTCTTGGACTTTCAAAAGAAGGCGAAGAGATGGTTACCTTTCTTGTACGTGAACATTTAATCCTTGCTGATACCGCTCAGTATAGAGACCTGCATGATGAAAAATTAATTATAGAATTTGCAAAAAAAGTTGGTTCTAAAAAACATCTTGATCATCTTTTTATCCTGACCTTTGCTGATGTGCGTGCCGTTGGCCCAGACGTTTGGACTGACTGGAAAAAATCCCTATTTGAGGAATTATATTTTAAAGCCGCAGGGGTTCTTGAGCGAGGACACTTTAATATTGAAGATACAACTGAGAGAGTAAAAATAATAAGGAAAAATATCTTTGAAGATTTAAAGGAAGAGATTACTCCAGTAATAATAAATGATTTCTTTGATTCACTCCCAGCTAGGTATTATCTAAATACAGAAGTAGAGAAAATTTATGAACACACAAGAATTTTTTCAAAACTAAAAAATAATGTTCTAGTCATAGAGACCACACAAGTTGTAGAGCGAGGGTATACTGAACTCGTAATATGTACCTCAGATACTCACGGTCTCTTTGCGATGATATGCGGTGTGCTAACAGCAAATTCAATTAACATTCTTGGTGCGCAGATAAATACTCTAAAAAATGGGATAACCATTGACGTGCTCCAGGTTGAAAATATTTATGGAAAACTTGTCACATCTGAGCGAAAAATTAAAAAAGTTGCCTCAGATTTAGAGGACGTAATCACTTCAAAGGTAAGGGTAGAAAAACTAGTACGCTCACTTAAGCCTTCAATCCTTGATAATAAACCAAAACCAAAAGTTCCAACTCGCATCTTAATTGATAATGAAGTCTCCATAGATTTCACCGTCCTAGAGATTCACGCGCCAGATAAACTTGGCCTGCTTTATGACATTAGCTCTTCTCTAACAGAGGCGGGTTTTTATATTCATCTTGCAAAGATATCAACCAAAGGCGACGAGGCAGCAGACATATTTTATATCAGTGATATCTTTGGTCAAAAAGTTTTCTTTGAAGAGCGACTTGATTCCTTAAAGTTACGCCTTTCAAATATCATTGAAGGTGAAGCTGAAGAGAATGAAAAAACAAATTGATAGGGCTCAACTCGTAGTAGAGTACATTAATTCTATTATCACTGAGAAAGGGCTTTCAAAGAATACCTGCGAATCCTACGAGCGAGATCTAAATAAATTTAATAAATTTATCACGCAAATAGGCTCAACCCTAATCAGTGTCACACCAGATGAGATTAGAAAATTTCTCGCTTTCCTGAAAAAAACCAGCCTCAGCACGCGTACCATGGCAAGACACCTTGTTGTTGTTAGAGGATTTTATCGAAGCCTCTTAAAGAGAGATCTTATATCGACTCTGCCGACTGCCCTAATTGAGATTCCAAAACTTGAGAAACGTCTCCCTGAATTTTTAAGCACCGCTGAGGTCTTGGATTTAATTTACGCTCCAGATGTTTCCACCAGAAATGGTCTGCGTGACAGAGCCATGATTGAGGTAATGTATGCTACGGGCCTTAGGGTTTCAGAGCTAACCTCGCTTAAATTAAATGATTTGAATCTTCAGACGGGTTGCTTAAAAACACTCGGTAAAGGCTCAAAAGAGCGTATAGTGCCTTTTGGAGAGGAGGCTATGGTTTGGGTTGTCAGGTACATGGAGGAGAGCAGGGAGGCGTTTCAAGGTTCAGTTAACTCAATGGAGCTTTTTTTAACCTCAAGGGGTAAGTCCATGACTAGGCAAAATTTTTGGCATATTCTAAAAAAATATGCGGTCAAAGCCAAAATTAATAGAGCCAAGGTTAAGCCGCACATTCTTCGTCACAGTTTTGCAACCCATCTTTTAGAGCGAGGAGCAGACCTTCGAGCAGTTCAAGAGATGCTTGGTCACGCTGATATTTCTGCAACGCAGATTTATACTCACGTCACAAAAGAAAGACTTCGAAAACTTCATAACAAATTTCACCCAAGGGGATAGCTAAAACCAAGAATAAACACTAACTTGGTATTTATTCTAAAATTTAACATAATATCCATTATGCGACACATAGCGAGGCGATAAAAAAAGTGGTTATTTTGATTAAACCACTGTAAGACAAGGATTTTTTATTGAATATTGAAAAAAAACTTTAGATAATCTAAGCTATCGCCGCCCTTACTTTTCCGAGTAAGACATTTATTGGATTGGAACGACCAAGTGCAGAAAGAACAGGTCTTTTTCTAAGACCAAGCCTGCTGATTTCCTTACAAAGAGCTGGATGGGTTTTGTTAAAAGAAAGTCCTTTTTTTAGAGCCTTCACTGCCAAGGTTTTTTGCCCCTGAAGAAGAAGAATCTTGGAGATATTTAGATAAGCCTCTGGACTCTGAGTATTTCTCTTTAAGGCCTTTAGGCAAATTGCAGCGCCGTCGGCGTATTTTTTCTTGATTATCCCCATGCAAAGTCCGTAGTAAGACATTGCTAAAGGATTGTTTGACATATCTACATTTCTGCTTATGTTGGCTTCAAAGATTGTAAGTGCGTCAAGATAACGCCCATCTCTGGCGGCCATGATGCCGTTTACAAGAGTCTTCTCGACCAGATTTAGCTCATTTGGCATGAATGTTCTCATTGGTATACTCATTAGTTTTCCCCCTAAAGGTTTATTAAATAAAAAAACCGCCCAAGGATGTTTATCTTTGGCGGTTCGACCAACATAAAAAGATTTTTTTTATCTCTTTAAGCTTCGTAACTCTGCGTCCTCAAGTTTCCCTGAGTTTGCTCTGAGCAAAGGGGTTGTTTCTCTATTTCTTATATTATATCATTTCATGAAGATTAGTCAATACTCACAATGCTTAAGGTAAGTTGAATGTATCGAAAAAAGAGAGAAATAAAAAGAAGCCGTAAACCATCGAGTTTATCCAGAATAAAAAAACTCTTTTGATTACGGCCTCTTTCAAGCTGGCGCCCTCGAGACGACTCGAACGTCCGACACACGGATTAGGAATCCGATGCTCTATCCTGCTGAGCTACGAGGGCAAAATTAAAATTACGATTGATATTGAAAAGGTATAGTCTCAAATTTGTTAGCAGGTGTCAATAAAAAACCACTAAAATAACTGATCAAAGAGCATACCAATACCCTTATTAATAACCTTATCCATTATCTTACTACCTCCTGCACTTCCACCACTACTACTTGCTGGCGTTGGAGCGCGGTACGTGTTGGCCTTTTGTATCTCTTTAAGTTTGGCGTCCATCTTTCTATTTTGTTCCTCAAGAGCAAGACGCTGAGACTCAAGTTCAGCTCTTTGCTTATGAAGAAAGTCCACCCTTGCACCCATATAGTACTCACATTTTTCTGGCGCACCCTTATAAAAACACATCCCCTCACCATTTGGAGTCCCGTTCCTAAGCGGACCGTCAAAGACAAATATGCGGTTACCTTTATTTATCCCAGAGTAAGATATTCCAGTAGTCATATTGCCATCTTTAAATTGCCCATCATAGCTGATATTCTCTGAGATATTTATGGCACTGCCCTCACCATTAGCTAGTTCTTTAAGGCAATCTCCGCTTAGGTAAATCCAACTCTGATCCTTTAGTATGCAGGGTTGCTTCTGCTTTAAGGCCGCAATCTCAACGGTTTTTATACTATTATCTAGGTACTCTGCAATCGAATTATGGTTATTTAACTTTGCCATATTAAGCGCACTAAGCCCTTTGTTATTAGCACCCATAAGACTAGCACCACTCTTTGCAAGGTGAATGACGGTATCCTTATCACCCTTTCTAGCGACAAACATAAGTGGCGTATCCCCGTCTTTGTTTATTGTGTTTACCTTTGCACCCTTCTTTACGAGGACAGAGATAACCTCCAGAAAACCGCCCTTTGCCGCTACAAAGAGAGCAGTCTCACTGGCCTCATTTTTAAATTCAAGATCTGCACCTTTGGTGGCTACGAGCATCTCAATTATCTTCAGGTGACCATAAAGAGCCGCAGTCTTTAGGGCTGTCTGATTATGCTTGCCGAAGTGGTTTACCTTAGCCCCGTTTTTAATAAGAAACTCAGCCGTCTTTAAGTGACCCGCTGATACTGCCCAAATTAAAGGGGTATTACCTGTTGTATCAGGATAGTCAACGTGCTTGCCTTTGCGGAGCAAGGTCTTAAGCTTTGAAATGTCCCCATTGTAAGCAGCTAAATGAATAGGAAACATATTCTTCATCACCTTTTGTCTCTGTGCCGCACCCTCTAAGAAATTGGATATATCCATTCTCTTTGTCATTTTTGCATACTTCTGGGGTTTTAAATTGGGGTGCGCGCCCTCAATCTTCGCTCCGTTCTCAATTAAAAGTTCTAGTACCTTAATTCTATTAGCAGCATCATTTTTTGGGGAACTCCTAACTCTTTGACCAATTGCAGACTGCTCTGCACCCATAACAGTCCACATAAGAGCTGAGTACTTATTTTTATCGGCCGCATTAACGTCAGCACCATTTTCAATTAGTAACCTAGTTAGGTCTATATTTGATTTAAATGTAGCCCACATAAGAGGGGTCATATTTGTATTATTACCAATATTAACATCAGCCCCGCGCTTTATAAGTACTGTTGCGGCACTTGTATTATCTTGCATAGAGACGTAACTCAAAGGGGTATTTCCCCTGGAGTCTTTTTTGTTAATATCAGCACCACCGTCAAGCAGGGCATGCATCTGAGTCAGGTTCTTTTGGGTTGCCGCACTATGAAGCGGTGACATAGTTTGGCAACCTCCAAAAGCAAGAGCAATGAGCGGCAATAAAAGAAAGGCCACCTTAGGAAATATTTTTTTCATATCTTTCTCCGGTGTTTTGTTTACTTAAAATAACTGATCAAAGAGCATTCCAATACCCTTATCAATAACCTTATTCATTATCTTGTCACCTGCGGCAGAGCCACCACCACGGCTTACTGGCGTAGGTGCGCGGTATGTGTTGACCTTTTGCATCTCTTTAAGTTTGGCGTCCATCTTTCTGTTTTGTTCATTCATGGCCGCCCTCTGAGACTCAAGCTCAGCTCTTTGCTTATGGAGAAAGTCTACTCTACTACCCATATAGTACTCACATTTTTCTGGCGCACCCTTATAAAAACACATCCCCTCACCATTTGGTGTGCCGTTCCTAAGCGCACCATCAAAGATTAAGGTGCGATTATTTCTCTTTAATCCAGAGTAGGTAATTCCTGAGATCATCTTGCCGTATTTAAATTTACCATCAAAACTTGTATTTTGTGAGATATTTATTGCACTCCCCTCACCATTAGCGTATTTTTTTCCGCAACCACCGCTAATATAAATCCAGCTCATGTCTTTTAGAACACAAGGTTGTTTCTTTATTAATGCCAAGAGTTCATCTTTTTTCTTCTGCTCCAAAACCCTTTGCCTTTCAGCCTCTACCTTTCTTTTATCTTCAGCTATCTTTCTTTGCTTGGCGAGTGCCTTTCTTTGTGCGGCGGCATTTATTGCATTAACTACGGTATAGCTATAAAGACCATATGATAAGGTAGCGGCTGTCTTACCTGAATTATTTCTTAAATTTGGATCTGCACCATTATCAAGAAGTGTATTGATGATACCTGTTTGCCCAGTTTTTGAGGCATAGAGGGCGGCAAACATCAAAGGAGTGTACCCGGCATTGTTTTTAACATTTACGTCAGCACCGATTTCTATTAAGTACTTTGCTGTTGCTGAATTGCCTCCCATTGCGGCATATGCAAGAGGGCTATAACCACTAGCATTTTTTTGCTTAAGATTAACCCCACTATTTGATAAATTAATTAATTGAGTTCTGGTACCATGCATTGCGGCATTATCTGTAGTACTTATTGTGGTGCAACCTGAAAAAAATAATGTCATTAATAAAATTGTAAAGAGTCCTAATGATTTTTTCACAAACATTTTTCTACTTCCTCCGTTTTTTTTGTTTTTTTATTTTGTAAATATTAAATCTTTAAAGATTAAAACCTTAAGAATTTTTTAAAAAAATTATCTGTCTGCTTTTTTGCTATTCCAGGCCGTATTAATCGCACTCATGATGTTCTCACTGTAAAGGCCGTAGGCCATCTCCTTAGCTGTAACGCACGAGTTATTCGCAAGCCTTGGATCAGCACCACTATTAAGGAGTAGCGTTATGGTAGTGGTATCCCCTCTATCTCCTGCAAAGAGTACTGCGTACATTAAAGGCGTATATGAATGATCATTCTTGGTATTTACATCTGCCCCTGACTTAAGTAAAACCGAGGCAGTCAAGGTATGTCCGCCCATTGCGGCATATGTAAGTGGTGTAAAACCAAACCTGCCCTTTGCATTAACAATTGCCCCGCCTTGAATGAGCCGCCCTATGACGTGCGCCCTTCCGCTTAGGGAGGCTAACATCAAAGAGGTAAAACCAGGTTTATTCCTTGCATCTACATTTGCCCCAGACTTTAGTAGTAAGTCAACGCAAGGAAAACAACCATACTCAGAGGATGCCATCAGCGGTGTATACCCAAAGTTGTCAGTTGTTTCTACCTTACTACCCTGCTCAATCAAGACCTGTAATATTTGAAAATACCCGTATTTGGCTACGTAGAGCAAGGGGGTAAAACCAGATTCATTTTTTATATTTACATCTGCACCGCTTACAATTAAGGCCTCAGTAATCTGGAGGTAGCCATACTTGGCACTATACATTAAAGGAGAGAAGCCGTAATCGTCCTTTAGGTTTACATCTGCTCCCTTAGCAATTAATAAATTTACGGCTTGCAGGTTGCCGTGTTTTACGCTGTAGGTTAAGGGCGTATAACCAAACTCTGTGGTAGCGTCCACATCAGTGCCTAGCTCAAGAAAGGTGATAATCTCAGCCGGATTTCCAGTCTTTATCGCATTGTGGAATGAAGTGCTTTGGCAACCACACAAGATACTTACGAGGACGAACTGTAAGAAAAAGAGGTATTTTGATATTGATATTCTCATGGCCTTCCCTCGGATATAGAACTTTAAAAAAACCCTATTGGAAGAAAGTCTTGGTGATCTTTCAAAGAAAGTAAAAAATCTCAAGAAGAATAAAATAAAATCAATTTTCCGCTACTTTTTTTAGTTATTACCTACGATAATTAACAAGTTAAAACTTTCACTTAAAACAATTTATCAAAGAGCATGTCTAACCCTTTGTCTAAAACCTTACCCATTATGGCGTCGCCTACTCCACTACCTTTACCGCCTCCGGCTGCTACCACTGGCGCACGGTATGTGTTGGCCGCCTTTATCTTCTTAAGTTTGGCATCGAGCTTTCTGTTTTGTTCATCCATGGCCTTTTGTTGCTCGATTCTATGTTTTGTAAGTTCTATCCTCTGCTTAAAGAGTGCGTCAACCCGTTTGCCTTTATAGTACTTACAACTCTCTGGTTCACCCTCATGAAAGCAAATGCCATCACCATTTGGTTTGCCTTTAACTATAGGGCCGTCATACATGGGGGTTGCTCCAGCCAATATAACTCCCTTAGTACGTTTTCCGTTTTTAAAGTTCCCCTCAAAGGTGAGGTTACCGTCAATATGAACGGCGTGGCCCTTGCCATTTGCAAGTTTATTTCGACACTTCCCTTTTTTGTAAATCCAGTCCATCTCTTTTAATGAGCATGGTTGTTTTTTCTTTAAGAACGCTACCTCGACCCTTCTCTTCTTAGCACTCTCTTTCTTTAAGAGAGATATCATCTGAGTATTGCCTAATTTTTCTGCACTCATTAAGGCCGTCTGTCCATGTATATTTTTTACGTTTAAATCAGCACCCTTCTCTATGAGTAATTTTGTAATCTGAGGCAACCCCATAGAAACCGCGAAGTGTAAGGGGGTATCATTATTGATTGACTTTACATTCACATCGGCGCCCTTCTCTATGAGTAATCTTGACACCTGAGACATTTTTTTGAACAAAGAATAAAATAAGGCCGTCTGTCCAAATTTATTTTCTGCATTCACATCAGCGCCGTTTTCAATAAGTAACTTCGCAGTCTGTGACATCCCCTCAGACGTAGCATACATCAAGGGGGTCATGCCATCATTACTCCTTGCATTAACATCAGCGCCCCTCTCAAGAAGCAGCTTCGCGACCTTCGGCATCCCCTTAGACCCAGCAAAGAGCAAGGGTGTAAAACCACTCTTATTTTTTGCATTAACATTTGCGCCCTTCTCTATGAGTATTTTTGCAATCAGATGCATCTCCTTAAACGTAGCAAGGATCAAGGGTGTATCATTATCCACTGTCTTTGCATTTATATCAGCACCTTTTTCAATAAGTAACTTCGAAGACTGATAATTTTTATTAGAGACAGCAATAACTAAAGGGGGAGTCCCTTTGTTATTCTTTGTGTTCACATCAGCACCACGCTCAATGAGCAACTTCGTAATCTGAAACATCCCTTTAGTTATGCTCCATGTTAATGGGGTATCACCATACTGGCTTTTTGCATTAACATCTGCACCGTTATCAATGAGTGCCTTTGCAACCAGAGGCATTCCCTTAAACGTAGCAATGACCAAGGGTGTCTCACCCTTAGTAGTCTTTAAATTCACATCGACGCCTTTATCAAGATGCACTTTGACTTTTTCTAAATCTCCTGCAAATGCAGCGTCATGGATTGTTCCTGTCGAAACGCATCCTGTAAAGACAATAGCTACCAAAAATAAAAGACCAAGGGTAAATGCTTTCATAGATATTTTTTTCATTCAACTGACTCCTTCAGGGTGAAAAACATCTCAGAATAATTTATTAGAACCTTTTTTTCAACTCTAATCATTGTTGTCATTATCTTCTATCTCGTCACCCAACTCTGAACTATCTGGTTCAGCCGATGAGCTTCCTTTTTCCTGCTCGTGTTTATTAAACTTGATAAAATACTCAACACCAGAGTAGATTGTTAAAATAAAGGCCAACCACAAAATAGCCTCCCCTAGGTACTGAAACTCGATACCAAAGAAGGGGTAATGAATTAGAAGCGGGACAACTGCAGCAATCTGAAAAACAGTCTTTGTCTTACCAGCGATACTCGCTGAGATTACTACTCCAGCCTCCAAGGCCATTGTCCTAAGCCCTGTTACAGCTATCTCACGAGCAACGATTAGGGTGACCATCCAAGCAGGAGCCCTGTCCAAGGAGATTAGCATTATGAGAGCTGATATTATCAGTAGCTTATCAGCAAGCGGGTCAAGGAACTTTCCAACCCGCGTCACAAGCCCCATCCTCCGGGCAAGGTATCCGTCTAGCCAGTCAGTTAGTGCAACGACTAAAAACAATATGGTCGCAAGAATGCTTAAGACCTTCCCTGGGTCAAGGAGCATTAATATCAGAATAGGGGTTGCACCTATTCTGATGAGTGAGAGAATATTGGGAAGGTTATTGCGTATTCCGCCCTTTGGGTTTATTCCAATCATAGCTAATTAGTTTAATAAAATTAGTGAGAACTCAGATTATATATATTTTGATACATAAGAACTTTTTTTACGTAATTACGTGTTTCTTTATAAGGAGGTATTGTGCCGTATTTTCTAACAGCCGTCTCCCCTGCATTATAGGCGGCAAGTGCTAAAGGTACTTTCCACTTAAATCTCTCAAGTAAATGACGAAGGAACTTGACCCCTCCGTTTACGTTCTCTGATGGATCATAGATGTCTTTTACTCCGAGCATCTTTGCAGTTGCAGGCATCAGTTGCATAAGCCCCTTTGCACCTGCCCTTGATAAGGCACGAACCTCAAAGTTGCTCTCTGCCTTTATAACGGCCTTAACGAGTGGATAGTCAACACCATGTTTTTTTGCCGCCCTTCTAATCAAGACGTCAATTGAGTGAGCACGGTGAACCTCCTCACCCTCTTCGGCCATAAACCATTTATATTTATCAGTTGTTGGAACATTTGTTATATGAAGTTGTCCGTTCTCGTCACGATACTTATAATACCCCGCCTCAGCAATAGAGGCGTAAGAGAGAATGAAAAAAAATGTAAACGCAGGTATCCACAAGGAATTTCGAGTAATTGAACGCATAATAGATTTTATACCTAAATTACTAAAATCGCAAGTATTTTCTATTTTTTTCACCCAACTCTTGACAAAAAAAAATTCTTAGCATAATCTTTGAGTATTAAATAGAAGAGGTGATTTATTTAAGTGGAGATAAGAAGCGACTACCTTGTAATTGGCTCAGGCATAGCTGGCCTTAGTTTTGCCCTAAAAGTAGCCAAGAGCGGAACAGTAACAATTATCACAAAGAGAGAGGCCTCAGAGTCAGCAACCTTCTATGCCCAGGGTGGCATTGCCTCTGTCTTTGCTAAGGAAGATTCCTTTGAGGCTCATATCCGTGACACCTTAGAGGCTGGTGTTGGTCTCTCAAACCCTGAGGTCGCAACCATGGTTGTTAGGGGCGGCCCAGAGCGTGTTAGCGAGTTAATCAATCTTGGTGCTAGCTTTAGTGGAACCATAAATAAAGGTCACCTAGAGTTTGACCTAGGGCGTGAAGGTGGTCACTCAAAGCGGCGTATTGTCCACGCAGGTGATATTACAGGCAAAGAGATAGAGGAGACCCTCCTAAAGGCCATAGAGGCAGAGCCAAATATCACGGTCTACGAACGTCACATTGCAGTTGACCTTATAACGCACTCCAAATTTGTTGAGACAAATACTAGCTACCTTAATGACGAGAATAATGATGAGCAAGTTTGGGGAGCCTACGTCCTAAATAAAGACACTGGCGAGGTCTCGACAATGCTTGCAAAGACAACAATACTAGCAACAGGCGGTGCTGGCAAGGCATACAAATACACCTCTAACCCAGATATCGCAACCGGAGACGGCATTGCCATGGCATACAGAGCCGGGGCAAAGATATCAAATATGGAGTTTTTTCAATTCCACCCAACGTGTCTTTATCATCAACAAGCAAAGGCCTTTCTCATCAGTGAGGCACTAAGGGGCGAAGGTGCAATCCTAAAGCTAAAAGATGGTACTCAATTTATGAAGAAACATCACCCTGATGGAGAACTTGCACCAAGAGATATTGTTGCTCGTGCAATTGATTTTGAGTTAAAAAAGCGTGGAGATGACTATGTTTACCTAGACATATCTCATAAAGACTCTGAATTTATTAAAGAACGTTTCCCTAATATTTATAAACGCTGTTTAGAGCTTGGAATTGATATGACAAAGGATCCAATCCCTGTTGTTCCGGCCGCTCACTACACCTGCGGCGGCGTCTTAACAGACCTAAACGGAGCAAGCACAATAAAGAGGCTTTTTGCAATTGGTGAGACTGCATGCACTGGGTTTCACGGTGCAAATCGTCTGGCATCAAACTCACTCCTTGAGGGTTTGGTCTTTGCAGACAGAGCGGCAAAAGAGGCTACGAGGCTTTTAAAGGAAAGGCCAACCCCTGCCCCTCCCATACCAAAATGGAAGACCTACGGAGCTGTGCCGAGTGATGAGGCCGTTGTTATCTCTCACAACTGGGACGAGATAAGGAGATTTCTCTGGAACTATGTTGGGATCGTAAGGTCAGATAAAAGATTAGAGCGTGCAAAGCGAAGGATTGACCTTTTATCAAAAGAGATTAATGAATATTACTGGGACTTTACCCTTACCTCGGACTTAATCGAGCTTAGAAATATCTCAACCATTGCAGAGCTTATAATACGCTCTGCAATACTACGCGAAGAGAGCCGAGGGCTTCATTATAATATAGATCACCCAGAGAGAGATGACGAAGAATTTGGCTCTGATACTGTACTTGGCAGGATTGCCTCAGAGTAGATTTGTGAGGGGTTTAAAGTAAAAAAGAACAAACAGTCAGAGACTGACAGTCAGAGACCGATTGAACCTAAAGTTTAATTAAGTTGAGGATTGTTTGAGGGTAAAGTTAGTTTGGTTCAGGTTACAAACCTGAACCCGCAGAAACCTGTCTTTGTGTGGAGAACTGCCGTAAGACGGGACTACGTGGCAATCTGCCTTTTTTTTAAACCTAATCGCCCAGACCACGAGATTGCACGCTCTCTTTGTTCGCTCGAAAAGACAGGTTTTTAGTTGTTATGAGGTTTTACTTTTGAAAAGATAAAAAAATGATCTTTAAAGAACCTTTAATCCCCAACTGGAAGGTTTATCGTAAACTCTGCCCCCTCCCCCTTCTTACTCTGTACGCTTAAGGTGCCGCCGTTATCTTCAATAATCCTGTAAGCAATATTTAAACCAAGGCCACCGCCTGCGGTCTTGGTCGTATGAAAGGGATGAAAGACATTCCTTAAGAGTTCGGCGTCAATGCCGTGACCATTATCTGTTATTTTAATTATAAGGTATTCCTTACCCCTTTGCTCCCGAAGCTCTGTCTTAAGGGTAATCTCCCCTGCAACTTCTTCCACAGCCTCCATTGCGTTTTGTAAGATATTAAATATTGCTAACTTTATATTTTTTGGGTCAAGTTTAAGAATTGGCGGCTCTTTTAGTAGCTCTGTCTTTATCTTTAATCTCTTTCCGTCAATATAAAGTTTTGCCTCCTCAACTGCGGCCTCAATTGGGTCATTTATATTGGAGGCAGTAAAATCAGAGACAAGCACACCCTTATACTCAGCAATCCTCTCCATCATGTGTTCCATTCGGAGTACGCCTTCCATTATCCTCCCAGCATACCTCTTATGTTTATCATCACTCTCATGCTCAAAGAGTCGCCTTGCCATCCCACCAATCATAACCAAGGGGTTTCTAATCTCGTGTGCAATGCCGTCTATCATTTCACCAAGGGCGGCCATCTTTTCTGTCTCTGTTAGTTTTTTCTGAAGCGCACGCATGGCAAGAATAGAGCGAACCCTTGCAGTTAACTCAGCAACAGAATATGGCTTTACAATATAATCTTCAGCTCCGGCATTAAGGGCAGTGACCTTATCATCACTCTCACTCCTTGCTGTTAGCATTACAACTGGAATATAACGAGTACGCACGTCAGCCTTTAATCTTTGGCAGGTCTCAAAACCGTCCATTCCAGGCATCATAATATCCAGGAGTATTAGGTCTGGGCAAAAGGTCGGGACGATATTCATGGCCTCTATGCCGTTCATGGAGCATTCAACTATATAGCCCTCTGCTTCCATCATCGAACGCAGGAGTAAGGTACTTTTTTCGTTGACCTCAACGATTAGGACTCTTTCTTTTGGGATTTTTTCAGTAAGGGAGGGCATCAGGGGAAGTTAAGAAACTTTCAGGGCGTACCCATGTGGTACGCCCTAAAAGCTCTAGTAAAATTTAAAAACCAAAACGCAAGGCAAGGTACGGTCCTGCGATATTAATATTGCCTACATTATCATCATAGTCAACATGGATATTAATTAACCTGTAACCGCCGCTAATCGTTAAAAGTGGAAGAGGTATGAAATTAATAGAAGCGTCAGCATCTACAAAATAGGCCTTCTCGCCAAGGGAGATTCCTGTTACCTCTGCATTAACAAAGAGAATTGGAATACCTACTTGGGCTACAACACCAAGGGTTGGTAGAGGGAACTTTAAGAGGCTATCTTTCTGATCACTCCCAGCTAGTGAGGAGGCCTCAAGGTTTGCATTCATATCAATGTATTTTAGCTCGGCGATTAGACCAACCTTATTACCAATTACCTCAATAATATCATATTCATAACCAAGGCTATGCATATCTACGCTAAAGGTTGTATCAACACTTGCAGTAGCAGTATAGGTGAAGCCAGCAAAATTAATATCCTGAGAGATGGTCTCATCACCTTCCCACTCAAGTTGAATAAAGCTGTAACGAATCTTGTGGCTTCCAAGGCCAATTATTGCACGTAGCTCAGGGAAGCCATTTGTTGCGTCAACACCTAAGTCATCTACGAAATTAATGTTAGTACCAATAATAGAGCCGTCACTTACCTTGGCATCAGCCTCTAAGGTAGAGTACCAGTACCTGCCCTCAACCTTAAGATCTACTAGTGCATTTGCTGTTGAACTTATACCAAAGGTTAGGCCAATAAAGGCAACCACGGCAATTAGAAAAACCTTAAATTCTTTTATACTTCTCATAAATGAACCTCCTTTATATTCAAAAAAATAAAAAACAGATTTTACTTGTAAGGATTTTAAGTACTATAACACAAAAAAACCGTCATAGTCTATTATCCTTAGTTTTGAATAATAAACTATAACGGCAAAAGTGTCAAGAAGTCAGACATTAAGATGCCGTGCTTTCTTTCTACTTACTCATTGCCTTTATAAGTATCTCTGCTACCTCTGGTCTTGAGAACTCAGCTGGTGGTTTCTCTCCGTTTAGTAGCATCTCACGAACCTTTGTCCCTGAGAGTGAGATGTGGTGCTCTGAGTCATGCGGGCAACTCTTAAATGAAGCCATTCCGCCGCACTTCTTACAGAAGAATGTATAGTCAAAGAACATTGGGGAGATATCAATTGCCGCTGGGTCAAACTCATCAAAGATAAAGTGGGCATCAAATGTTCCGTAGTAGTTGCCAACTCCAGCGTGATCTCTTCCAACGATAAAGTGTGTGCAACCATAGTTCTTGCGTATTAGTGCGTGAAAGACAGCCTCACGAGGTCCTGCGTAACGCATAGCCGCTGGGAAGACAACAAGGGCTACTCTATCGGCTGGGTAATAATTATCCATGAGGGCTTTGTAGCAATCCATCCTAACTGTTGCTGAGATGTCCCCGGCTTTGGTCTCACCAACAAGTGGGTGAATCATAAGGCCGTCAACTGTCTCTAATGCGCATTTTTGAATATACTCATGAGCCCTGTGAATTGGGTTACGTGTTTGAAAACCAACGACTCTCTTCCAGCCCTTTTCCTTAAAGAGCTTGCGAGTCTCTTCTGGGTCAAGTCGCTCGTCTCCGAAGTCGTTATGCTCTGGGCGTTCAATTACAGAGATCTTACCACCAATTAAGGTATCTCCCATCTCGAGTACCTTTGCAACTCCAGGGTGAGCGTCCTCAGTTGTTCCGTAAACCTTAAGAGATTCTTTTTCCTTGTCATGGTTAAATATTTCTTGCACTTCAATTAGGCCAAGTACCTTTCCACTACCATCAGTTAGGGCAACCTCTTCACCAACGCTAATTGAATCTCCAGTTGCTTTATCAGTAGAGAGTGTAACTGGGATTGTCCAAGGTAGACCGTTCTTTAGGGTCATGGTATCCATAACACCGTGGTAATCTTCCTTACACATAAAACCTTCTAGTGGGCTAAAACCACCGATTGCTATCATCTCTAGATCACTAATCTCACGCTCAGTAAGTTTTAGTGTCTTTAAACCTTCGGCTCGTTTTGCGGCTTCTTCCCTCTCCTTACCTTCTAAAGCCCTCTTTATAAGTGTACCGCCGTGCGGTGCTATAAGTCCTGTCATTGTTTCCGTCCTCCTTTTAGGTTCTAATCTTTATTATTTTTTTCGTTATTATCTGGCAGATGTATTCCGCATTCCTTCTTATCATCAGTCTTATTAAACCATCTCCAACGCCCGCTCCTTGGCTCTTCACCTATTACCAGTGGTGTTGAACATATTACGCAACCAACACTATCATAACCTTTATTAAAGAGCGAGTTATACGGAACATTGTTTTTATCAATATACTCTAGTACATCATTCTCTGTCCACTCTACAAGCGGGCTAAGCTTTAGGATTGTCCTCTCCCACTGCTCCATAAAAAATGCCTTTGGGGCACTACTGCGAGCCTTTGATTGATCCCTCCTAAGGCCGGTTATCCAAACATCTACGTCTTGGAGTGCCTCGGTATTTGGCTCAACCTTACGGAGCTGACAGCAGTACTCTTGCTTTGCCTTATCAGTAAAGAATAAAAATTCTCCAAAACGCTCAACCATCTCGTGAACACGCTTGGCATTTGGAACCTTACGCTCTACTTTTATGTCGTAGCGCTTCTCCGTTGCAGCCATTGCTTCGTGGGTTTCTTTATGAAGTCTCCCCGTATCAACTGTAAAGACGCGAAACTCCTTATGGTGCTTTGCGGCCATATCAATAATAACAGAGCCAGAGAGCTGAAAACTTGTACCAATGGCAACCCTATCGCCGTAGTTGGTTAAGGCCCAGTCAATTAAGGCCTCTGCGTCCATGGCATTTAGCTCATCTAAAGAAACCTCAGAGACATTTTTTTTATTATCTTTATTATCCATGAGTTCAGCTTAGAGGGTTATATAACCTTTCTCTTCCAAGTACCCAAGTATGGCACGGGTGGACTCTTCAACACTTAACTCATCGGTATTAATTACAATCTCGGCCTTATCTGGTTCTTCATAAGGTGCTGAAATTCCAGTAAATTCCGGAATCTCGCCTGCTCTGGCTTTTTTGTAAAGCCCTTTGGTATCACGTTTTTCACATTCTTCAAGGGAACACTTTACGTAAACCTCAATAAATTCACCCTCGCCAAGGAGTGCTCGAACATCGTCTCTGTCATTTTTGTACGGAGAGATAAAGGCTGTGATGGCAATTAAGTTTGCCTCAGTAAATAGCTTTGAGACCTCACCGATTCTTCTAATATTCTCAGTCCTGTCTTCTGGTGAAAAGCCAAGGTTTTTATTGAGTCCGTGACGAACATTATCACCGTCTAGGATGTAGGCTTGATGTTTGTTATCCATTAGTGCGTGCTCAAGCTCAACAGCGATAGTTGATTTACCAGAGCCAGATAACCCTGTTAACCAGATTGTAACGCCCTTTTGTCCGGTTAGTTTTTCCCTGTCTTCCTTTGAAATTTTTCCGTGATGCCAAGTAATATTAGTACTCTTTTGATCTGCCATTTTACCTTACTTCTCCTTTTGATTTTCTACCTTGTATTAAGAAAATTTTTAAAACATTTTTTTAAAAAAAACTACACTTCTGCGTCTTCTTCAAAGACAACTACCTCACAAGTGGCACTCTCGGTAAGCTCGTCCACGACTGACCTTGAAAAATACCGCTTTAAAAACGAAAGCTTTCTCTTTACCGCAACAACTAAGCCGATATCTCGCTCATCAATTACCTGAAGAGCAACTTTTGTAAAATCTCCGTCTATAGTTAGGGCGTCAAAGTCAATGCCCTCTTCCATGGCTAGTACCTGAACCCTGCCAACCTCTTCGTACCCTCGCTGGCGGTATTCCTTTTGCACGGCCATTGTAAGCTCAGTTGAGGGTTTATCCCCTATAAAACCAATATCAGTGAAGCGGTCAAAGAGTTCATCAGTTAGCTCACTCTCAATAATATATAGTGCAAGTAGACCTCCGCCCAAGGCCTTTGCTTTTTTTACGGCAAAGTTTACGGCCTCAGTTGAGGTTCTTGAGGTTGAGAGTATGAGCATTACTTTCTTCATTACTATCCACCCATCCCCATACCAATTAATGGCCAGTAAAAACGAGCCAAGAGATTAAAGACCACCCAAGCAATAAGACTCATCAAGACGCCGACCTTTACCATATCCATAACCGAGACGTAATTTGAAGAAACAGCTATGGCATTTGCAGGTGTCGCAAGCGGGAGGCTAAAGGCAAGCCCCGCAGGTACGGCTATTGCAAAGGTAATGATAGTCGGGTCAATCCCAAAACGCCCTGTTAGGCCAATCCCAACAGGAAGTAGGATTGCGATAACAGCGGCATTACTAATTCCCTCAGTGAAGATTAGCGTAAAGAGGGAGAAAAAAGCGATAGCTAGGAGCGGGGTTAAGACCCAACTTCCAACAATAGCCTCGGCAATCCACAAGGCCGCCCCACTTCTCTCTAGGGCTGTACCAAGGATTATAGCCCCTCCGTACATGAGTATGATGCCCCAGTTTACGTACTCTTCTATGTCTTTCCACCTAACAAGTTTTAGGGCAAAGAGTACAACCACAGAGGTAAGTGCAATTGAGGCAAGCCCGATACTTGTACCAAAGACCACCCACATAATAATTGTTAGGATTAAGACAACCCCTGTTGCGTACTCAGTGTAGCTAACCTTACCAATAGAGCGTATACGCTCTGAAAGTACATCGTGAGCCTTTGATACACTTATTATCTCAGTCTTAAAGGTTTTTGAGAGAAAAATAACCCCAACAATGAGCATTACAATAACAAGCGGAAATACCGCTACCGAGTACTGAAAAAAACCAATGGTCTTGCCAGTTGTTTCTGTTAGAATTCCAACGGCAAGTGGAACACGTGCACCACCTAGGAATGTTGCGACCCCGCCGATTACGCAACCCCATGCAAGGGATAAAAATAATAACTTTCCGTACCCAGAGCGTCCGGGTCTAAGTTCAAGAGCCATTGCAATCTCTAAAACTATTGGAAACAACATTGCCGCCACTGCATGCTCACTCATCACGCAGGAAAGTGCCGCAGAGAGAAAAAATATACTAAAGAGCAGTTTCTTTGGTGAGCCACCAAAACGCTCAAGTATTGCCAGGGCAATTCTATTTGAAAGCCCTGAGTGCATTACCGCCCCAGCCAAGATAAAAGCACCGAGGATAAAGAAAACAGCTTCATTGCCAAATAAAGCGTAGGCTTCGTCCCTAGGGAGTACCCCTAAAAGAGGGACAAGTACTATTGCAAAGAGGCTAGTTATAGCGAGCGGTACAATATTTGAGACCCAGAGGAGTAAGCAAACTGCAAAGATTGCAAGGGCAGTTCGCCCCTCAGTTGAGAGTCCTTCGTAGTTATCTACATTTATGCTATTTATAAGTAAAAAAAGAATTAAGACAGCTAAAAAAAATAACGGCCTAAGCCCCTTAATTGCTAGTAACACCCAGATGGGTCTTTTATCTATCTCAAAGTTCAAAGGATAACCTCATACAAAAAAACAAAACCCAGTAAAAAAAAGAGAACCTTACTCCTTATTCTTTGAGGGCTTTGGGCCGTCAAGCGGATCTTTTGGGCGAACCCTTAGTTTTCTCCTAAGAGTAGATAAACCCCAAGCTGTTTTTAATCCAAACTTGGATTTATAAAAACTTTCAACGAGTGAGTCAGTAAAGGAACTTTTTTCGCCAGCCAGTTCCCTGCTCTCAACCGGCGTTGTAACAGAGCTAATATCACGAACCCAGTTCATATTTATGCCGTGTCTCTTAATAGCTGTATAGAGTTTTTTATATACTGGAAGAATAATCTCCGTATCAAGTGGCTCTATCCTAAGTGCCTTACCAGCTCTTGGTCTATATATTGGAAGAATTGGCACAACCCCGTGTTCAGTTAAAAAATCAATTCCCTGAGCAGTAGCTCCGGGCGGCTCAAGACCAACAATTAGGTGTGAGGCTACTGTTCCGTTTGGAAATATCTTTGCAGCATATTTTAAGGCATCCAAGTAACGCTCGCGACCAATTAGGTCGGCTCTGCCAGGGCAAATAACCTTAAAGAGTTCAGGATCATAAATCTCCAGGTTATACAGAACAGAGTCCGCAC
>JAGLUZ010000169.1 GCA_023134165.1 Deltaproteobacteria bacterium | reverse complement strand
GAGAGCTTTGGCATCAGCAGAACTCCGATAAGGGAGGCTTTCAGGCAACTTGAGAGCGAAGGTTTTATTACCTTTATACCAAGAAAAGGTGCTGTAGTTAGTGAGATTACAGCAAAGGACGTCAGCGAGTTCTACTCTATAAAGAGCCTCCTTGACGGATACGCCGCAAAGCTTGCCTGCGAGAGGTTTACGGATAAAGATATAAAAAAGCTCAAGACCTTAAATGACCAACTAGAGAAGAGTGCAAAGAAAAATGACGTAAAAGGTTTCTTCAAGCTCGACAACCAGTTTCACGAAACTTTCCTGAGTCAGTGTGGTAATGAAAAGCTTGGGAATTTAGCCAGACAAATTGTTATGCAGTTTGAGAGGTTTCGTTTAACCGCACTCTCAATTCCTGGAAGGATGGAAAAGTCTGTAAAAGAACACCGGGATATAATAACTGCTTTTATTGATAAAGATAATGAACGGGTGGAGAAACTTGTTCGCGGAAATGCAGAGCTTAGTGCGGAGTACCTTGTAAAGGAACTCTCAAAGAACTTAACAGACGAAAACTTAGAGAATAAAAAGGGGGTAGCAAGTGGCACTAATTAGCAAACCAGAAGCAGCGGCTAGGCTTGCCAGAACAATAATCTCTGATATAGCTCTCTACAATAAAGAAAAAATTCAAAAAGGCATTAAAGAAGATAACCTCTTTGATGTAATTGATGATGAGATAAAAGAAGGTGAGAAGCTCTACCGCTCTCGCGTTGAGCCAGACCTAATTGACAGTACCAACTTCTACAATAAAGCCCTAGTTGATATTCTCGTTATGAAGGCCGGTAATATAGAGAGCGAGATTTGGTAGAGAACCCAGACGCAGGCTCTTTGCCGTTCTGCCTCACCCCGTTAAACTTTTCAAACCCTACTCTTTAATGAATATAACCCATACATTTAAAGTACCTGTTTCTAATTCAGGTGAACGCATCGACGCTTTTCTTGCCTCTGTTACTGAGACCTTCAAGTGCGAGGATCAAGATAAAACATCCCAGATAAATGCACTAACTCGTTCATCAATTAAAACACTCATAAAGGACGGACTTGTCCTCTTAAATGGCAACCCCTCTTCTCCGAGTAAGAAACTTGCTGGAGACGAAGAGGTAACCATTACCCTACCTGTGGTTGAAGACTCTGAGATTCTCCCAGAAGACATCAATATAGATATCATCTTTGAGGACGAAGACATCATTGTTGTAAACAAGGCAAGTGGAATGACTGTGCACTCAGGGGCTGGGCAAAAAAGTGGGACTCTCGTTAATGCGCTCCTCTTCCATACTAGTAACCTCGCCTCTGTTGGAGACAATACAAGGCCTGGCATCGTTCATCGAATTGATAAGGACACCTCTGGGGCACTGGTCATTGCAAAGACCAATCTTGCATACAAAAAACTCTCCTCACAATTTAAAGAGCATACCACGAGGCGCTCATACATGGCTCTCGTGTGGGGGTGTCCAAAACAAGAGGAAGGTACAATTGAGATTTCAATTGGCAGAGACTCTGTGAATAGAAAAAAAATATCCACTAGAACAAGACGCTCAAGAAAGGCCATAACACATTACAAGGTGCTTCGAAGCTATCCGTTAATCACCCTACTAGAGATAACCCTTGAGACGGGTCGCACCCATCAGGTGCGTGTCCACCTAACTGAACTTGGTAACCCAATCCTCGGGGACGAGACATACGGGCGGCGAAAGACACCGCCAATTATTTCAAAACCAATTGCAGATATGATTAAAAGACTCCACGGGCAAGCCCTTCATGCCAAGACCCTTGGATTTATACACCCAAAGACCGGTAAAGAAGTAAATTTCAAAACCCCGCTCCCAAAAGAGATGGAGGACATCATTAATCAACTTGAGGAAGAAAACGCACAAACCTTCCCTGAAGAATAAGATTATTTATGATAAAAAAAAACCTATTAAAGATAGGTGAATTTATCCCCTCACCACTTAAGGAAGCCGTAACCTACGGCTTTAGCACAAGGCACGGGGGAGTGAGTCCTACTCCTTTTAATTCCCTAAACCTTGGCACCAACACAGATGACACTCCACTTAATATCACTGAGAATAGAAAACTCCTCGCAAAGTCATATAATTTTGACCCTGAAAAATTACTTACAATAAAGCAAGTTCATGGGAACAAGGTCTTAGACCTAACAGAGGCCGCTGGTGATTACTCTGGGTTTGAGGCTGATGTAATAATTACAAAACTAAGGAATATTCCAATTGGAATACTAAGTGCAGATTGCCTCCCTGTCCTCTTATTCGACCCCGTAACAAAAACAATCGGCGCAGTACACTGCGGGTGGAGAGGCACAAACGCCTGCGTCATTATAGAGACCACCAAGGCAATGGAGCAACTCTACGGCTCAGAGCCAAAAGATATTCTTGCTGTCCTTGGGCCTCATATTGGCCCGTGTTGCTTTAAGGTTGGTGAGGTCGTAATAAACGGCTTTAAGGAAACGTGCAAAAACCTGAAAAACAATTATAATATAAAAACAAGTGATAATATCTTCGGCACTGAAGACGGCGAACTGTGGTTTGATCTTGGGCGAGCAAATCGCTTACTCCTTACTCAGGCTGGCCTTAGGGAAGAAAACATTGCCTTTGAGTTTGCTTGCACTTCCTGTAACAATGCTGATTACTTTTCTTACAGAAAAGAGAACGGCATCACTGGACGCCAAATAGGATTAATAATGTTAAAGGGTGAGAGTTAATGGTTATAGGACTTACAGGAGGGATCGGAACGGGTAAGAGCCTGGTTGCAACTGAGCTTAGAAAACTTGGCGCATTTGTAATTGACGCTGACATTGTGGCTCGCGATGTTATGCGCCCGGGGCAAGGGGTCTACGAGGCCGTCATAGAAGAGTTTGGCAGTGATTTGCTTAACAAAGATAAGACACTGAAAAGAGGAGCCCTTGGGAAGATAGTCTTTGGCGACAGAGAGAAGCTTAAGCGGTTAAATGAACTCTGCCTGCCGATAATACGCCTACGCATAGACGCCGCAATAAGAATCCTACAGGAAGAATACGGAGAGAGTAAATTAATCGTAGTAAACGCCCCGCTCCTAATCGAGGTCAGTCACCATAAAGAGATGGAGAAGGTCATTGTCGTCACTTGCGAGGAAGAGACTCAGATTCGGCGTATCATAAAAAGAGACGCTCTATCCAGAGAAGAGGTCTTAAAGAGGGTTCACTCGCAGATGCCACTCTCAGAGAAAATAAAACACGCTGATATCGTCATTGATAATAACGGCACAAAGGAAGAAACCTTAGAGCAAGTGCGTGAGGCATACGTGGAGCTTGCAAACCTCTAAGTTACTCAATTGCTTTCTTTTTATAGCCACGTTAAGGTGAGTTCTTTCCTAAACTTCAAATAAAAACCTTGTGCGAGTCCACGTTTGCAACATGAACCATAAAAACATCTTCTGATAACGACGGCTTAAATTCGCCTTTTAGAAATCTCTCTGCTTCTTGATTTTAAAAATTAAAACCAACCACTAACTAACTACCCCCCCTTCACAATCCCTCCCCATTATGATAAAATCTCAACACGAGACAATCATATGAAAAAACTCCTAATCATCATAGCTGTAATCTTCACCTTCTCCGCTACCGGGTGTTCAGTAAAGTCGGAGGGTCGCTCCACCTTAGCGAGCAAGTCATTTCCAGTAAAATCCTCATATTCAAAGAAAGAGATTAAAAAACGCCTAGCCCGTCAAGTAAGGTCTTGGAAGGGGGTACCATATAAGTACGGTGGCCTTAGTAAGAAAGGCGTTGATTGCTCTGGCTTTGTCTCCATCA
>JAGLUZ010000168.1 GCA_023134165.1 Deltaproteobacteria bacterium | reverse complement strand
CAATTATCACGGCCTTTTTTTTCTTCAAAACATCGCCATCGGCGTCTATATAGTCTCTTATTTTTTCCGAGTCTCCGAGGGTTCTAAATGCAAAGACACCCTCCTTTTTAATACCTTTAATCTTTGGCATTATGGGGACAGCTCCGGTTGCAAAAATTAAGTTATCATAGGGAATCTCTCGATTATCTTCGGTAATTACTTTTTTTGAACCACGGAGAACCTTTGTAACTGCATGCCCTGTTAAAAGCTTTATATTATTTTCATCGTACCAGTCTCTACTATGAAGCCTTATCTCTTCTGGTTTTTTCTCACCCGTTAGTACCTGCGAGAGGAGTACTCTATTATAATTTAGGTGAGGTTCAGCACCAATAACCATTATCTCAAAACGCTTGGGGTCAAGGGATAAAATCTCCTCCACGCATGCCACCCCAGCCATACCATTTCCAATTACTACTAGTTTTTTATTTTCCTTTTTCACGTCTTATTCCTTTTTGTTCTTTATTATTCTTCATATAAAATAAACAGCGCCTCTGGGAGTTTTTTTTACCCAAAGACGCTACTTATCAAGAACTACAAATTTCAGGTTTATTTTTACGAAAACTAAAAAAACTTATAGATTATATCCGCTCTCACCGTGCTGGGAGTAATCTAGTCCTTCAACCTCTTCGTCCTCACTAACCCTTAGTCCAATTACTGCATCAATTATTTTCAGGATTACGTAAGTCACGACTACGGCCAGTATAATCGTTGCAATGACGGCTGTAATCTGAGGTACGAGTTGAGCTGGGTTGCCAAAGAAAGCCCCCTTTGCACCAACAGAAGCAAATAATCCAGTTGAGATAGCACCCCATATTCCGCCTATTCCGTGAATACCAAAGACGTCTAGTGAGTCATCATAGCCAAGACGTGCCTTTAAGGTTGCTACGGCAAAGTAGCAGATAATCCCAGCCCCAAGACCCATTATTATAGATGACACTGGGCCTACAAAACCCGCGCCTGGGGTAATTGCAACAAGCCCTGCAACAGCACCTGAGGCAAGCCCAAGGGCTGTTGGTTTTCCCCTGTGTATCCACTCAGCAAAGACCCATGCAAGAGCACCAGCGGCCGCGGCCGTATTGGTTACAACAAAGGCCATCCCTGCTATACCATCTGCAGCAAGCTCACTACCTGCATTAAAACCAAACCAACCGAACCAAAGAAGAGCACATCCAAGGAGCGTATAACCAAGATTATGCGGACTCATAAGTTCATTTGGGTATCCCTTTCTTTTACCAATAACAATTGCCGCAACAAGGGCTGATACCCCAGAGCTTATATGAACAACTGTACCACCAGCAAAATCAAGAGCACCAATATCGCCAATCCAACCTCCTCCCCATACCCAGTGACAAAGCGGGTCGTAAACAAGAGTCGTCCAAAGAAGAGCAAAGACAATAAATGCGGCAAACTTCATCCTCTCAACAACAGCCCCTGATATGAGGGCTACAGTAATTACTGCAAACATTCCTTGAAATACCATAAATACGTAATGCGGGATAGTACCGTTTGCCTCGACCCCAACACCACTTAGACCTAGAAATGAAAGGTCTCCGACTATTCCACTTACGTCTGGGCCAAAGGAGAGCGAATATCCCCATAGCACCCACTGAACACTAATTAGGCATAGCACAAAGAAACTGAGCATCATTGTATTTAGTACGTTCTTCTTTCTTGTCATCCCGGCATAGAAAAAAGCAAGCCCCGGTGTCATGAGCATAACAA
>JAGLUZ010000167.1 GCA_023134165.1 Deltaproteobacteria bacterium | reverse complement strand
TGGGGCAGGGCTCTGGGCAAAATTTGAATCAGAACCTAAGGCTTGACCTGGACTAGACGGATCATCAGAGTTAGCCGAAGAGACAAGCTCTTGGCCATTGCCTTCTTCCAAAGCCTGCTCCTTGGTTATTCCTTCTTCTTCTGGCATTTCTTCTCTCACTACAAGTCCTCCGTATCTCTAAAAAACCCAACAACAAAACTTTTGACTGTATAATATTATCACAGAGCAGACCAAATTCAAGGTTTTTCTTAGACCTTCCAATAAAATAATGTCCACTGTTCCACGTGGAACATTTTTAAAGCTCCAATCTCGACTCTTGGCTTATTCCAAAACAGTCATTGTTCCACGTGAAACATTTTTAAAGCTCTTCAACTTACGCCTTGCCACCTGCAACAAACTCAACTTACACGAGTAAGTTTTATATTTTATTGAAAAATATCAAATATTACAATTGTTGTGGCACTTTGTCCAAAGGGTGGTTTTATGGTATGTAGCTTATAGGCTAGTTTGGTGGTGGTCTTAATTGCCTCAAGTTCTTCTTCAAGGCGTTCATTGATTGGCCCTTTCATGGCAATAATCTTTCCACCTTTTGCAAGATACGGCCTAGCGAGGACAACAAACTCTGGTAGAGCAGTTAAGGCACGTGAGGTTACTATATCAAAGAAAGCACCAAACTCCGCAGTTGTTTTTGGGTCTTCTGCTCGACTCTTTATGACCTGAACCTGCTTTAGATCTAACACCCTTATTATATGGCGTAAAAAATTAGCCTTCTTACCAGAGGTCTCCAGCAAGACAAGCTCAATTGACGGACTTGCAAGTTTTATCGGAATACCCGGTAGACCTGCACCTGTACCAATATCTAGGATGCGTTTTGGCTTGGTAGTCTTAATCTCTAAAAAAGGTAGGAGCGTGAGTGAGTCTAGAAAATGCCTCTTAATTGTCTCTTCTGCGTCCCGTATACTCGTTAGGTTTATCTGGGAACCCCACTTTATAAGCTCTGAAAGATACAAGGAGAAACCCTTGGTTGCCTCTTCTGTGAGACTAAGCCCAAGTTCTTCTGCACCTGTAAGGATTAATTTTTTTATCTCTTTTTCTTCCATTTTTTTAACTCTATTAAATTACTACCTTGAGATGGACTTTAAATACACCATGAGCATTGTTATTGCAGCAGGCGTAATGCCGGGAATCCTGCCAGCCTGGCCAATGGATAAAGGCCTAACTCTCATTAGTTTTTCCCTAACCTCAGTTGAAAGACCGGGTACCTTTCCGTACTCTAGGGCCTCTGGTATCTTCATCTTCTCGGTCTGCTTAGAACGCCTGACCTCTTCTAATTGACGTGTAATATAGCCCTCATACTTTACCTCGGTCTCTATAGCAAAGATCTGCTCCTTTGTTAGTTTTTTTAAAGCCAACTCCTCCGGGGCGGGTGCTACGAGATGTATTGACTTTAAGGATGCGTGAGGACGTCTTAAGATTTCCTTTAGGGTTAATTGTTTTTTTAGTTCCCCAAGGGAGGCTTCCTCCACGAGTTGCACTGTCTTTGCACTCGGACTAATCTTTGTATTACTCAACCACTCAATTGTTTTTTCAATTAAAAGTCTTCTTTCATTATAGGCCTGCAAGGTTTTTTCATCTATAAGGCCCGCCTCATATGCACGCCCCCTAAGTCTATTCTCTACATTATCCTCCCTAAGGAGAAGCCTGTACTCTGCCCTTGAGGTAAATAGGCGGTACGGCTCTTCAGTTCCCTTGGTTACAAGGTCATCGATTAGCACACCTATATAGGCCTCAAAACGCTCAAATACAAGGGGTGGGCGGCCTAATATCTTTAGGGCGGCATTTGCCCCAGCCATAAGCCCCTGTGCCGCAGCCTCCTCATACCCTGATGACCCATTTATTTGTCCAGCTGTGTAGAGGCCACTTACAAGTTTTGTCTCTAGAGTGGGGTAGAGTTGAGTCGGTAAGACAAAGTCATACTCAACAGCATATCCAGGGCGAATTATCTCTACATTTTCTAACCCCTTGATACTCCTAAGGAATTCTAACTGAACATCCGCAGGCATACTCGTTGATAAGCCGTTTGGATAGACCCAGTCAGTGGTACGCCCTTCCGGTTCAAGGAATATCTGGTGACGTTCTTTATCGGCAAACCGGTGGTACTTAGCCTCAATGGACGGGCAGTAGCGCGGTCCGGTAGACTGAATTTGACCGGAAAAAATGGGAGAGCGCTGGAAGTTAGCCGATATGATCTCCTTAGTTTTCCT
>JAGLUZ010000166.1 GCA_023134165.1 Deltaproteobacteria bacterium | reverse complement strand
CACGAATTCATATGGAAGACGACGCCGGGAAACTCACCCACGGTGAGGCAGGCGATGACTCAAGCTACGTTGACCTAAATAGAACAGGCACCGGGCTAATTGAAATAGTAAGTGAGCCTGATATGCGAACCCCCGAGGACGCAAGTGCCTACCTAAAGGCTATTCGAGACATACTCTTATACCTAGGTATCTGCGACGGCAACATGCAGGAAGGAAGCCTTCGCTGTGACGCAAATATTTCTATTAGAAAGAAAGGTGTTGAGACACTTGGCACAAAAGCAGAGCTTAAGAATATGAATTCCTTTAAGTTCATACGTGATGCAATTGCCTATGAGATTGAACGTCAAATTGGAGTTGTTGAGGGTGGAGATAAAGTCGTCCAAGAAACCCGCCTCTTTGACGTTGCAAGCGGGACAACACGCACAATGCGAACAAAAGAAGACGCTCACGATTATCGCTATTTTCCTGAGCCAGATTTACTGCCACTAATTGTTAGCAGTGAACTTTTAAAGAAAGCAAAGGGCGAACTTCCAGAGCTCCCTTCAGCAAAAAAGAAACGCTTTGAGGAGGAGTATAATCTTCCGTCTTATGATGCTGGAGTCCTAACAAGTTCTCGCGAGCTCTCCCTTTATTTTGAAGAAGGAGTAAAACTATTTAAAGACCCTAAATCTGGGAAGACCATCTCAAACTGGGTAATGGGCGAGCTTCTTCGCCTCTTAAATGAAAACTCAGTGGATATAAGCGAGAGCCCTGTCACACCACAGATGCTAGCCGACCTACTTAATTTGATTAAGGACGGCACAATCAGCGGAAAAATCGCCAAAGAAGTGTTTGAGGAAATGTTTACCTCAAAGAAAGAAGCCACCTTGATTGTCAAGGAGAAGGGGCTAACACAGATATCAGATCAAGGTGAACTTACAACAATAATAGATAAAATCATTAGCGAGAATACTGACAGTGTCCAGCGCTACAAAGCAGGTAAGACAAAACTCATTGGTTTTTTTGTTGGTGAGGTGATGAAGCAAACAAAGGGGCAAGCAAACCCCGCAACAGTTACAAAAATATTTAAAGAAAAACTAGTATAGCAACACAGCCTTTGAAATGACGCCCCGCACCTTGCAGGCAAGCTGTTCTTTAGCTATCATCTAAGTAAGTAGGAGGAAGTAGTAAAGTGTCATTTAAGTGGAGCGATAACATGGCCATCGGTAACGAAGTAATCGATGACCAACACAAGGAACTCTTTGGGAAACTCGGAGATCTAAGTGAGGCAATAAGTGAGGGTAACGACGTAGAGTTAATTGAAGAGGTCTTTAGATATCTTGAGACGTACGTAACACAGCACTTCAGTGATGAAGAAAAACTCATGGAAGAGTGCGAGTACCCAGAGATTGAGACTCAAAAAAAAGAACACGCAGGGTTTATTGAAGAGTTTAAAGCCTTTGAGGCTGAGTTTTCTTCAAAAGGACCTTCCTCAGAGCTTGCGGAAAAAACTCACAGCTGGCTTTTAAACTGGCTCTGTGATCACATTGCAAGAACTGATAAAGCACTTGGACTTTTTTTAGAAAAGAACTGAGTTGACTTTTAAAGAGAAGTAGGTTTTAAAGCGACGAGAAAGTTAACACCAAATCAGACACAAATATCTGAGACCTCATAAGTAAAAACCCGCCGCCTAATAGACGCCACTATCAAGATAAGAACTTACAATTTTTTCAATTGAGATTACAAAGGCCGCTGTTCGGTAATCAGATACCTTTGGATTTAATTCCTTAACACTTCGTATTTGCTGAAAAGCTAGACGCATGGAGTCGTCTAGCCCTGAGTTTACAAGATCAAGCTCATCTGCTCCATGTGTTAACTCTTGCCTAATCTGAGTTGGAATTTTTTTACCGGTTAATTCCTCAAAGGCACGTACCGTTTGAACCCCGCGAAGTTCATCAAGCCTTTTCTCCATCCTTCCAAAACGCATATGACTCAGGTTTCGAACCCACTCAAAATATGAGACAATTACTCCGCCTGCATTTAAAAATGCGTCAGGTATGCATACTATCCCACGCTCGCGCAGTATTCCATCTGCCTCAAAGGTAACAGGGCCGTTTGCGGCCTCAGCAATTATTTTTGCATTTATTCTTACAGCATTTTCTTTATTTATAACAGACTCAAAGGCCGCCGGCATCAAGATATCGCATTCCTTCTCTAATACCTTACTCCCGTCTCTGTGATACTTAGCATCTGGGAATCCTTCCACCCCACCACTCTCTAACATATACTCGTGCACAGCCTTTACATCAAGACCGAGGTCATTTACTATTGCACCGTCTTTCTCAATTATTGCCGTAACCTTTATGCCGTCTTCGTCAGACATAATTGAGGATGCATTAAAACCAACATTACCAAGCCCCTGAACAACAAAACGTTTTCCCTCAAGCTCACCATCAAGACCTGCGGCACGAACATCCGTGCTATGGCGAAAAAACTCACGAAGACCAAATGCAAGGCCACGCCCAGTTGCTTCAAGGCGACCCATAACCCCACCAAGGTTTGTTGGTTTTCCAGTTACACTTGCAATGTAGTTTATATCTTCTGGGAAGAGATGCTTATAGGTATCAACCATCCACGCCATCTCACGCTGACCTGTACCAAGGTCTGGGGCAGGAACATTTGTAGCTGGGCTGAGAAAACCCTTTGTAGCAAGTTCTCTTGTAAAACGTCGCGTGATTTTTTCCATATGTTCACGCGAGTACTTGGAGGGATCAATATTAAGTCCACCTTTTGAGCCACCAAAAGGCACATCAACGAGTGCACATTTGTAGGTCATAAGTGCGGCAAGTGCCTCAACCTCATCGAGGTTAACGCTTGTGGCGTAACGTATGCCACCCTTTGCCGGGAGCCTATGCGTACTGTGTGTAGCTCGCCATCCAGTAAAGACCTCGACCTTGCCATCAATCTCTACAGGAAAACGAACCTCAAGAATAGCATTACAACCCTTTATGGCCTCAGCAAGCCCCTTACTTACATCAAGGACGCTTAGGGCCTTATTGATCATAAAATCAACGCTCTGCTTAAAACTCATACCGCTTAAGTTGTTAATCAGTGACTAAGATTAACTTTAGTTACCTGTTATTATTTTTTTGTAGCTTTTTTCTTTGGAGCAGCTTTCTTCTTTGCAACAACTTTTTTCTTTGGAGCAGCTTTCTTCTTTGTAACAACTTTTTTCTTTGGAGCTGCCTTCTTCTTAGTAGCTACTTTCTTCTTTGCTGCTGTTTTTTTCTTTGCATCAGCGGCTTTTTTCTTTGCCGCAGCCGCAGCCTTCTTCTTTGCATCAGTGGCGGCCTTTATTTTATCTGCTATATATTTTTCACTATCCTTCACAACCTGCTTGTAAGTCTTGAGGAGTTTTTTCTTTGCTTCAGCAACTTTCTTAAGCGTTGCCTTTGAACGTGAATGAACTACCACACGCGCTGTCTGCACGAGCTTTGCGAGCGCCTTTTCTTCAGTCTTAATGAGAGCCTTTAATGCGGACACTGTCTTAGACATGGGTTTTCTCCTTTCAGATTTTATTTTATTTTTCCTTCTTCTACTTAAAAAAAAATCTATATCTTTTACAGGTTAACCTAGACATTGAAAACACCTTCTAGGTAATAATTTTATTTTAGGCGGCTTTTTTTCTACTCTTACAACCACCAGTTTTTTTCTTTACCGCAGGACACTTCTCGCTATCCTTTATTATCTGCTTATATGTTCCTAAAAGTTTTTTCTTTGAGTCACGAATTTTTTTAAGGGTACTTAATGAGGATGGATGTTTAATCAGGCGAATTATCTCTGCTAGTTTTTTAAGTATTTTTTCCTCATCTTTTACAAGTGCCTTCAACGCTGCCACTGTCTTTGCCATGACCATCTCTCCTCCCTTTTTTTAGTATATATTTAGAATACTATTGAAGGCCTTTAGTGTCAACACTAATAGGTAAATTTTATGGAAAGGGAATTTTTTATTTTATTTTTATTTATAGTTTGAGATTGGAAACGATACAATAAAGGTGAGTTTAATTTTTATAGATTTTTTATTTAAAGATTATTTATAACGGTTTGTAATCGGCATACGCCTGTCGCGACCAAAGGCTCTTTGGGTTATCTTAATCCCAGGTGGTGCTTGTCTGCGTTTATACTCGCTCTTATCTACAAGGCTAATAATTTTTTTTACTACCGAACTCTTAAAACCCATCTCTACTATTTCTACGCAAGATTTATTTTCCTCTACGTACGCTTTAAGTATCGGGTCAAGCACTTCGTAGGGAGGTAACGTATCCTCGTCTCTTTGATTTAAGCGAAGTTCCGCTGTCGGTGGTTTAGTTAAAATTCTTTTTGGAATAACCTCAGTACTAACTTCATTTATCCTCTTACAAAGCAACAGAGCAAGCGTCTTTGGCACGTCCTTTATTACTGCAAAACCTCCAGCCATATCCCCGTAAAGGG
>JAGLUZ010000165.1 GCA_023134165.1 Deltaproteobacteria bacterium | reverse complement strand
ATCAAGCCCTAAGTTTACGTAGCCAAAGGGGCGAATATAGCAGGAAGAATATCAAGCCCTAACCTTGCCTGTTAAAACTAAAGAGTTAAAGAGTTTAAAGAACCTGTACCCCACAAAAACCAACTCTGAAAAATTTAAAACCGCAGAAAGCGTCCATAACGCTCTTTGCGGTTTTTTTATTTACTATTAAAATGCAAAAAAAAATCCAACTCACTTAAAAATCTAAGATTAATCCACTAGACAATCTCTACGACTTTTCTCTTTAAAGTACTTTAAACTACTTTTCTTAACCCGCCTTAGCCACTGCATCTATCTCAACCATCACGCCCTTAGGAAGTGCACCAACCTCTACCGTTGCGCGCGCCGGGTACGGGGGTTCAAAGAACTCTCCGTAAACTTCATTCATCTCAGTAAAGGTAGTGAGGTCTGTTAAGTAGACCGTCGTCTTAATAACACCACCTGTATCAGTGCCTGCGGCCTTTAGCACCTCAGATAAATTCTCTAAGACCTGCCTTGTTTGTGTTGTGATATCGTCGCCAACTACAACTCCACTCTCTGGGTTAAGTGGAATTTGCCCTGATACAAATATCAGGTCGCCGTACTTTACGCCCTGCGAGTAAGGGCCAATAGCGGCAGGTGCGGCTTTTGTCTTAATCTCTTTTATCTCTTCCACAGTTTTATTCTCCGTAGTATTTATAAATTCTTAGGACTATTCCAAATGCAAAATAGATTTATCAACTACAATTTTGTCTAATCCTCAAGTTGTTTACGCTTGGCTCTATCAACCCTCTTTACTTGTAGAACTTTCTTTACACCCTCTAAGGATCTAATTATCCTCCTAAGGTGTTTGGCGTCTATAACACCAACTACAAAGGTACATACTGCCCTACTGCCCTCACCGCTCTTTACCTCAGCACGCGTGATATTAGCATCTGCCTCTCTAATGGCATTACTCATATCAGCTAACAACCCCTGCGTGTTTTGGCAAAGCACCTTTAAGATAATCGGCCTTGGCACTCTTTGCTCACTCCCCCACTCAACCTCTAGGAGCCTCATTGGGTCAGCACTAAGAAGACTCCTGCACCTTGAGGTATGTATTGAGACACCCTTGCCACTTGTTATAAAACCAATAATGTCTTCTCCAGGGAGTGGGTTACAACAAGGTGCAAAGTGAATCATCACGTCTTCTACACCCTTTATTATAACCCCTTTCTTATCCCTTGGTTTTTGAGCGGACTTAAAATTAGCAGACTTAAACTTTCTAAAGACCTGAGCAAACCGTGAGACTGTCTCCACTGGCTTTTCTGTCACCTTACTTGCAGGGTCAAGCAAAACCGCTACCTTTGAGGCAGGGATTCGACCGTAACCAACGCCCAAGTAAAGTGCCTCAATATTTCCAAGAGAAAGTTCTTTTATTAAAAACTCCTCTATGCCCTCACGCTCAACCACTACCTTAAAATCTAGGCCTCGCCTCTCTAGCTCTCTATCTAGTATCTCTAAACCAAGTGCCGTGCATTTTTCACGCTCCTCAACCTTTAGCCAGTGACGAATTCTATTTCTAGCATGAGAGGTTACAACAAAATCAAACCAGTCTTGGGTAGGGTTACGAGCATCAGAGGTTACAATCTCCACCACATCCCCGTTCTTTAGTTTACTGCGCATAGAGACGAGCCTTCTATTTACCTTTGCCCCAGCGCAGTGATTACCAATATCAGTGTGTATCCCGTAGGCAAAATCCACAACCGTTGCTCCGGCAGGAAAGGCCCTGACCTCACCCTCAGGGGTGAAGACAAAGACGTCCTCTGGGAAGAGGTCAACCTTTAAAGTCTCTAAGAACTCGCCTGGGTCCTTTAAATCTTTTTGCCACTCCAAGAGGCGATTTAACCAAGCAAAACTCATCTCAGTCTTTTCATCTATATCCGTGGTCTCTTTATACTTCCAGTGTGAAGCAATCCCAAACTCAGCCACACGGTGCATCTCTTCGGTTCTAATCTGCACCTCCATCATCTCCCCTTCTGGGCCAATGACCGTTGTGTGAAGGGACTGATAAAGATTTGGTCTTGGAATAGCAATGTAATCCTTAAAACGTCCCGGTACGGGCTTCCAAGTTGAATGGATAATACCAAGCACAGAGTAGCAATCAGATATTGTCGAGACTACGACACGAAAGGCCAAGATATCGTGGATATCGTCAAAATCAACCTCACGCTCTATCATCTTCTTGTAGATACTATAAAGATGTTTTACCCTGCCCGAGACCTCACCACCTATTGCCTGTTCACCGAGTTTATTCTCAATTACCTCTTGCACGCGAGCAATATAGCCCTCCTTTTCCTCTCGCTTCTCTTTAATCTTATCCTCTACCCACGCAAACTGCTCAGGCTGAAGATACTTAAAAGAGAGGTCTTCAAGCTCCATCTTTATCTCACCCATACCAAGCCTATTGGCAAGTGGGGCATAGATACCAAGGGTCTCTTCTGCTATGATGCGACGTTTCTCAGGGCTAAGTGCACCAAGGGTTCGCATATTGTGAAGCCTATCGGCAAGTTTTATGATAACAACACGAATATCCTTTGCCATGGCAAGAACCATCTTTCTAAAGTTCTCAGCCTGACGCTCCTCTTTTTTGGCAAAGCTTACTCGACTAAGCTTTGTGAGGCCGTCAACCATAGCCGCAATATCTTCCCCAAAGACCTCATGAATCTTCTCAACCGTTGTGTGAGTATCCTCAACTGTGTCATGAAGTAGGCCAGTTGCAACGGAGTCCACATCCATACGAAGTGATGTTAGGATATCAGCAACCTCCAAGGGGTGGGTAAGGTAGTCCTCCCCTGAGAGGCGAGTTTGCCCCTCATGCACCTTTGCAGAAAAGACGTAGGCCTTCTTTATTACCTCTAATGATTCTTGTGAGCTATAGCCACCAGCTCGCTCTAAAATATCTTCTAATCTAACCATGAGCTTAATTTACCGTA
>JAGLUZ010000164.1 GCA_023134165.1 Deltaproteobacteria bacterium | reverse complement strand
AGGGTTGTACTACAGAGGCCTTATAAATTGTTTTAAGATTTTAATATTAAAAAAAGGTGGTGTATTTAATGAAGTCACAATTCCTGAAAAATAAAGCAGAGTCCCTAGAGACCTATGTTTTTGAAAATAATCAAAAACTTATCCCGACGTCAGCCCTGATTACAATCTATAAACCAGGGGGCGAGCTTGAATTTATTAGCGAGACAGCAATGAATATTGGTAGTGATGGTTTACTTTCTTATGACCTTACTGCAATAAATAATGAGGTGGCGACCGCAGATTACAGGGCAATTATCTCCTACGTTTATAGTGGAAAGACGTACTACCTGACACTTTTCTATGATGTGGTTAACTCAAAACTCTTAAATGTAATTACAGATAGAGACCTTGTTGCCGAACTCCCACAGCTGAAGGACAGCGGCTGGATGGTGCACGGCACAGCAAAGAGCGGCTCACTTACAACGATAATTGATTCTGAGTTGAAGATTTATGAGGATGATTATTTTACCGGTGGGCTTGCCTACTCTATTGATAAGGACGAGACACGGGTGGTAACTGATTTTGTAAGTGATACAGGGACACTTTCTGTTGAAGACTTTGGATCAGCTATTACAACAGATAAGTACGTCTTGACTCGCTCATTTACCCGTGAGATTCAAAGAGCCTTTGAAAAGGTTGAGGAACGGTTAATTAGGGTTGGTAAGCGACCAGAGTTGGTCTTGGATTCCTATGACCTTCGTGAGGTTCATCTCTACTATTCTGTTGCTGAGGTATGTAAAGGGCTTGTCATCGAGAGCGGGAGTCTTTGGTGGGAGATGTGGAAGGATTATGAGAGCAAGGCTGAGGTTGTGTTTAGTGCAATTAACTTTAAATATGACACCTCTGGGGACGGCTATATTACAGGTGGGGAAAGTAGCTCAACCCTAAGTGTTCTAAAGACAGGTAGAGCCTAATGAGTAATATAAATACTATGAAATCAATAACAAGTAATCTCCATAACTTGCTACAAGGGGCAGGAATAAGGTTTTCTCATAAAACTTTTGATGACTTAAAGGCAGTTCCACTAAGCCTTATCCCTTTTGGTCAGGTGTTTTATGAGCAAGAAAACTTTGAGAATACACACGGACAAAAAGCAACATACATAGAGACTGACTTTCTTTTAAAGATAATTTTAAAGGAAAAAGACCCAGCCCTGATGATTAATACTCAACAAAAATGGGTGCACCTTCTTCGTGCCTCCGTAACAGTCGATGCCCTTAATACAGGAGACTTAGCAAGTACTAAGCTTGTTAGCAGGGTTGATTTTTCAGGCGTCAAGATAGAGAACAAGAGCATAATCTCACTTTTAAACATAAACGTAAAAATAAGATATAGGGAACTATAACTTAAGGAGGATTAGTAAAGATGGCTGATAATAAATTATACCTCGCACTTGGCGAGGAAAGTACAAGAGGCACAAAGGAATCAACTATTGTTGGCTTTATCCCGCTCCTCGGAGCAGGTATTCCAAAGGTTGAGTTTGATGATAAGGTTCGAAAGGAATTTAGAGGCGAGGCAACTGTAAAAGGGGATAGTGCAGTTGAGAGGATGAGTCAAAAATGGGGCGGGTCTATTGAGATGCCTTTCTTTACTGAAGCTGGCACAACTAAGGGAATAGTAGGTACGCTCCTTAAGCATTTCTTTGGTAAAGCAAGCACAGCACAGCAAGGCGTAACCCTTGCCTATGCGCATATGCTTTATCCTGTCCCTGACCCGTTTGATTCGGCAAACCTCGGTACAAAGGCACTGACCTTAAACCTAAATATAAACGAAGGTGTTTCAATGAAGAACTGGCCTTTTGTTGGGGGCAGAGTAACCTCCCTTTCTTTTGAACAAGAGGCAGGATCACAGTTAAAGCTCTCAGCTGACTTAGGCGGACAGTTTAAGGACACGACTACGGCAGAGCTTGGTCAAGAGACCTTTGCTCTTGAAAATCTAAGGTGTGATT
>JAGLUZ010000163.1 GCA_023134165.1 Deltaproteobacteria bacterium | reverse complement strand
GCTTTTTTTACTGAAAAAATTCCAGGAACTTTATTTAGGCTTGGCACAACGAACAAAAAAAAGGGCATAACAAGTATGCTCCATAATACGGAGTTTGATATTGACGAGGACGCACTGAGTGTTGGCGTAACAGTGCTTGCATTTACTGCTGTAGAATTTTTAGAGGGTAAATGTGAGTAATAAAAAAGAGGGTTTTATAGTTGTGCTAATGACTGCACCGACTGAGGTCATTGCCGAAAGTATTGGAAAAGCCATGCTTACAGAGAAACTAATTGCGTGCATGAATATAAGCTCTGGGTCGCGTTCGCTCTATGTCTGGGAGGGTAAGCTTTGTGATGAGACAGAGGTACTCTGCGTAATGAAGACACGCCTTGAACTTTTTGATAAATTAAAAGACCGCATAATAGAGCTTCATCCCTATAAGGTTCCTGAAATTATTGCAATTGATATAAAGGTTGCAAGTGAGGACTACCTTGATTGGGTTGCCGAGGTGACGATTTGAAAAAAATAATATTAAATTCTAGGATAATAATTTTCTCTTTAATCTTTATCTTCTCTCTCTCAAGTATAGCTGTGGCTGGAAACCTAAGTGATTTTGAGGATAGCATTATAGAGAAGAATAAGAGGGTAAAAAAGACCACAAAAAAATCCAAGAACAAGAGTGGATCTAATATGGACAGTGATGACATTACCGCGGCTATTCTATACGGCTTAGCTGTTGGTGGCATCGCTACAATGGAGCGGGTAAGGGAGGGTGAGCGTAAAGACGGAGACGCTTTAATTCCTTTTGCAAGGATTGATTTATCTGTTCAAGACGTAGCCTCTGATGTAGTTGCCTTTGACGCTCGCGCTGAGTTTGGGTATGGTGCTTTTGGGGCTCAGGTTAGGAGGACGACATTTAATGAAGAAAATACCAAAGACGTCTTAGACTTACTTCAAAGCCATATTCTTTACCGCATCTCTCCGGTTGAGCAATTTGAGGTTGACCTCGGTCTCGGCACCGTAACCCTAAACGGAGGTGAGGTTCACTCTGGTGTGTCATTTACAATGCCTGTTATGGTTCGCTTTCATGAGTATCTTGGCTTTGAGTATCGCCCTGCATGGGCAAGCATAAACGGAAATCACATTGAGGACTATGACTACGCCCTGATAATTGGCTCAAGGTTTGCCTCCCTTAGGGCTGGCTACAGAATTGTACAGAGCTGGAATAATTCACTAGAAGGCCCATACCTTGGCCTTGCTCTTCACTTTTAAACTTAAAGAATTTTTGTTTAATCAATAAAAAAAAAGGGTGACTAAATTAATTTAGCCACCCTTTAGTATTTGTTTTTCTTTTAAAAAAAAGAGCTAACTTACCGCGTATGCTCTCTAACTAAGAATGACATGGCACGAATATCAGCCCTTCTCCGAGGTGCCATCTTTGTTGTCTCAAGCCAGGTATCAAACCTCTCAAATGACCACTCAAATGTATAGTCCTCATCGATTATTTTATCCATAATGGCCTCTTCCTTCTTTACATTTTGTTTTGTTATCTTCTTTGCCGTATAGGAGAAGAAGGTGTTCATTACCTTCTCCCAGGTCTCAAGAGGTAGCTTGGCGGTGTAGCGAGTATTCTTGATTGCCCCTTTAAAGCTCCCAGATGTTATCTGAATCTCAGTTATCGCAAGTAAGGTTGCGGGGGTCTTATCACCATTATTTATTGCGGCTGTAAAGTCCCTAAGTGCGAGCTTTAATTGTCCGCTATTGTAACGTATCTTTCCTCTTAGTTGATAGGCTCTAGCAAGTTTTGAGTCTAATGCAATTGCATTGGTGTAGTTCTTTACAGCTTGTTCTTTATCACCAAAAGCGTCGTAGGCCTCACCTCTTACAAGGTAGGATGGAGCATACTCTGGCCTCCTTGATAAGACCTTTGAACTATCTGAGATGGCGTGTTCAAAGTTACCAGCAAGTAGGTTGGCATTTGCGCGTTCAATATAGTTTCTTGTATCTTTTGACCTAAGTTTTATTGCATCAGTAAAATCATCAATTGCTTCGTCGTATAGTTTATTATTTACGTAGGCACGGCCTCGGTTAAAAAAGACTCTGACCTTTTTTGGGTTAATCTCTAGTGCCTTTGTTAAATCCGTAATTGCCTCTGTATTTAGGTTTACCTCAATCTGTGCAATCCCTCTGTAGAGGTATGAGGAGAATAGTTCTGGATTAATTGTGATTGCCTTTGTGAAGTCCTTAATGGACTTGTCCCAGGACTTAAGATCCGAGTAAACTTTACCTCGACTAACGTATAAGTCTGCGTCGGCTGGGTTTATTGCAATGGCATCGGTATAGTCAAGGGCGGCTTTCTTTGAGTTCCCGTATTTTTTATATGCGTCTCCGCGTTTTTTTACAGCTAATAGGTTTGAGGGGTCAAGGGATATAGCGATATTTAAATCCTTGATTGCCTTTCTTGTATTGCCATTTTTGTAGTTTATGATGGCTCTGTGAATGTAGGCACTTGTGTAGTCACGGTCCAGGGTGATGGTTCTTGAAAAATCTTTAAATGCATGGGCGTCTTTTCCTGTCTTCTTAAATGCCACTGCACGGTTGTATAAAAATGATGCTTCCTTTGGGTTAAGTTTAATTGCTCTATTAAAATCCCGAATAGCTTGCTTGTGTCTGCCAAGGCTAGAGTATGCCAGGGCTCGGTTATAATACGTGCGTGCATTACTGCCATCCTTGGCAAGAGCCTTTGTAAAGGCCTTTATTGCTTTTGCTCCTTTGCCATTATTTAAAAGTGCGGTGCCAATGGCTATATAACTCTCAGCACTTTTTGTACGGTCTGTAGTATCTATATCAGCGTCAGCCTCGGTCTCAATAATCTCTGAGGTCTCTACAGTCTCAACGTCTTCGATGTCTTCTGCGGCAAAGGTGAGTGATGGTAAAAGTAGTACAGCGAGTAAGAGGGGTAGAGATATAATAATCCTTAGGTCTTTCATGAAAGTCAGCTCCTTATTCAAGACAATTTTCAAAACAAAAAATGATATTGAAGAAAACATAATAACATGTAATAGTATATTCAAGTTGAAGATTAATTCAAGGGACAATTTAAGTCCCTCTTCTTTTTTTTGATGATAATATAATAATACTATACGAGGCAAAAAACAATGGCAGATGAAAAGCAGAAAAAAGTTTCTCCGAGAAGGGGGAGACCCTCCGCAGATAAAAAAAGCACCTCACCCATAGTAAAAATTCTCTTTGTACTTGTAATCTTAGGAATTGTTGCCGAACTCTTTGTTGCAATCTTTATTACCAAGGAATCCGTAATATGGCCAAAGGATATTGTGGATAAGGCTCGTGTTGAGGCTGTAAAAGTTGTCAAGATGGCTGGGCTTGAGGAAACTTTTGGACTCTCTGCTGGTGGTGACACAGTTGCTTCTAGGCTCTTTAGTGAGGGTAAATATCAGGTGGCAATTGATACGTGGGAAGAAGTCATAACTGCAATTGACCCTGCCTCAGAGGGTGCGTCTGATAAGATTGCAACTCTTCGCATAAAAACGGGACTTGCTTACAGGCAACTTCATGACTATGAGAGTGCTATTGAAGAGTATAAATTAGCCCTTGCTGAGGACTCTACAAATAGTGAGGCTCACCTTGGTATAGGGCTTTCAAAGAAGAGTGCAAGGGACTTCTCTGGTGCAAAGAAGAGTTTAAATACCGCACTAAATTCTGGTTTACGCACAGCCGAAGTTCACTTTGAGCTTGGTCGTATTCATTCTTTTATGGACGACTTTACCAAATGTCGAGACTCTTTTACGAAGGCAATAGCTCTTGATAAAGCCTACGCTGGTGTTTATTTTTATAAGGGACTTTGTTTAGAGGCACTTGGTAATAAGTCAGGGGCTGAGAGTGCGTTTATTGAAGAAGGCGCACGGAATACAAAATACTCCAGGCGTGCCTCTGTTGAGGCTGAGAGACTTGGCGAGAGCGCAGAAGAGAGGGAATTTAAACTTTACGGAGTTGGTAAGGGGTTCTTAGCCCTTGGTGGAAAGGGTTTATATGCAAAGGCAGTAAAGTCAAGAGCCCTTGATAGTTTCTTTGAGCTATTAAAGATTAACCCTGGCAGTATGGAGGCTCGCTTAGAGGTTGGAAATATTTACCTAGCTCTAAAGCTTCCGCAGTATGCAAAGAAAGAATTTGAAAAAGGCCTTTTGGTAAACCCTGAGCTTACGGGCTTAAGCTCAGCCCTTGCAAACCTTGATACAGATTTAGAGGAATTACCTGTAGTCCCGTATGCAACCTATAAGCTATCAACTGTCTCTAATATTGTAAAAGCCGTAAAGAGTGAGGCCACTCCAAAAGAGTTTGATGCAATCTCAGGGCTAAGTCTTTTTTGGGATACGTATAGGATAAGGACAGTCTTGCCTGAGCAAATAATCCCTGCCAGCGAGACTACCTTCTTTGTGACTAACGCTTATGCGAGGATAATTAAGAAGAATAACCCAGAGAACTCAATATCACTTACGAGTAAGCAGATGGTAATGTACTCCCACGAGGTAAAGTTAAAGAGCGGAAAGAATAATGTAAAATTAGTTTTCTGGGCTCCAACAGTAGCTCGCATATTAAACGAGGTTAGCGAAGACCAAGAGATTGATCTCTTTACAACTCTTGCAATTGATGACTCAGCCACAAATACGACCTATCTTTTTGTAGACGGCTTTAACTATGATGATAATAAACCTGATTTTTGATTCTTAAGTTTAGGTTGTTTTGTTTTTTTTAGATTGTTGTCTTTGTATTATTTTTTATCGTCCTGAACTTGTTTCAGGATCTCGGTCTCTTTGCTTCTATGAGAAGTAATTGTTTACGATTTGGCTACTTGCTCGTTTTAATTCCTTTTTTTTTAGGTTGTGTTTCCGCATAGCGAAACCCAGTTATAATGGGTTTTTCACCGTTAAGATTTTTTAGAGTGGAAGGGGATTCCTTAAAAAGCAAATTCAATTTTGTAAAGAATCAAAGTCTGATTGAACCTAAGCTCTAAGTTTGTCAAATCTAAGCTATGGTTCAGTGAGTAGGGTGGGCTGTGCCCACCGCGAAATTGGACGGAAGCAACGCTAGTCATTTGTTTTATACAAAGGCTCATCATAAAATCCCCCTTAAACCCCCTTTACCAAAGGGGGTTGCCTGATTCAAACAACCTTCGGTTGCTAACCAGCATTTTTACAGTATATAGCCTCGTTCTGTGCAAGGTCACAGCGTAACCTAGCAAAGTCAGACCACTCCCAGTGGTTTGACAAAATCCTCATAAAAACATATAATTATTGATTAAATTCTCTTTGCCATTGGCATAGAAATAGGCAGGTTTTTATAATTTATGACTGATACTAGTAAGATTCGGAATTTCTCTATAATTGCACATATTGATCACGGAAAGAGTACCCTTTCGGACCGTCTCCTCGAACACACTGGAACCATTACCGATAGAGAGAAGAAGGATCAGTTTATGGATAAGATGGAGCTTGAGCAAGAACGCGGCGTTACTATAAAAGCCCAGACCGCTCGCCTTACCTATAAGGCCGATGATGGTATCACCTACGTCTTTAACCTAATTGATACGCCAGGACACGTTGATTTTAGCTACGAGGTTAGCCGTTCACTCTCGGCCTGTGAGGGGGCAGTCTTGGTTGTTGACGCCTCTCAGGGCGTTGAGGCTCAGACCCTAGCACACCTTTATACAGCCGTTGATGTTGGCTTAGAGATTATCCCTGTATTAAATAAAATTGACCTTCCCTCAGCAGACCCAGAGCGTGTAAAGGAAGAGATTGAAGAGACCTTAGGGCTTGACTCAAGCATTGCTGTTGAGGCCAGTGCAAAGGAAGGTAAGGGGATTAAAGAGATTTTGGAGGCCGTGGTAAAGTATATTCCCCCTCCAAGTGGTGATAAAAACGCCCCGCTTAAGGCACTGATATTTGATAGTTGGTATGACGCCTACCGAGGCGTTGTTGTTCAGGTAAGGGTCTTTGAGGGTGAGATAAAGAAAGGTATGAAGGTGCGTTTCATGGCTACGGGTAAGGAGTTTGAGCTTGATGAGGTCGGTGTCTTTGCACCGGGCCCGGTGCAGGTAAAGTCCCTTGGCCCTGGAGAGGTTGGTTTTATTACGGCCTTTATAAGAGAGGTTCGTTACACAAAGGTTGGTGATACAGTAACAAGTGTTGATAACCCAACAAAAGAACCCTTAAGCGGATATAAGTCGGCAAAGCCTATGGTATTTTCTGGGTTGTATCCAGTAGATGGTATCCAGTATGAAAATCTAAAGGACGCCATGGTCAAGTTAAGGCTAAATGATTCTTCTTTTACCTATGAACCAGAGACCTCCCTTGCCCTTGGTTTTGGTTTTAGGTGCGGGTTCTTGGGACTCTTTCATATGGAGATAATCCAAGAACGCTTGGAACGTGAATATTCGCTCTCGCTCATAACCACAGCACCAACTGTTATCTATAAGGTAATAAAGACAGATGGTGAGGAACTTTACGTTGAGAACCCTTCAAATCTGCCAGATGTTCAGGCCATTGCCCGAATTGAAGAACCATACATCCTAGCTACTATTCACCTACCGTCCGAGTACTTGGGTGCTGTCCTTGGTCTGTGCGAGGCAAGAAGAGGGGTGCAGAAGGATATAAATTACATCACTGAGTCTCGCGTACTTCTAACCTACGAGCTACCTTTAAATGAAGTTGTCCTTGATTTTTATGATAAACTGAAGACCGCTACCAAGGGGTACGCTTCAATGGATTACGAACCCCACGATTATAAGACAGGAAGCCTTGTTAAGCTTGATATCTTAATAAACGGTGAGGGTGTTGACGCACTCTCCTTAATTGTTTCAAAGGAAAAGTCTTACTATAAGGGGCGTGAGGTTGCCAAGAAGATGAAGGAGATAATCCCACGTCAGATGTTTGACATAGCAATTCAGGCGGCAATAGGCACAAAGGTCTTAGCACGGGAATCTATAAAGGCACTTAGGAAGAATGTTACGGCCAAGTGTTACGGCGGTGATATCACAAGAAAGAGAAAACTTTTGGAGAAACAAAAAGAAGGTAAAAAACGCATGAAACAGATTGGTAATGTGGAACTTCCTCAGGAGGCCTTCCTCGCTGTCCTTAAGATTGATTAAAGAATTTTATAAATTTTATTTTAAAAAAAACTCTATGAAGGGTCGTTAAATATTATATGGATACAAAAGAGAGTAAAAAAAACAATCAAAATAATAAAATAAACAAGAAGAAGAAAAAGGAAAAAAAGTTTAGGCGGGAGGTCGGGGAAGCCGTAGTAATAGCTCTTATCCTAGCGATAATAATTAGGGCTTTTGTTATCCAGGCCTTTAAGATTCCTTCAAGCTCGATGGAGGATACTCTCCTAATAGGAGACCACTTGCTTGTTAGTAAATTCTCCTACGGCATTCAAGTGCCAAAGCCTGCGATAATCAGGGTGCTTGGTGTGCCTGTGCCTTTCTTTGAGACTTGGCTCTATCCTGCTTGGGGAGAGGTAAAGACAGGCGATGTTGTTGTCTTTCGTTTCCCTGGAGACAGAAGTAAGGACTTTATAAAAAGAACAATAGGAACACCTGGAGACAGGGTTGAGGTTCGCGATAAGGTTATTTTCTTAAACGGCAAAAAAATGGATGACCCTCATAGTGTCTTTAAAGGTTCTATGTACGGGGGAACGAGTGCAGGTGACAATTTTGGCCCCTACCTTGTACCAGATGACCATATCTTTGTCATGGGGGATAACCGCGATAATAGCCATGATTCGCGGTGGTGGGGTCCTGTGCCAATTAAAGAGCTTCGTGGTAAGGCCTTTATTATCTACGTCTCCAGAAAAGAAGGTTTCCCTTGGTTTAGGTTTGGACGCACTGGGCAGAAAATAGAATAAGATACTTACTCTTAAGCTCTGGGCTTTTCTATTAAATATGCTCGTAAAAGTTTTACAAAAAAAATAAATTAAAAAAACTCGCCGTAATTTTGAGGGTTTCTTTATGGAAAAGATTGTAGAGAGTTTTTTGGAGTATTTAGAGATAGAAAAGGGGGCGTCGCAGAATACGACTTCGGCCTATAAAAGAGATATCGCAGAGTTTTTCAGTTTTTTGCATTCAAATGAGATAGAAGATTTTTTTGAGGTTACCCGCTCTGAGGTTAGTGCCTTTGTTGCTAGCCAGTTTGGGAATAAAGAAAAGAGCTCAATTGCAAGATCTCTCTCAGCTGTAAAGAGTTTTTATAGGTTTTTACTTAAAAATGGCAAGATAAAGAATAACCCAGCTGAACTTGTAAGCTCACCAAAGGTAGCGAAACTTCTTCCTACTGTACTCACAGTAGAGGAGGCAAAGGCACTGGTTGAGGCTCCAAGTGAGACTAGTGAGAAAAATAACGAGAATAAAAATAGTAAAAAAAATAAAAAAACCTCACCAGAGGCTCTTCAAGCGGCCTTTAGGGATTTAGTAATCCTAGAGACGCTCTACTCAACAGGGCTTAGGGTAAGTGAGTTGGTTGGGCTTTCTCTAAAAGACCTAGACCTTGATGCAGGCGTGCTACGAGTCTTTGGTAAGGGGCGTAAGGAACGTATGGTTGTTGTTGGAAGTTTAGCTGTAAAGGTCTTGAAAAAATACGCAACTGAGGTAAGGGGTAGAGCAGGGGCAGAAGAGCCATTATTTTTAAGTGAAAAAAGAGGAGCAAGCGGCGAGGCCAAGGCTATATCCCAGCGCACGGTTCAGAGGTTAGTGAAGAAACATACTCTTGCAAGCGGGATAGATAAACGTCCAACCCCGCACTCTCTTCGCCACACCTTTGCAACGCATCTTCTAGAAGCTGGCGTTGATATTAGAGCTATTCAAGAACTCCTTGGTCACGTAAACCTCTCCACAACGCAGAGGTACACGCGCGTTTCACTGAGTTTGTTGCTTAAGGTTTATGATAAATCTCACCCAAGGGCAAGGCAGGTAAAGTCTGGGGATATTATTGAAACCTACCAAGGCCGAGAGGAGTAATCTTTAAAAAGTAAAATAAAAAAAATTAGAGTTTTTTTGGAGAATATTTTATGAGCGGAGAAATTAAATTTAAAGGAACAACTATACTTGCGATAAGAAGGGACGGTCGGGTCGCCCTTGCTGGGGACGGGCAGGTGACACTTGGCTCAACAATAGTTAAGAAGACGGCCGTAAAGATAAGGCGCATGAAGGGCGGTGAGGTTTTAATTGGTTTTGCAGGGTCAACAGCAGACGCCCTAACTCTCTTTGATAAGTTTGAGGCAAAACTTGATCAGTACCGAGGTAATATTACGCGTGCTGTAGTGGAGCTTGCCAAGGACTGGAGGACTGATAAAATTCTTCGCCGCCTGGAGGCCTTGCTCGTTGCGGTAGATATTGAACACAGCTTTATTATCTCTGGCTCAGGTGATGTGATTGAGCCAGAAGAGGGGATTGCGGCCATTGGCTCAGGCGGTGCCTTTGCCTCAGTTGCGGCAAAGATGCTCCTTCGTCATACTGATAAGAGTGCAAAGGAGATTGCAATGGAATCGCTCCTTGCCGCAGCCGAGACCTGCATCTATACCAACGGTGAGATTAGTTTAGAAGAACTATAATTCTTGGTAATATTTTTTTGGTTTTTTTATTTTTCTTATAATTAATAACTAGTAACTTTACGGAGGTTTTATTTGATGAAAAGCTACACCCCACGAGAGATAGTCTCGGAGCTAGATAAATTCATAGTTGGTCAAGACGACGCAAAGCGTGCCGTTGCCATTGCCCTTAGAAATAGGTGGAGAAGGAGGCAGGTCAGTGCTGAGCTTCGTGATGAAATATCTCCTAAGAATATAATCATGATTGGCCCTACAGGGGTTGGAAAGACTGAGATTGCACGCAGGCTCGCACGCCTTGCTGATGCTCCTTTCATAAAGGTCGAGGCTAGTAAATTCACTGAGGTTGGGTACGTCGGGCGTGACGTCGAGAGTATTGTTAGAGACCTAACAGAGCTTGGCGTAAAGCTTGTAAAGGATGAGGAGCGAAAACATGTTCAACTCAAGGCCGCTGACCTTGCAGAGGAGCGGTTGCTAGATCTCTTACTGCCGGGCGGAAAAAAAGAGAGTGAAGATGACACAAGCACCAGTGGCTTTGTTGATGTTGACGAAGAAAAAAAAGAACCAGAGGCAACGGATAAAAAGAAGACAGCTGATACTCGTCAAAAGATGAGAAAGATGTTACGTGAAGGGAAGCTTGATGATCGGGAGGTTGATATTGAGCAGGCTGAGAAAAAAATGCCAATGGTCGAGATATTCTCTGCCGCTGGAGTTGAAGAGATGGATATGAATATGAAGGATCTCTTTGGAAATATCTTCCCCAAAAAAACCAGAAGACGTAAGGTCAAGGTTGCTGAGGCTCTTGAGTTACTTACCATTGAAGAGGCCTCAAAACTTGTGGATATGGATAAGGTTACAAAGAGTGCAATTGAACGTGTCGAGCAATCTGGTATTGTCTTTATTGACGAGATAGATAAGATTGCTGGCAGGCACTCTGGTCAAGGGCCAGAGGTCTCTAGGGAGGGCGTGCAAAGAGACCTGCTCCCAATTGTTGAGGGATCAACCGTTAATACAAAGTATGGAATGGTTAGAACGGACCACATTCTTTTTATTGCTTCAGGGGCTTTTCATACTGCAAAACCCTCAGACCTTATCCCAGAATTTCAGGGTCGCTTTCCAATCAGGGTCGAGCTCTCACCCTTAAAGGGCGAGGACTTTGTGAGAATCCTAAAAGAGCCAAAAAATGCTTTGACCATTCAGTATGCGGCTCTCCTAGAGACCGAAGGTATTGAGGTAGAATTTACCGATGACTCAATTGAGGAGCTTGCAAGCATTGCCGCAAGTGTTAATGATAGGATGGAAAATATCGGTGCCAGAAGACTTCAAACCGTAATGGAGCGTGTCTTTGATGAACTCTCATTTGAGGCCTCTGATATGGGAGATAAAAAGGTCGTAATTGATAGTGCATATGTGAGAGAGCGCCTAAACGATATCCTTGAGGATGAGGATCTTTCCAGATATATTTTATAAACGCCGCGAGAAGGTTCTAAAACCGTGATACGTGAGGCTGAAAAGATTTAAACAACCTTGTCTTTGCGAGCGAACGTAGGGAGCGTGGCAATCTCAACCTTATTGGAGATATATTATTTTAGGTTACATTTTCACCAATT
>JAGLUZ010000162.1 GCA_023134165.1 Deltaproteobacteria bacterium | reverse complement strand
ACCTATAGAAGCATTGAGGTTAAAACACTCTAAAATTCTACCTCTAACCTTGCCCTATCAATATCATCTAAATCAAAGGTCCAACTATCACCAAGACTATCCTCAATGGTAATTTTTTTATCCTTAAAAGCAAGTAAAGTTACCTTAAAGTTTTTTCTGCCATCTACTGGTAACTTTGTATTTAATTTTATCTTCTTTCCAACTGCAGCTAAAAAATCCTTATCACGAGTAAGCGGACGTGCAAGCCCAGGTGAAGAAACCTCCAGAGAATAATCCCCAGGAACAACCTCTTCAACATCAAGGGTCATGCTCAACTCACGACTAACACCAGAGCAGTCATCAACAGTTACTCCATTATCGCAATCAATATAGAGACGAAGCACCATGCGCCCGCCGTCTGGCACATACTCAACTTCCACAAGCTCTAAGGCTCGCTCCTGGAGTATTGGCAGAACAAGGTCTTTGACTTTTTGCTCTATTGTGCTTAATGACCTCAAATTTTACCTGCGAATTTCACTACTTAAGATTCATAAGAAAATAGCCTTGCGGCTATCTTCTGAGAATTCTATCAAAGTATTAAATCAAAAAACGAAACAATATCATGAACTTATTCTAAAAAATAAAAAAGTGGGCATCAGCCCACTCTCTAATTTAATAATTTAACACATAAAAAAAGTCATTGCAAGAGCAAATTAAGCTTAACCGCCTGAAAGGTTACTAGGTTGACGCGCCTCAAGGTTCGGTAAAGTTGCAGGCTCTAGAGGTTTACTAAGTGAAGGTGTACTACTATCACTAGTACCACCAAGCTCATCCAGCTCCTCAGATTTTACAGACTCAGAGACCTCAAGTTCGCTAAAATTTAAGACCTCACTTAAATGGAACCACTTGCCACCAAAACGTCTTGGGGTAGTAGTGGTAGTAGCCTCCCTAAGTTTTGTTAAGAAAGAACCTGTCTCTTGATTAGAGATTAGGCGGGGTCTAAAGTTAACCCTCTTATTTGCAACATCTAGCTGATAAACATAGGCGGCCTTTAATGAGACGCCGTCCTTTGATTTTTTAAAGGTAATGCGTCCAATTATTCCTTTTGGTTCGTAAGTGCTTGGAGAAGTGCCAAAGATAAAGTTACCAAGGCTATAGAATATAAGCCCGTCTTTATAGGCCTCAACTGGCTGAGGCACGTGGGGGTGATGTCCGACAACAAGGTCAGCGCCACTATCAATGGCCATATGCGCAAGTTTCACCTGATAGTGTTTAGGGGTTTTCATCTTTCCTTGCCCCCAGTGAAATGCAACAATTACGATATCGGCCGTAGCCTTTGCACGGGCAACGTCTTTCTTAAGATAGCCTTCATAACCTGGAGCCGTACCTGCTCTATTTTTTCCAGCATAGAACTCTACTGGATATGTCTTGGAGTAGGAAAGAAGAGCAACCCTAACGCCACGAATATCTTGAGTAGCAGGCTCTCTGGCAGAGCTGATATTCGCTCCCGCCCCAGCGTATTTAATACCAGCAGAGTCAAGAGCCTTAAGTGTATCTCTTAGCCCTACAATTCCATAGTCCATAATATGGTTATTAGCAAGTGTTACAATATCAATTGACGCCCTCTTTAAGGCACTAGCCATGGACGGAGCAGCCTTTAAGATAAACTGCTTTTCCATAAACTTAACCCCAGAGAGAGTAAGTGGAGACTCAAGGTTAACGATTGTTAGATCTGCATTACCAAGTGTTTCTTTCGTGAGTTCAAAGGGGTAATCGTCTCCGAATTCTCTTAGATACGGGCGAAGAAGCCCACCAAGATACAGATCCCCTGCGATAACAATAGATATCTCATCCTCAACTTCAGAGGCGTAAACTAGAGACCTTGAGTGAAAGAGAATAAAGCTAAGGATAATAAAAAAACCTAAGTATTTTTTTGTCTTAAAAAACATAGATAACAAATTGGCCTTCTTGTATTAGGTTAAAAAAAACATTTAAGTATAATAAAATAGCCTTTGTAACAAGTGCAATCTTACTCCATAGTTAGCTTTTATGCAAGATGCGACTTTTACTTCTTTTTAGTCTTTCTAAAACAAATAAAAAAACCGACCTCTTTATGTAAATGCGAGGTCGGCTTTATATTAGACTAAATAACTAAAAAATTACTCTACAATCTTAACCTTCATCTCAATACGATCATTTGGAAGGTCACTACCACTTCGAGGCTCTGCTACGATCTTATCCATTACATCTAAGCCACTTACTACCTCGCCAAAAACCGTGTACTGTTTATCAAGGAAGAACGAATCCTTGACAACTATAAAGAACTGAGAACCTGCACTATTTGGGCTCTGAGACCTTGCCATGGAAAGTATGCCGCGTCTGTGTTGTTTATCATTAAACTCAGCATCGATATTATAGCCTGGGCCACCTGTGCCGTATGAACCCTTGTTCTCACCCTTAGTATTTGGGTCTCCGCCTTGAATCATAAAACCTGGGATTATGCGGTGAAACAAAGTTCCGTCATATAATCCTTCCTTAGCAAGTTTCTTGAAATTTTCAACATGATTAGGGGCAATATCAGAGAAAAACGTCAACTCAATATTCCCAAATTTTGTTTCTATTATTGCACCAACTGAATTATTCTCCGTCATCTTTTCTCCCTCTCCTTTTTCTGCCAAAACTACAGCAGGCATCACAGATAAAACTAGAAAAATTACTGCTAAAAAAAATCCTTTTAAACTCATCACTGCCTCCTCTTTACTGCTTTAAAATAAAAAAAACTATTCTGGGCAAATACAACTTTTCATCTTAAAGAAAACTAGGTTAACTCCACCTCTACGACATCATCACTGCCACCAGAAGACGACTTCCCTGAGAGTTTATCACTGACCTCTCTAAAATTAGCGTCCATCTCTGAGACAGCCTTAAAGGTCTCCATGGCCTCGTCGCCACGTCCTGCCGCCTCATAGACAAGAGCAAGCTCATACATAGCCCCCTTAATCTCATCATCACTTCTATTTTCAACCTCTATGGCTTGCTTATAAAAATCTATAGACTCATCAAAATCTCCGATATTCATATAACTCATACCAAGCCTAGTCTTGGCTTCGTACTCAAAACCTGGACTCTTTAGGGTAATCTTAAACTCTGTTATTGCTTCCTCAACCATCTCCATTTCCATGTAAGCAATACCAAGGTTAAAGTGGGTCTCGTTATCTTCCTTGCTAAGTTGCTCTCCTATTCCAGCCTTCAACTCCTCAACTGTATCATCATCCTCATCATCAGACCAAGATGATACAAGACTATCAAGGGCGTCATCAATATCTAGATCAGCAGGGAGCGAATCAGAACCCTCACCTTCACTAGCCACACTCTCGGCGGCTTCATCAAAGACAAGACCCGCAGCCTCTGGAATGAGAGCCTCTTCCACAGATGCATCCTCTGCGGGAACGGTCTCAGGTATCTCAGGCACAGCCTCTAGCTCTTCAATTGGTTCAAGTTCTGCGTCCTCAACCTCTTCAATCTCTTCAATCTCTTCAACTTCTTCAATCTCATCAACTACTTCTGGCTCTACACTAAATTTACGAAGGAGATTAGATGCTGATACCTCGCCTGGCGAGACCTTTAAAATAGCCTCACAAAGAGCCTTTGCCATATCCTCATTGCCAGCCTCAAGAGAGACATTTGCAAAATTCATTGCGTATTTGACGTAATTAGTCCTATCTGATCTTTTATTGTATAACTTTACTAACCCACCCAGAACACGTGGCTCTGTTGAGTAATTTTTATATAAATCTTTAAGTATTTTCTCTGCAATATCAAGTTTTCCCTGACTTAAAAGTTTCTCAAATATCCAGCAATATTCTTCGTATGCATCTTTATCAAAACCAAGTTTTTTATGCATGTCAGCAAGCTTAAGCTTTACACCGACATTTTCCGAATCAATATCAACCATCTTCTTTATGAGATCAAAGGCCTCGGTAGTCTTGCCTTCTTTCTCATAGATATTAACTATATAACTGTACTCGCTAATGGCGTCAGCAATTAGCCGTTGCTTTGCATACAAATCTGCAAGTTTTATGTGAAGCTCAACCGTTACTTCCTCAAGCTTCATTATCTGCTTATAAACAGCTATTGCCTTTAGATAAAAGCCCTTCTTGGTGTGGGCATTAGCAACTTCTTCGTATTCTTTTACAGCCTTAGAATTTTTATTGGCCTTTACGTAAAGATCTCCGACCTTAAGACGCACAGCTATATCATTTGGGTCAATTTCTAAGGCCTTTACATACTCCTTGATGGCCTTATCAACATACCCTTTTTGAACAAACTTTAGAGCCTTCTCAACTAATTTATCTTTATTCGCCATTATTATTAATTACCACTTTCGTTTCACTAAAATTTTAATTACGCAGTCAAAGACTGACTACATTCTATTAGGTCTCGTACTAAAAAACCTCTTCCACCTTTATAAGTCCAATCTCTGTTTTGATATTTTTTTCTAATCAAGAGTTCCCGAACCTCACTCTCCTTCGGGGTTAATACGTCTTCAGTAAAAGTCACTGTCATGTTTTTCTCGAATTCTTGAAGAAATAATCTACTAAATTCACTTATTGTAATATCACTAAACTCACTAACGCACGCCATTCCATCACTTGCACCTTTGCCAAATGTCTTATCTATTAACGTAGAATCAAGGCTAAAGAGTACTGAGCCGTGCTGCAAGAAAACATCCTTAAAACGTCTCTGTGCACTGCCTACGAGTTTTCGCTCACCAACTAATAGCTCGTACTTAACGGGTGCATTAAAGCACGAAGTAGGTGACTTTTCTTCACTCTTTTTTCTCGCTTCAGAGGTCTTGCTCTCAAGGCCTGCCTTTGATAGAGCAAGTTTTAGAACCTCACTAATTGAGGCGTAAGCTGAGAGTAAACCCGAAGAAAAAACTTTGCTTGAAGCATTACATATTACTGAGTACGTAAGCTCCATTTGATGAAGTACGGCCCTGCCCCCTGTCATCCTTCTAACTATTGGAAGTGCCAGCTCTTTAAAGGGCTCAACACTTTGAAAGGCACCTATTGATAATGTTGGCTCTGACCACTGATAAAGTCGAAGTACAGGGCTAACATCCCAAGCCTTATTCGTAGATAGAGCATAAAGCAGAGCTTCATCAATTGCCATATTCTCAGCCCCAGAGGCCTTTAAGTCCCTTATTAACCTCCAATTTTCCATGCAAATCCAGAAATAACAAAATCCTCCAAGGAAAAGTATGACCATCAGAGGCTTTTCTTCTACAATATTTGATATTAGCAGTTTACTATTATTAAGTCAATAAATACGAAAAACGAGACAAGAACGCAATATCAATATTGCCTTCAATAAAATCATGGTCTTTCATAATCTCCCTAAGGAGTGGTATATTAGTCTTTATCCCTTTTATATAAAACTCGTCAAGAGCGCCCGCCATCTTCTTAATCGCAGCAATTCTGGTCTCACCGTGGACAATTATCTTTGCAATAAGCGGGTCATAATAACTAGGAACAGTGTAGCCAGCATAAATAGCGGTATCAACACGAACGCCTGGCCCTCCAGGCAAACTAAGGTCTGTTATTTTTCCAGGGCTAGGCACAAAGGTCTTTGGATCTTCTGCATTTATTCTGCACTCGATACTATGACCCTTTATGTTGACGTCTTCTTGCTTAAACTGTAGCTTTTCCCCCTGGGCAATCTTTATCTGTTCCTTAACAAGATCAAAACCCGTT
>JAGLUZ010000161.1 GCA_023134165.1 Deltaproteobacteria bacterium | reverse complement strand
AATGAAACCTTGTTTTCTCCACATTTCCAAAATTGAATCTCTATATTTATCAGAACCTTTTCCACCCGCAATATGTGCAAGTTCCTGACCTACATATGTAAACCGTACACCCCCTGTATCTAGTAAGGATTCTTTTTTATTATGATTAATAGTGTAATATGAATCATAATAAACTGCAACAATACCACTTTCAAACTCCTGACCCTCAAAATATAGCATAAATCTATTTATAGGATCAAAATTTACAAGATCAAATGAACTTAAGTGCATTAACTCATCAATACTCAATTCTATCTTTAAAGATTCATCTTTATTAATACTAGACAAAATTGGAAAATATTTATCATTAATTTTCCAATTAAAACTGCAAAGTTTTGTAAAGAGGTTAGCGTCCTCCACACTAAGATTTTTAACAACACTAAGGGTTAGCATTGAATACGTTCCTGGCTTGGAGACTTCCCCTGCAAGTAGTTTTCCCCAAAGATACTGCATATCTTCTTTACCAACATCCTGACAATTATCAAAAAAACGATAAACCCAGTCTTCGTCTATTGGTTCATCTGAAACAGTTTCAGGCAAAGCTTTCATTGCCTCACTGGTTATATTCTCTATATTTTCCTGACGCCTGAGTTCTCGTTTTCTTAGACGCTCACTAGCCCGTACTTCAATATCCCTACACTCTACTTGGCTTTTTGCCAAAATTACTGTGGCATCAGCATCTGCATTTGCCTTCCTACGAATCCTTCTAGGCTCAAACAAAATACCACAAGCACTACTTACTGCTTCTATTAGCTTTGTCGCAGGCTTTGAAAGTGCCTTCAAATTTACTAAAGAAAAATTAGTTTCACTCATGTTTTTTTCTACTCCTAAATACAAACATCTTTTTTATCTATACATTTAAAGTATCACCAGCTTGATGTGTGCGTCAACACTTCCCTCCCCACCCATTGACAAAGCCACCCTCCTAGGCGTATGATTTAGCGGTTATGGAAAACTTTGATAAAATATCAACTATCTTATTTACTCAACTCTTATTTTACGGCCCAAAGATTGCCCTAGCTCTGCTTGTCTTTTTTGCCTTCTGGGTTGCAAGCAAGGTGGTCTCTAATTTTATTATGCGCATTGCAGGGGGTGCGGGAATAGACACGCATATTGTAAACCTTTTCAGGCAAACATCCAAGTCAGCTCTCTTAATCTTTGGCGGGGTCACTGCCCTTGGCACAGCTGGGATAAATGTCTCAGGGCTTGTAGCAGGGCTTGGGCTTCTGGGTTTTGCAATTGGATTTGCCCTAAAAGACGCCCTCTCGAATTTATTATCAGGGGTCTTAATCCTCATCTATCAACCATTTAAGGTTGGTGAGGAGGTCGAGGTTGCAGGACTAAAAGGTGTGGTAACAAATATTGATCTTCGCTATACAACCCTAAAGGGCGAGAGCGAGGTCTTCCTAATTCCAAACTCTACGCTCTTTACAAAGCCAATAACCATCTCTAGTGAAGACAAAATGTTAAAAAAATAATTTTTCCTTTACGACTACATTAACTCTAACTCTTTTTTCTCAAGCAAAGTAATCTTATCACGAAGCTCTGTTGCTCTTTCAAACTCCAAGTTCTTTGCCGCCTCTTTCATGTCTTTTCGAAGCTCTTTTATTTTTTTAGAAATCTTACGCGGATCTCCGTACTCTGCGTTATCTTCCATGGCAATACTAACTGTCGCGTAATCTTCTTCATAGATAGAACTCATGATATCTTTTATCTTGCTCTTAATAGTAACTGGCGTTATGCCGTGTTTTTTATTATATTTGGCCTGAATCGTGCGCCGCCTCTCGGTCTCATCCATCGCCGCTTTCATGCTCTTTGTAATCTTATCTGCATAAAGAATGACCTTGCCATTTACATTCCTTGCCGCACGACCAAAGGTCTGGATTAGTGAACGCTCACTCCTAAGAAATCCCTCCTTATCTGCATCGAGGATAGCAACGAGTGAGACCTCTGGAAGGTCTAGACCCTCACGGAGAAGATTAATCCCAACAAGTACATCAAAACTACCAAGCCTTAGTCCTCTTAAAATCTCAACTCGCTCTAGGGTCTCAATATCAGAGTGAAGGTACTTGACCTTAATCCCAAGCTCTTCGTAATAGGTTGTCAAGTCCTCAGACATCCGCTTTGTAAGTGTAGTTACAAGGACTCGCTCCCCGGCCTTGACTCTTTTTTTAATCTCACCTAGGAGGTCATCAACCTGCGTCTGGACAGGCTTTATCTCAAGGACTGGATCCATCAGCCCTGTTGGCCTAATTATCTGCTCCGTAACAACGCCGCCACTTTTCTCTAGCTCATAACTCCCAGGTGTTGCTGAGACAAATACACTTTGTTTTGTTCGCTCCTCAAATTCCTCAAACTTTAGCGGACGGTTATCTAGGGCTGAGGGCAGACGAAACCCATACTCCACGAGTGTGTTTTTTCTTGAGCGGTCCCCGTGATACATCCCACCAATCTGCGGTATCGAGATATGAGACTCATCTATAAAAAGAATAAAATCATCTGGAAAGTAATCTATTAGGGTAAATGGTGCCTCCCCGGGTTCTCTATCTGCAAGGTGGCGAGCGTAGTTCTCAATCCCAGGGCAATAACCCATCTCCTCCATAAGTTCCAAATCATAGAGCGTTCTCTGCTCAAGCCTCTGAGCCTCTACAGCTTTATCTGTTTTATTTAACTCCTCAAGCCGCAGTTGAAGCTCACTTCTAATATCACTCATCGCACGTTTCAGGTTACCTCGCGTCGTGACAAAATGGCTCGCTGGGTGAATGAGAGCTTTTTGAAGACGTGAGATTACCTTCCCCCGCATCGGGTCTATCTCACTTATGGCATCAATTGTATCTCCAAAAAATTCGAAACGTATCGCACGCTCGGCCTCATAAGCAGGGAAGACCTCGACCACATCCCCACGAGCTCTGAAAGTACCACGGTGAAAATCCTGATCACTTCTCTTATATTGAATCTCTATTAGTCTCTTTAAAAATTCGTCACGTCCAATCTCCATTCCTTTTTTTACAAAAATCTGGAGTGCACCGTAATCCTCTGGAGAACCAATACCGTAAATACAAGAGACAGAGGCAACCACTATCACGTCACGCCTCGTCAGGATTGCATGCGTTGTCGAGTGACGAAGTTTATCTATTTCATCATTTATAGAGGCGTCCTTCTCAATATAAGTATCCGAGGTCGCAACGTATGCCTCGGGCTGGTAATAATCATAGTACGAGACAAAGTACTCAACTGAATTCTCAGGAAAGAGATCTCGAAACTCTGCAAAGAGTTGCGCCGCAAGGGTCTTATTTGGAGCAAGCACAAGGACAGGCCTTCCAAGAGTTTCAAGCACCTTTGCCGCAGTAAAGGTCTTGCCTGAGCCTGTAACACCAAGCAAGGTCTGGTAAGCAAGACCATCTTTTATGCCCTTGACAAGTTCCTCAATTGCACGAGGCTGATCTCCAGCTGGTTCAAACTCTGTCACCATCTTAAAACCTAACGGAGAGGTCTCTATTTTTAATTTTTTATTTTTTTCTTTTATTTGCATTTATTGACCAAAGCAAGAGGAACTTTATTTTAGGTACAAGCAGACCTCTTTTGATTTTATCAAAAATACGGGGTGCAAACAAGGAGGAGTTTTTTTTGAAATTTTAGAATGGAGACGTGGTTTTTATTTTTTTCAATTAAAATACTGCATCTGTATTCTATGAAAAGAAATCAGCCTTAAAATACCGTGGTTCAGGTTACAAACCTGAACCCGCCTTTGGTTGAACAGAAACAAAATCTACACAGAAACTACCTGAGTTAGAAGTCCCTCTTCTTCATCAAAACCAACCATGAGGTTCATGTTTTGGATGGCCGCACCTGAGGCACCTTTTGTGAGGTTATCTATTGCCGAAATAACAATAACTCGCCCTGTGCGAGCGTCTACCTTGAGGCCGATATCACAGAAATTCGTGCCACGCACATCATCTAGCTCAGGCAATTTTCCACTGCTCAAGATACGGATAAAAGGCTCACCATCATAAAATTCAGAGGAGACCTTTAAAAGCTCTTCAGTTGAGTTAGTGCCGTGAAGATTCGCATAGATAGTTGATAAAATCCCACGAGAGACCGGAAGCAGGTGGGGCGTAAAAGAAACATTTAGACTCGTCTTAGCAATCGCAGATAATTCCTGCTCTATCTCAGGGGTGTGGCGATGCTCACCAACCTTGTAGGCCTTAAAATTTAAACTCTCTTCAACAAAATTTAGCTCTTTTCCAGGGGTACGCCCTGCACCAGAGCTTCCGCTCTTTGAGTCAATGATAATGGAATTTGTATCTATTAGGTTGTCTTTTAGAAGAGGCAGTAACCCAAGCACGACCGATGTTGGATAACACCCGGGATTTGCAATAAGCCGAGCTGTCCTTATCTTCTCACGGTAGAGCTCAGGAAGACCGTAAACAGCCTCAGCAATAAGCTCCTTTGCCGTATGTTTTGTGTACCACTCCTCATATATTGCAGGGTCTTTAATGCGAAAATCTGCACTCAGGTCAATGACTTTTTTTCCTGCATTTATGAGGGTCTTTACGGCCTCCATGCCTGCACTATGTGGGAGGCAGAGAAAAAAGATATCAGCATCAATTGAGGTATAATCATTTGCATCAATAAAAATTCGCCCCTCATAAAAACCCTTTAGGCTTGGAAACTCATCCTCTATTGAGGTGCCTTTGAACTGCCTTGAGGTAATTGCACAGACCTCGACCTTTTCGTGACCAGCTAGGAGACGAAGTAGCTCGTACCCTGTGTAGCCACTCCCACCAATGATTGCAACCTTTGTCATAATTTTTTTCACTCTCGCTTTTTAACCTTTATCGCTTAAACTTCAAATCAAACTTTCCAGTTGTAACTTTAATATAAAATCCCTAGGCTATAATTAATTTATCCGTAGCAGCATAATACACCTATTTCTTTTTACTTATAAAAATAAAAAAAGGGGAAGACCACTTGGCCTTCCCCTCTTATAATAAACGAATAAAAAACTCGCCTTATCTCTTTGAGAACTGGAATCTGGCGCGTGCACCTTTCTGACCATACTTCTTTCTTTCCTTCATCCTTGGGTCTCTCCTAAGGAGTCCGGCTTTTTTAAGAGCTGGTCTGTACTCTGGATTTACGAGCAAAAGAGCCCTCGAGATACCGTGCCTTATGGCTCCGGCTTGTCCCGTGATACCGCCACCATTTACATTTGCATGAACATTAAATGTCCCTGATGTCTCGGTTATTTCAAAAGGACGCTTGACCTCGATGTGAAGAACTGCACGTCCAAAAAATTTTTCTAGCGGTTTTTTGTTAATCAACACCTCACCAGCACCTGAGGTTATCCTAACCCTAGCAACTGAGGTCTTTCTCCTACCAACCGCGCTAAATACTGCGTCTGCCACTTTTAAATCCTCCTTTTAACTCTTACTCTAGTGGTTATTAAATCTAAGTCTCGGTGTATTCCGTACTTATTTACCACAGAGTAATTCCAATATTAATATCTAAGACAAAATACGAATTAAAATTTATATAGCCAAATGTGTTGGTAACTCAACAGGTTTTTGAGCATCATGCGGATGTACGCCATCTGCATAGACCTTGAGTTTACCATACATGCTACGACCCAAAGTTCCCTTTGGAAGCATCCCCTTCACAGCCTTCTCTATG
>JAGLUZ010000160.1 GCA_023134165.1 Deltaproteobacteria bacterium | reverse complement strand
CAGGTTACAAACCTGAACCCGCAGGGCTGGGTGTGGATAAAGCCGCAGGGCGGGGCATAACAACCGAGATACTGAAACGAGTTCAGCAAGACCCCCCCCTCACCCTAACCCGTGTATCTCTGATACCTCCCCCAAGGGGAGAGGGGACTTCTGTACTTAAACCCTCTTGACCAACCCCCCTCTCTAGTGTTACTAATATTAGTCTTTATAAGACTCTGTAAAACTTAGGAAAAGGAGTAAGAAGTGTCAGAAAAACCAGATAAAATAATTGGAATAATTGGTGGTAGTGGCCTCTATGATATGGAGGGGTTAACTGAGGTAAGAGAGGAAAAAATTGAGACCCCTTTTGGAGACCCCTCAGATGTCTTTATAACAGGTAACCTTGGGGACGCTAGGATGGTTTTTTTACCCCGTCATGGGCGAGGACACAAGCTCCTTCCAAGTGAGATAAATTACCGTGCTAATATTTATGGCATGAAAAAACTCGGTGTGGAGTGGCTAATCTCTGTCTCTGCTGTTGGGAGCATGAGAGAAGAGATTGAACCCGGCCACCTCGTAATAGTTGATCAGTTTTATGATAGGACAAAGGGCAGAGCCTCAACTTTCTTTGGAGACGGAATTGTTGGTCACGTCGAGTTTGCAGACCCTGTTTGCGGTGACCTAAGTGAATTGCTATATACTGCGGCAAAGGAAAGTGGTGCTACAGTGCATAAGGGTGGCACATATGTTTGCATTGAAGGGCCGCAGTTTTCAACAAGGGCAGAGTCAAAGATTTACCGCTCATGGGGGGTAGATGTAATTGGTATGACAAATATCCCTGAGGCAAAACTAGCCAGAGAGGCTGAGCTCTGTTACTCAACGATTGCCCTCTCGACGGACTATGATTGTTGGCACGAAAGCGCCGAATCAGTAACTGTCGAGATGGTACTAGCTACAATAAGTAAGAACGTTGCAAATGCACGCCAAGTTATAAAAAATGCTGTCTCTGCTATTGGTGGTGAGAGGGGTTGTAAATGCGCAGAGGCAATGAGGTTTGCTACAATTACCTCTATGGACGCAGTAACGGAAGAGGCAAAAGAAAGACTTGAATTATTAATTGGAAAGTACAAGTAAGGAGGATTAATTTTAATGGATATATTAGTCGTTGGTTCAGTTGCTTTTGATAGTGTTGAGACCCCTTTTGGTAAGGCAGAAGAAGTCCTGGGTGGCTCGGCAACGTATTTCTCGACCTCAGCTAGTTTTTTCTCAGATGTTGCCCTAGTGGCTGTCGTTGGGGATGATTTTCCTGAGGAACATAAAAAGATGCTCGAAGCTAGGAATATTGATATTCGAGGCCTTCAGACAGTACCCGGGGGCAAGACCTTTAGATGGAAGGGAAGGTATGAGTATGACCTTAATCAGGCTCACACACTTGATACTCAGTTAAATGTTTTTAGTGACTTTAACCCGACTATTCCTGAAGACTATAGGGATATTCCGTATGTCTTTCTAGCAAACATTGACCCAGAACTTCAGATGGAGGTCTTGGAGCAGGTAAAGAACCCAAAACTTGTAGCCTGTGATACAATGAATTTTTGGATAGAAGGAAAGCCAGAGGCACTAAAGAAGATATTTGGAAAGACAGAGCTTGTTATTATTAATGACAGTGAGGCTCGTGAGTTTGCAGGAAATGCAAATCTAGTGAAGGCGGCGGCAAAGATTTTGGCCTGCGGCCCAAAGACATTAATTGTAAAACAAGGCGAGTACGGTGCCCTTATGTTTAGTGGATCCTCTGTTTTCTCTGCCCCGGCATACCCGCTAGAAGACATCTTTGACCCAACTGGCGCAGGCGACTGCTTTGCTGGCGGGGTCATGGGATACCTTGCAAAGACTGGAGACACGAGTGAGGCAAATATCCGTAGAGCCATAATAGTAGGAAGTGTTATGGCTTCTTTTAATGTCGAGGCCTTTAGTCTTAACAGGTTAAAGGCACTTACAGTTGAGGAGATAAGTCTCAGGTATGGCGAGTTTAGACAGTTGACCCATTTTGAAGACCTGTGATATATTTGAAGTTGTTCAAATTTTTCAAAATACTATGTTAAATTAAATAGGCTATATTTTTTTTCTTAGGAGATTATCTAATATATGTGGAAGCGAGCAGTTCTTAGGTCTCTGGTAGTTGTCTTAGCACTCACCCTTCTTTCGTGCGCAAGTACAAAAGAGAAGATAAAGAAGGAGAAGGATCGTGCCGATATATACTACAATCTTGCTGAGATTTACTTTGGCGAGAGAAAATTTCCAGCCGCACTGGAGCAATTAACACAGGCCGTAGAGATTATTGATAATGACCCAAATTACTATCACTTGCTTGGTCTAACCTACTTTGCTAGTAGAAAGTATAATAAGGCAATCTTCTACTTTGAGAAGACTGTAAAGTTAAAGTCTGATTTTTCTGAGGCACATATGAACTATGGTGCTGTCTACATAGAGCTTAAGTCCTGGGATAAGGCTCTGCCCCACTTTAAAGAGGCACTAAAAAATCCTTTTTACCGAAGCCAAGAACTTGCACATAATAATGTTGGTTGGGTCTACTATAATAAGGGTCTCTACGGGAAGGCAGTTTCTAGTTTTACAAGGGCAATTGAGATAAATGCAAATTATGCGATGGCCTTTAACAATAAGGGGCTTGCCTTTGAGAAGCTAACTCGCCTTGGTGAGGCAAAAGAAGCATATGAAACTTCAATTAAAGTAGACCCTCTTTTTATTGAGGGCTACTACAACCTCGGTGTCTTGCTCGTGCGTATGAAGAATACAAAGGACGCGCTAAAGATATTTGAGAAGATAATTAATATTGACCCTGGAAACCCAAGGGCAAGAAGTACGCGTGAGTATACCGATCTTATTAAGTAAAGCTGGAAGTATTGTAGAAAAAACTCTTTTAAGTAGGCAAGTTAATGGAAAGTGTAGGACAATATTTAAAGAGAGAGCGTGAACTAAGGGGAGTTTCGCTCGAAGAAATATCTGGTTTTGCACGAATAAGTGTGAACCTTTTGTTAGCCCTTGAGAGTGATGACTTTGAGACCCTTCCGCACCGTATCTTTGTGAAGGGCTATATTTTATCTTACTGTAAATGTATTGGCCTTGATGATACTGAAGCAGTACTAAAGTATGAGACCTTACTGAAAGAGAAGGAAGGTGAGAAGACTTCAGAGCCTGTAAGTGATAGATTTAAATCAAGTGAGAGTGAGCGTTTTGCTCTTCCTCATAGTGTGATGATTGGAACCTTTGTCTTTCTCGGAGTTGCTGTTATAATTGTTTATTCTATTTTTTTTAATTCACCCCAAGAGAGTGATAAATTTACCCTTAAGGCTAAGAGTGAGGTAGAAAAAACTACAACTCAAGTAGAAGACGCGGCAATTTTTCCGCCCTTACAGAGTGAGCTTTTGAGCAGTAGCTCAGAGGCGTTATCCTTAGAGGCAGTAAGTGAGGGTAATGAAAGTCGCCTTAGCCAAGAAAATGATGTAGAGGCAAAGCCTCAGATAAAAGATAATGCCTCAAACTCAGAGAAGAAGGCTAAAATAATAAGAAAGACAAGCAAACTTCGAATCCTAGCAACAGAGAAGACCTGGATTAAGGCAAGGCTTGACGGTGGAGATAAGGTGGATGGCGGACGCACAGTTGAGGTACTCTTAAAAGCAGGGGATAGAGTTACTTGGAAAGCTAGCAAGGTTTTTTTTTGTTAATTGGAAACTCAGGTGGAGTGGAGTTAACGCTTGATGGAGAAGCAGTGGACTTTAAGGGAAGCTCTGGTTACGTCTCAAGTATAAAGATACCTGTGACCTAGGCTCGTAGATTATAATAAAATTAAAACTGAATTATTTGGAGAGTAATAATATGGACGCACTCACACGGTGTAGAAGATGCGGGAAAAAAATGGAGTCAACAAAGGTTGACGACCATAAGGTTAAGTTTGTTTGTAGTTGTGGCTTTACCGCTTATAGCCCTGGGGCTACGGCCAGTAAGGCGATAAATCCTAATTACTCAAAAGACAGTCTCGTTGACCTAAAATTTGATAATACTGGTGAGTTCTACTTTGAGGCACAGCGAGCTGATAGAGAGAACATGGAGATACTCACGCTCCAGGAGATAAGCATGCTCGCAAGCTCGGACTATGACCTTGGTGAGGAGTTAAAGGGTGTAGCCGAGAAGACTGCAAAGAGGCTTGGCGTTGATGTCTGCTCCATATATCTTTGGGACAGTGAATGTGAGCGCCTTGTATTAAGAGGTACCTACGGTTTGTCGCAAAACGCTGTAGGCAAGGCAAGTCTGAAGATTGGGGAGGGAGTAACAGGCACAACCGTTAAGGAAAAAGCCCCGGTACTTGTAACGGATATCTCAACTGATGAGAGGTATAAATTTTTCCCTGAGACAAAGGAAGAACAATATAAATTAAAGACAATGTACTCGTACCCGATATTCTCTGGGGCTGAGCCATACGGAGTCTTAAATGTCCAGACAGTTGTGATTAGAGAATTTAAAGAAGATGAAATATATTTTATCTCTGTAATAACTAACCTTATTCTCGGAGCCGTAAAGATGCGTAAAAATCGCTAAGAGGCTCTGTGATGGTTTTTTTTAATTTATTTAAACTTAGGGTAGCCATATGCTTATCACTTTTCCTCCTAGTAGCCTTGCCCCTCTCTACTCCGTCTTTTGCTCGCCCAAACCTTAATCAAAATACCTCTTTTTTAGTCTTAGCCGAGGCAAACCCTAATACCGCTAGCAAGGCCTTTGGTGCCTTTAATGAGGGTGATTATTTAAAGGCAATAATCCTCTATCAGCTTGCCATAAAAGAAGACCCTGATAATGAGGTGCTAGTAAAAAACCTTTCCTTTTCATTTGGCTCTTACGCCCGCGAGGCTCTTAGTAAGGACGAATTATCTCTTGCTAAAGAGAATTTTGAGGAGGCTCTTGCTCTAAATGACGAAGACGTCTTCAAAAAAGGCCTTGCAATTTCAATGGCTGGCCTCGGTGACCTTAAAGAAGCCGCAGAGGTTTTAGAGGTAATAGAGGATGACGCTGAGGCACTTTCACTCCTAGCCTCTCTCTATACTCGGCTCTCAAGTGAATTAAAGTTAAGTGGTGACACAGACTTGGCCCTTGAGTATTACGAAAAAGCAAGAGCCACAAATATTCCTCTGGATAAGTCTTTTAATAAGGGAGTCGCAAAACTAAGGAGAGAGCAGAAGGCAGAGGCTGGCTTTGACAAAGCAGAGGGTAGTCATTTTACTGTAAAGTTTGAGGGTGGGGAAAATGCCGAGGTAGGTTACATAATTAGCCTACTCTTAGAAGAAGCCTATTTTTTTGTAGGTGCATCTATTGGGTACTATCCCTCGGCTAGCAGGCAAAATAATGCAAAGATTGGAGCTGTGCTTTACTCTAAGGAACAGTTCAGGAGTGTGAACAGAAGTGCAAAGTGGAGTGGTGCTCTCTATGATGGGCGAATAAAGATACCAATAGGTGGGATTACAGAAAAAACAAAGCTCTTAGAGAATCTAATTGTTCACGAGTACACACACGCTGTTGTTCATAGAATATCAAAAGGGCAAGCCCCTGTTTGGTTAAATGAAGGCCTTGCTCAGTACTTGGAGGGGCTTCGGACAAAAGATAAAAAGGCTGAACTTGCCGTACAGATAGACGGCAAGAAGATAAGCTTGAGAAATTTGGAAGGTTCTTTTCAAAGACTTTCTCGTGGCGAAGCAGAACTTGCCTACGCACTTAGTTTATCTGCTACAGAGTATATAATAAACGAGTTTGGCCTTTTTTCGGTCAGGTCAATACTGGAAAGACTTGGTAAGGGGCAAAGCCTTGAGAGAGCAGTAAGTGGGAGCATCTATATATCTTATGATAATTTTGAAGAAAGTTGGCTTGCCTCACTAAGGTAGTTTTTTTTAGAGTAATCAGCTTTTTTGTAAGCTAAATTCATAGGTGTAAAAAGTTCTTTAAAAGTTTTGACCAAGATGCTATATTACAAGACTTAATAATCTACGGAGGTAAGAAAAAATGGGAATGAAAAAAATTTTAATGTTATGTGTCGCACTTGTTTTTTTTACGACGGCTTGTGGTAGCGGAGAAGCCCCTGTTACTGATAAATCCTCAGAGGCTCCAAGTGCAAAGACTGAAAGTGCAAAGACCGAAGGTCTTCCTTCAGGTCACCCTTCCACTAGCGAAGGTGCAACTCCTATGGCAATGACAGGACACCCGCAGGGTACAACTGCAAAGGC
>JAGLUZ010000016.1 GCA_023134165.1 Deltaproteobacteria bacterium | reverse complement strand
CAACATCATAACGCGCACCAAGGACTATCTTCTTTGTGGCCTTATAACGTGCTTCAACCATATAGTTGGTGAAGTCCTCGCCGCCAGTCTTGCCGTTCTTGCCGTCAGCTATGAAGTATCCAGCTGTCAGCTCGACAGGGCCAAATTTACTCTCAACTGCTAGACCATATTTGTGGGATTGATCTATATCAAGGTCACCGACTACAGTTCCTACAGCTTCTTCTGTGTAGCGGTAGATAAGACCAAAGTTGTATTTTTCTTTAAAGGTTGCAGAGTATGTCGCATACCAGCCCTTCATTGGATCAGTCTCAACTGTATCACCATTTCCGTTCTCTGATACCTCTTCCCTTGTAAGTCCAAGGTAGTAACGATGCGTTGGCATCATGGAGTCCTCAGCACCTACTATCTGTCCATTTAGCTCAACAGATCTTTGCTCGTGTGTTAGAACACCAAGAGCTGTATCAGCAAGGTACTTGTTCTTTACAACCCTTTGATCGTGTGAGAGGAATGGAAGTCCAATTGACCATTGACCAGCCTTAAGGTTAAGGTAGCCTTCGCCCTCTGGGGTAAAGAGGTCATTAACCTGGATAAAAGCAGGGCCCATAAAGGCTTCTATTGTGCCGTCGCCGTGTTGTTCAACGCCAACAACACCTAAATAAGATATCTTGCCATTCTTGCCAATAACGCCACCAGAGATAAACTCAACTTCTTCAATTTTTAGCTCTGTTTTTCTGGTTACATTGCCTGCGCCATCTTCTTTGCTGTCGTACTCACCTTCTACCTCAATCTCCATGGAGAGCGGGATTGCGGCCCAGTCCTTTACTTCAGTCCACTCGCCTTCGCCTGTGTTCTCGGCAAAGCGGTAGCCATTACTCTTAAATACACGGCCTGTCTCATTTAGCTTTGGAAAGCTAGAGTGGCAGTAGGAACAGTCTTTTGCAACTCTTCTTGAAAAATACGGCATTGCCTCTGAGTCTGTTGGTATTGCCTCAAAGATAAAACCAACAAGGAACGCTAGAAAAACTAGTACAATTTTCTTACTCATCTTTTTCTTCCTCCGTCTTTTTTTTTGTTGCGGTATAAAAGTCTTCTTCCAACTTAGTTAATCTTCTTTGCCTTAATGTCGCCCTTGGCACCGATGCCAAGTGTGATTGGAAAAGTTACGTAGTGTTGTCTACCTCCCATTTTTCCGTCATGGATGGCTATACCAAGGGTTATTGTATCACCGCTAGCAAGCTCAACATCGTATTTGTCTCCTGTTGATAATTTTCTTTTAAATACAACAGAGTAGGAGCCATTTTTCCACCCACCACTTGCTTCCAAATCACCTTGTTTGTCTTTTTGTCTGTCCTCAAATATCCACTCATCTTCTGCCTCAACTTTACTCCCCTTAAATTCAGCCTCCCAGAGATCCATCATACCCTCACTTGTTAAGGCCGTAAGGCTACCTTTATCAATAAAATCGTCCCATTCCCAGAGTTTGTTCTTTCCGTCTTGCTTTTGGTTACGAGTGTAGAAGGCGTAGAGTTTTACTTCGTCTCGCTTTATTTTACTGTAGTACGGGTTTGCCTTAACCATATCCTTTGAGGGGCTAAGTGGCATATAACGGTTTGTATCGTGGCAAGCTATGAAGCAGCCGTATTTTTTAAAGTGTTTATGTTTTTTATTGAACTGTATTGAGATGCGGTCTGCAAGGTTTTCCCCCGCAAGTGTCGCATCCTTTGAGCTTGCGCCAATTGACTTCCAGCTGACCTTCATATAGATGAAATTAGCATCAAAGGCGGCCTGAACCTCAGCATCCATAAAGCCTTTCTTACCTGGAAGAGGTTTTGGCTCAAAGGGTGCTTTTGTTTTTTTCTTCTTCTTTTTGCCTGTGGCTATCTCATCTGCCATGAGATCAAAGACACCAGACTCATCTACGTGACATTTGTTGCAACTCTTTTTTACGCGCTTAATATTTCTAGCACCAAGGCCGTGGTCTCTGCTATTTAGAAATTCCCAAGAAGTTTGCCCTGGATAGAAAAGGGTTATTGTTTTTTTGCTAATGCTTGACCAATTTGGCTCTGCTGATTGACTCTCTGAAGGGGAAGAAAAAAGAAGAAACATTACAGAAAAAAATATAAAAATACCGCGTCTCATAAATTACCTCTCTTTTTTTTAGACTTTAAAGTTCTCTGTTTTTTCCTTAAGCAGGCTTGCTTGAGCATCAAGACCTTCTACGTTTTTATCTAATTCTTCAGTGTGAGCAGTGTTTTCCTCAGCCTTAACTCGTATAGTTTCAACAGATTTTACGATCTCTGCGGATGCCTCTAGTTGTTCAGTTACAGCGGTAGAAACTTCCTGCATTTTTTCAGCAACCTCGGCTATGACTGCCGAGATGTGCTTTATCTCGCTTGACTGCTCTGTTGTAGAGCGTTCAACTTTTATTGTTACGTCCTGCATCTGCTCAGCGGCCTTGGATATACCTGTTGAGGCTCTGGATTGTTCCTCAGATGCGTTCTTTATCTCCTCTACCATGGTACTAATCCTGTGAATGGATTTTACCATCATACTAATACCGCGTGATTGCTCCTCAGTTGCTCCCTCTACTTTCTTTGCCATGTTAAAGGACTCGTTGGCACTTGTGATGATTGCAGTAAGTGCTTCTCCTGCATTGTCAGAGAGGGCGGCACCTTCGTCAATTCTATCAAGGCTTCGGTTCATTGAGCTAATAGCAACTGTTATCTCGTCTTGTACAAATTTAATTAGGTCGTCAATCTCTCTGGTTGAGGCACTAGTTCTGTCAGCCAGACTCTTTACTTCTTTAGCAACAACGGCAAAACCTCGCCCCTGTTCCCCGGCCTGTGCGGCAAGGATAGTTGCATTAAGTGCCAGTAGATTTGTAGTCTCGGCGACTTCGTCAATAACACCGACAACTTTTCCAATCTCTTTTGATTTTTTATTTAGTCTGTCAATTACCTCAGCAGTGGAGGCAACCTCACTTTTTATTTTATCAATTCCAAGTTTTGTTTTTTCTACAGCATCTAGGCCAACAGTACTTGCCTCTTCTTTAACTTTCTCAGCAAGCTGAGCTTGAGTGCGAGAGTGCTCAGAGACCTCTTTAATTGTAGAGTCAATCTCTGTTGCGGCCGAGCCAACTTGTTCTGTCTCGTTATAGAGGGTATTAACGTGTGTGGAGACTTCTTTTAGCGAAGACGCAATCTCGGAGACAGAAGAGGCGGTGTCACCAACAGAGATTGCCAGGCGTTGAACATTCTCTGCAATCTCACTTACTGCCGCTGACATCTGAAGTGTTGAGGCTGATGCACCTTCGGTTGCCTCCATTAGGCTCTCTGCATTTGAGGCTACAGATTTTATTGATGTGTCCATCTTTTTTGTAGAGACAAGTGTAGTCTCCACAGCCTCTAGCTCTGTCTTTGCAGAATCGTTAAGAGCCTTTGAAGATTTGCCAATATTTATAGAGGCCTCGTGAACCTCATTTGCTGTATAAATAAATCCTGTAACCATATCTTGCATGCCTTCAATGAACCTGTTAAACCACTTAGAGAGGAGTCCTACTTCGTCTTGACTGTGAACGGTTAGCCTGTTTGTGAGATCCCCCTTGCCCTCAGATATTTGGTGGAGCATATCAGCAGTTCTTTTTATTGGGGTAGCAATTAGCTTTTTAACAAGTAAGGATAGGATAATACAGACAATTAGGATTGTTAAAAATCCGTAGAGTATCCAGCGCGCCTTGCTAGCTGATAGTGCGGCGTCCATATCCTCAAGCGAGGTGCTTATCATAAGCACAGCCCTTGCACCTTCCCCTATGTGACAGGATTTACATTTTGGTCGTTTTTCTACGGGGATGAGGTAGGTGTGAATTCTTTTGCCCTCGCCTTCCTCAATATACGAAACCCCAGTCTTTACGCCAGAGTGAAATAACTCTAGGAAGCTTTTAAATGTTGGGTTGTCTACACCTTCTGCAATGTTAACCTTTTTGTTTGGGTGGTCATCTGTCCATTCCTCTAAGACCTCTCCGTATTCCTCTTCAACTGCATCAAGGGTCTTCCAATCCTGAAAGGCTTCTTCAATGCCATTTGCACGGATAAGTTGAACACGTTCAATTCCTTTAATCAGTTTAATACCGTCTACGAGAAAGCGTGTCATCTCGGCGCGTTCATCAAGCATATCTTTGTAGATTGTATGAAGTATGGGTTTAGCCATAAGCTCGCTTGTGTGGCTCTTTTCATTTAGGAGACTTATCTCTTCATGCTCTACGACTTGATATATTAATATTGCAAAACCAATGGAGGTCAGTGGGATTACTATCGCCAGTAACTTTACAAGTATGTTGGCCTTTAGATTTAAATTAGAGAACTTTATTTTTTTCATTAAGTTTAGACCTTAGCAGGTGTATTTGAGTTGCTTCGTGATGTGGTGTGAGCTGATTTTTTTAAAGAATTATCAGCAAAATTATAAAGTTGTTCTTTCTACTATTTTTACTTTACGCAATCCAAGTAATCATAGCTAAAAAATATAACAACTGTCAAGTCTCTAATACATAAAAACAAAACCTGTTTTTATATTTTTTTTAGTGCTCTTGTTCGGCACTGATTAATTGTAGCAATGAGATTATAACTATGTTAATCTTTCAGGATAATTTGTCTTTTTTTGATGAGTAATAATAGCCGTTAGGAGTTTACGTATTATGATAGGTGGTATCTTAAAAAAAGTATTTGGTTCAAAGAATGATAGAGAGGTGAAGAGACTCTCACCAATCGTTGAGAAGATTAATGCTTTAGAGCCCTCGATGCAGGCGTTGTCAGACGGCGACTTTAAGGGGTTTACTGAAGAACTTAGAGTTCGGTTAAGTGGCGGCGAGAGCTTGGATGACGTCTTAGCAGAGGCATTTGCAGCTGTTAGGGAGGTATCACAGCGAACCCTAAAGATGCGTCACTTTGATGAGCAGTTAATTGGTGGCCTTGTTCTTCACGAAGGTAAGATTGCAGAGATGAAGACTGGTGAGGGTAAGACCTTGATGGCAACCCTACCGCTTTACTTAAATGCTGTCTCAGGTAAAGGTGCACACCTTATAACGGTAAATGACTATCTCGCCAGACGTGATAGTCGTTGGATGGCTCCTGTTTACGAGGCCCTTGGTCTCTCGGTTGGTATTATCCAGCATGAGGCGAGTTTTTTATATGACCCAGCAGTTGAGAGCAAAGACCGTAGCTTTAATGAGCTTCGCCCTGTTAGTAGAAAAGAGGCCTACCTGGCAGATATAACCTACGGCACAAATAATGAGTACGGCTTTGATTATCTAAGGGATAATATGAAGTTCACCTTGGATGAGTATGTTCAAAGGGAACTCCACTATGCAATTGTTGATGAGGTTGACTCAATTTTAATTGATGAGGCAAGGACACCTCTAATTATCTCCGGACCAACAGAGGACTCAACTGAGAAGTACTACACAATTGATAAGATAATTCCTTCCCTAAAAGAAGAACACTATACGATAGATGAAAAATCCAAACAGGCATTCCTAACCGATGACGGTGTTACTAAGGTTGAGGAGCTTTTAAGTATTGAAAACCTCTTTGACCCAAAACACCTTGAGACACTTCATCACGTAAATCAGGCTCTTCGCGCTCACGTTCTTTTCACCGTTGATGTGGACTATGTTGTTAACGACGGTGAGGTGATAATCGTTGATGAGTTTACAGGGCGACTCATGGGGGGGCGTCGTTGGAGTGACGGTCTTCATCAAGCAGTAGAGGCCAAGGAGAAGGTTAATATTGAAAATGAAAATCAGACCCTTGCCTCAATTACTTTTCAAAATTACTTTAGGATGTATGAAAAACTCGCTGGCATGACAGGAACAGCCGCAACCGAGGCCGTTGAGTTTGGCTCTATCTATAAATTAGAGGTGGTAGTTGTCCCAACACACAAACCAATGATAAGGGATGATAAGACTGACCTTGTCTATAAGACCAAGAAAGAAAAGTTTAATGCAGTACTGGCAGAGATAAGGGAGTTAAATGAGATAGGTCGTCCAGTTCTTGTTGGTACGATATCCATTGACGACTCAGAGAAACTCTCAGCTTTTTTAAAGAAAAACGACGTAAAGCATCACGTCCTAAATGCCAAGCATCACGAAAAAGAGGCTGAGATTGTTGCTCAGGCAGGTCGCCTTGGTGCAGTAACACTCTCAACCAATATGGCTGGGCGTGGTACTGATATTGTCCTCGGTGGAAACCCAGAGTTTCTTGTAGAAGAGAGGAAGAGCAAGGATAAGAAGAAGTTAAGTTACGAAGATGCTCTTGCAGAGGCAGAAAATATTTGCGCCGAGGAAAAGAAGCAGGTCTTGGAACTTGGCGGTCTGCATATACTTGGCACAGAGCGTCACGAATCTAGGCGTATTGATAATCAACTTCGTGGTAGGTCTGGGCGTCAGGGTGATCCAGGTTCTTCTAGGTTCTATCTAGCCCTTGATGATGACATAATGAGAATCTTTGGTAGTGATAAGATTGCAATGATTATGGATAAACTTGGCATGGA
>JAGLUZ010000159.1 GCA_023134165.1 Deltaproteobacteria bacterium | reverse complement strand
CCTCTATAAAGTCACCGAGGGAGCTCTCCTCATCGTCGCCAATAGGGGTCTCAAGGCTCAGGGTCTGCTTCATGAGGCGCAGTATGCGCCTGACCTTCAGTACCTGCAGATCCATGCGCTCGGCTATCTCTTCAGGGTATGGCTCACGCCCAAGTTGTTTTAAGAGTTGCCTTGAGGTTTGAAGAAGCCTATTTATTGTCTCTATCATATGAACTGGGATACGAATTGTACGACCGTGATCAGCAATAGAGCGCGTAATGGCTTGACGAATCCACCACGTAGCATAGGTGGAGAATTTATATCCCTTTTTGTAATCAAATTTATCTACGGCCTTCATTAGGCCGATATTACCTTCCTGTATAAGGTCAGAGAACTTGAGACCAAGGTTTACATACCTCTTTGCGATACTTACGACGAGCCTAAGGTTAGCTTCAATTAACCTCTGTTTGGCCTCGTTCATATTGTAATTAAAGACCTTTACCTCATTTGCAAGTAAAGTTAGCTCTCCTCGTTTCATCCCAACTTTTCTCATCACCCTGCGCACGCGAGTCTTTGCAAGCTTTGATTTTTTTGGCCCGCGTTTACGCTCTTCAAATTCGAGGAGACGCTCCAAGCGAAGAATGCGTCGTACTAATCTATCAATTAGCTCGGCATTAAGGCTCATCTCTTTTAGTACCTTAAAGACCCCGACAGGTTTTCTCTTCTTTAGTTTTTCAACCTTCTTTATAATATTCTCAGTAAAGGTATCATCAAATTGACCGTCCTCTACGTCTTCCAAAAGCTTACGTACTGAGGTTCGCCCAAGACGTATACGGTTTGTAAGCTTAAGTACCTCTCTAAGCGCAAAAGGACTTGCAAGCGTTCTGCCTCGAAGCTCATCACTTGCCTCTTCTATACGTTTTGCAAAGGTAATCTCGTCTTCACGCTTTAAGAGTGATACCGCACCCATCTCACGCATGTAGATGCGTACTGGGTCCTCTACCCTCTCAACCTCTACAGTCTCTTCCTTAACATCCTTACTGACCTTGGTAGTACTCTTATCAGCCGTATCAACGACCTCTATGCCAAGCTCGCCAATGGTCTCAAGCAAGTTATCCATATCCTCGACAAAGAAATTATCCTGAGGGAATGCCTCATTTATCTCATCGTAGGTTAGAAACCCCTTCTCTCGCCCAGCATTAATAAGTTCAATTAAATTATTGTTTTTATTATCCCCATCACCGCCGTTCTTGGCCTTATTAGCCTTAGTGATTTTAGTGGACTTACTTCTTTTTTTATTAACAACTGCCATATTAGATTACCTTCCTAGAGTTAAGAGTTAAACTGTAACAATATACCATCCAACTAGTATATCTGTCAAGACCGAGAAGTAAAGACAACCGAAGTTAATCCTAAAATTCCTTTTTTATTTGCTCCCCTAAACACACTACTAAGACCACCTGCTGTAACTCTTAGGTGCCTTTAAAAAATAGATAGAGAAAAAACCAAAAATTCCTTAATTATTTAATGACTTTTAGGTTTTTTTTTGGTAATCTCACTTTATATTATAGCTTAAAAAAAAACTTTAATTCTTAAGTTTTATTAATAAACT
>JAGLUZ010000158.1 GCA_023134165.1 Deltaproteobacteria bacterium | reverse complement strand
GACTTACAGGTTGGCAGAGAAGAAAGGCTCGCGTATCAAAGAAGATAAATTCGTCTCCTGAGCGTCTTAGACTAAGTGTCTATAGAAGTAATAAACATATCTATGCTCAAGTGGTACTTGATACAGAAGGCAGTATAGTTTGTTCCGCTTCAAGTATCTCAAAAGATCTAAAGAGCAAGGTTTTAAAGTTAAATAAAACAGATACCGCAAAGTTGGTTGGCGAGCACCTCGGAAAGATTGCAAAAGAAAAGGGTGTTGAAAAAGTTGTCTTTGACAGAAGCGGTTATCTATATCACGGCAGGGTCAAGGCTTTGGCTGACGGTTTAAGATCAGCTGGATTAAACTTTTAAAGTAAATGGCAAGTGGGCTGGTCGGACTGGGGTTGTTAAATTGGGTAGGCTTTAGCCATAAGTAAAAGGCTCATGAATCTAAACTTTAAGAAGTAATCGTTTATTTTGTAGGAGGTTTTGTTGAACAAGAGAGATGCGGCATCGCAAGAATTTAAAGATAAACTCGTTTACCTTAACAGGGTTGCAAAGGTAGTTAAAGGTGGTAAACGTTTCAGCTTCAATGCAATCGTAGTTGTTGGCGATGGCAAGGGGCAGGTTGGATCAGGGCTTGGTAAAGCAAATGAAGTTCCTGAAGCCATTCGAAAGGCAATTGAGCAAGCAAAAAAATCGCTTTTTAAGATTCCAGTTGTTGATGGTACAATACCTTTTGGTGTAATTGGCAGGTACGGTGCAGGTAGAGTAATGTTAAAGCCTGCCTCTGCTGGTACGGGTATTATCGCAGGTGGTAGTGTTAGGGCTGTAATTGAGTCAGTTGGAATTCACAATGTGCTCACAAAGTCGCTCGGGTCAAATAACCCACATAATCAGGTTAAGGCAACTTTAGATGCACTTCGTCAGTTAAAGAGTCGTGAAGAGATTGCAAAAATTCGTGGTGTAGAGTTATAAGTAGGGAATAATTATGACAACTAAAACAAATATGTTACGTGTAACTTTAAAGAAGAGTCCTATTGGTTATAATGCGAGGCAAAGGAAGACAGTTGTTGGGCTTGGCCTTAAAAAAGTCAACTCTTCAAAGGTTCTTAAAGATACCCCGCCGATTCGTGGCATGATCTCCAAGGTATCTCATCTCGTAAATGTAGAAGACTGCTAAGGATTTTTTATTTTTAATACAAAGAGGTTATTATGCTAGATAAATTACAGCCCTCAGCTGGGGCTACAAAGAAAAGAAAGAGAATAGGTAGAGGCGAGGCCAGTGGTTGGGGTAAGACCTCAGGGCGTGGCCATAAAGGGCAAAATGCACGCTCAGGCGGTGGAACAAAGCCTGGTTTTGAGGGTGGTCAAATGCCTCTTCAAAGAAGACTACCAAAGAGGGGGTTCACAAATATTTTCAAAACCTCCTATACTGTCTTAAATGTTGGTAGACTTACAGAATATTTTAGCGCAGGGGAAACCGTAGATAGAGACGAGCTAATTAAAAAAGGCGTAATCTCAAAGAGAAGTGCTCCTGTAAAGGTTCTTGGTGGCGGTGATATCGGTATAGCTCTAACTGTTAAGGTCGGTGTCTTTAGTAAATCTGCTAAGGAAAAAATAGAGGCCGCTGGCGGCACGGCGGAGGTCTCCTAGATTGGCTGGTATCAGTAATATAAGTAAGGTTCCTGAGTTAAATAAGAGAATTCTTTTTACACTTGTCCTACTTGCAATCTATAGGGTAGGTGTTTTTATTCCTACTCCAGGGATTGACGCTGATGCACTTGCTGGTTTTTTTCAACAAGCTCGTGGTACAATGCTTGACTTTGCAACCATGTTTACAGGTGGTGCATTAGAGCGTTTTTCTGTATTTGCACTCGGCATCATGCCCTATATTAGTGCCGCTATTATATTACAACTCCTAACTGTTGTTGTTCCCACCTTGGAGAAACTCTCAAAAGAAGGCGAGCAGGGTCGTAAAAAAATAACTGAATACACAAGGTATCTGACAGTAGTTTTAAGTGCAGTTCAGGGCTTGATGATTAGTGTTGGTTTAGAGAAGATGACTGGCTCTGGTGGCGAGCAGATTGTTCTTAATCCTGGCTGGGCCTTTAGGATTATGACGGCTATAACCCTAACCGCTGGAACTGCATTTATTATGTGGCTCGGTGAGCAGATAACAGAACGTGGTGTTGGAAATGGAATCTCTCTTATAATTTGTGCTGGTATTATTGCAGGGATGCCTTCTGCAGTTGGTAACCTTGCAAGCCTTGTAAGAGCTGGAGAGTTGGAGTTTATCTTTATCATAATTCTCTTCATCATAATGGTTGCAATTGTCGCCTTTATTGTTTACGTAGAGACAGCCCAGAGGCGAATACCCATACAATACCCCAAAAGGGTTGTTGGTAGAAAGATGATGGGTGGTGGTACTCAGCACCTTCCTTTAAAGCTTAATGTTTCAGGTGTTATACCTCCAATTTTTGCCTCGTCAATAATGATTTTCCCAGCAACTGTTGTTAGTTTTATTGATGTACCAAGTATGCAAATCGTAGCAGATATGCTAAATCCGCTCAGCATACCTTATAATATTCTATATGTAATCTTTATTATATTCTTTGCTTATTTTTATACTGCCATACAATTTAACCCAAAAGATGTTGCCGAGAACCTTAAGAAAAACGGTGGTTTTGTTCCTGGTATAAGACCTGGTGCAAATACAGCAGACTATATCGACAGGGTTTTGACTAGAATTACACTTTGGGGAAGTATTTACTTGGCTGCGGTTTGTGTATTACCATCCATCCTTATGGGTCAGTTAAATGCACCTTTCTTCTTCGGTGGTACTGCCCTTTTGATTATAGTCGGTGTTGCTCTGGATACTGCCCAACAAGCTGAGTCCCATCTATTAGCCAGAAGCTACGATGGTCTTCTCAAAAAGGGCAAAGCAAAAGGCAGGCAAAGTTAGATATGCCACGCTTGATTATGCTCGGAGCACCAGGGGCTGGTAAGGGTACACAGTCAATTATCTTGATGGAAAAGTATAAGATACCTCAGATATCAACTGGCGATATCTTAAGAAAGCATGTAAAAGAAAAGACAGAGCTTGGCCTTACTGCAAAGACTTTTATGGATAGCGGGGGGCTTGTACCAGATGAGTTAGTTATAAAGATGGTCTCAGAGAGGCTCGGCGAGAGTGATTGTACTCAGGGTTTTATCCTTGATGGTTTTCCAAGAAAGATTAGCCAAGCTGAGGCACTGGAGAAGACCCTTGAAGCGCAAGGGAAAAAAATTGATTTTGTCCTTGGTATAGAGGTAGAAAGACAAGAACTTGTTAAGCGTTTAAGTGGCAGAAGGGTTTGTAGAGGTTGCTCGGCAACCTATCATACAATCTTTAATAAACCTTCAAAAGAAGGAATCTGCGATACTTGCGACGGCGAGCTTTACCAAAGAGATGATGACAAAGAGGCCACAATTGAAGAAAGACTTAAGGTTTATGAGCTAGAGACTTTGCCTCTAGAAAAGTACTATAAAGATAGAGAATTATATAGTAGTATAAAGGGTGTTGGCAGTTTAGAGGAAATAACCGCAGAAATAGTGAGTGCAATTGAGTAACGAAGTAGTGATACTTAAATCTGCGGGTGAAATTGATAAGCTAAGAAGAAGTAATGTAGTTGTAGCTGAGATGCTAGAATTACTTAGAGCAAAAATTGCTCCCGGCGTAACTACGATGGATCTTGAGATGGTCTGTGTAGAAGAGCTAGAAAAACGCAAGATTACACCGGCCTTTAAAGGTTATAGAGGTTATCCTTTTTGTCTCTGCACCTCGGTAAATGACGAGGTTGTTCACGGGATGCCTTCTGAGAGAGTCCTAAATGACGGCGATATTATAAGTATTGATTTTGGTGTTAATCTTGACGGTTTTTACGGGGACTCAGCAGTCACAATAGCAGTAGGAAATATTGCTCCAGAGACTCAAAGATTAATGGACGTAACATCAGAGGCACTAAATAGAGGGATAGCACAAGCCCTCGATGGTAATAGACTTTTTGATATATCTTCAGCTGTACAGCAATACGCCGAAGACGCAGGTTTCTCGGTAGTTAGAACTTTTGTTGGACACGGAATAGGAAAAGAACTTCACGAGCCACCTCAGGTGCCAAATTTTGGTCAAGCTGGAAAAGGGATAAGGCTTAAAGCTGGGATGGTTCTAGCAATTGAGCCGATGATAAATCAAGGAACCTATGATGTAAAGGTTCTAAAAGACGGGTGGACAGCAGTTACAAATGACGGAAAGTTGTCTGCACATTTTGAACATACAATAGCAATAACAAAAAACGGCCCTTACGTATTGAGTAGGCTCTAACTATGACAAAGGAAGAAGCAATACAGGTTGAAGGCACTGTTCTAGAGACTCTACCAAACGCAATGTTTAGGGTTGAGTTAGAGAATGGGCATAAGGTTTTAGCACACGTCTCAGGAAAGATGAGAATGTACTTTATAAAAATTCTCCCTGGTGATAAGGTAACGGTAGAGCTTTCTCCTTATGATTTAACACGCGGCAGAATAACTTATAGGGAAAAGTAAAATTTATAAAAGAGGAATACAATGAAAGTTAGAAGTTCAGTAAAAAAAATATGTGCGAAATGTAAGGTCATCAAACGAAGTGGTGTAGTAAGAGTAGTTTGTGAGAACCCTAAGCATAAGCAAAGGCAGGGCTAAAAGTGTATAATACTCTGTCTATACTAAGGAGGTTTTAGATTGGCAAGGATAGCTGGTGTTGACCTACCTCGGTCAAAACGAATAGATATAGCACTTACAAGTATTTTTGGGATTGGGCGTGTTTCTGCTCAGAAAATTCTCGATACTACTGGAATAGAGCACTCAATAAAAGCTCAGGATTTAACTGAAGCTCAGGTTTCTTCTCTAAGGGAGGCAATCGACGGTGGCTTCACTGTTGAAGGTGATCTTAGAAAAGAAGTCTCTATGCATATAAAAAGACTTGTTGACTTGGGAACGTATAAAGGGATTAGGCATAGAAAAAACCTTCCTGTTCGCGGGCAAAGAACAAGTACAAATGCAAGGACTAGAAAAGGGCCTAAAAAAGGTTCAGTCTCTGTAAGGAAGAAGGATTCCAAGTAAAATTGTTTTTGGAGGGTTGTAAATGGCCAAGGCTAAAAAAAATAAGAGAACAGTTGCAAAGGGGATTGCACATATTAAATCCACCTTTAATAATACTATAATTAGCGTGACAGACCCAGAGGGTAATGTCATTGCGTGGGCAAGTGCTGGTAGCGAAGGTTTTAAAGGTTCTAGAAAAGGAACCCCGTTTGCCGCTCAAGTTGCGGCAACAACGGCTGCGAAAAAAGCAATGGACTGTGGCATGAGAACTGTTGATGTTTTAATGAATGGTCCAGGTTCTGGAAGAGAGGCTGCACTAAGAGCCCTCCAAGCCGCAGGTTTTAGTATCTCTCTCATTAGAGATATTACTCCGCTC
>JAGLUZ010000157.1 GCA_023134165.1 Deltaproteobacteria bacterium | reverse complement strand
GTAGCCGTAATAAATGCCAAGTATAACAATGTTAAGAACTCCAGCTGTAAAGAGTGCAACCTGCACTGAGGTTCCCTTCTTTGCCCACTTAACAGTTGGCAAAATATTTACGCGCCTGTAGAGTAAGAAACTTAGGAAGGTTGCGAGTATCATAATATTTACTGCTATATTTTTTGCAGGCATAAGCCCAAGCGGGCTAAGGAGTGGATGATATCCTCCCTGATTTGCCCCCATCTCCCAGGGCTTTTGAATAAGTGTGTGCGGGGTAAACCAAACAAGAAAAGCAAGGACAAGTACAAAACCAATATACTTTATATAAGGAGTAAATCGCTCGCTACCTTTGCTTCTCTCCATCGCACACCAAAGGTAATAATTTGCCGCAAGAAAGAGCGCACCAATCAGGACGGCTTGCACAATAAATATCCACGCAAAGAAACCACCCATCAAGGTTATCCCCATCTGTTGACTAAAGGCGTATATCTCGGCCGTTAACCAGTAACCAGCAAAAGGGAGCGGAAGGAGTGCACAGATAGCAATAAAGTTTGCAGTGTATCCCATCCAGTCGTAATGCCCCCTCTCTTCGTCAGTTGAAGAGCCAAGAAATTTATAGGCCGCATAAGCACCAACAATAGAGCCACCGTAAGCAAGGTTTGCAATAAACCTGTGGAGGTTAATCGGGTTCCAAAGATGATTATTTATTGCATGCCAGACATTACCATCAAAGGTGCCAGCAAGGTCGACGCCTTCTGGGCTCATCATAAAAGTTACCCACGCATTGGCAACAAACATAAGGCCTGTTCCAAATGAATTAAGGAGTAACCCAACACCCAAGTGAAGCCATTTTTTTTTGCCACCAACCATTCGCCTCCACCCGTAATAATAAATATACAAGGTTGCGGTCTCAGCAAAAAAAATAAAGGCATAGAAAAGAATAGTGCTACCAAAGATTGAGAAAAGGTAGTCCATCAGGTCTGGATACAGAACCATAAGCGAGATGGCAAGGAGACCACCAATAAAAGCAGTCACGGAGTAGGCAGTGAGGCAGACCTTTAGAAACTCAAAGGCAGTCTTATCATAGCGTTTGTCCTTGGTAAACATCCCAAGAGCCTCTAATATTACTACAAAGATTGGGACGGCTAGGACAAAGGCTGCAAAGAAGAGGTGGAGCTGGGCTAAGATCCAAACAATGACCCTGGACGAGAGACCAAAATAAGTCGGGTAATCTGCCTCTACTAAGGTTGGTGCTGAGCTAAACTCACCGGTAGCGGCTAAGGCTGAAGAGGTAAAAAAACCAGGAGAAGTAGAGCTAATTACCGAAGCAAGCAAACCAAAGAAAAAAAATAGAGACAAGGCAAAGGTGATACGTAGGAATTTTCTTTTACAAAGGTTATCTTTTGTATTAAATATTCTAAATAAGGTCATGTTATAAAGGATTCCTAATTTAAAGAAGTGAGAGACAAGATCATCTTATATAAAAAAGAGGTAACCCCCGTAAGTTAAATATCAAATAATCAAGAAAGAAAAAAAAGCCAATAAAAAAAATAAAAGCTAGAGAAAAAGGAAGCACCTCTTGTATAAAGATCTCAGATTTTGAGTTAGAATTACCCATAAAAAAACTCCTACAAAAAAAATCTTAAAGCAATTGACTTTACACTCCCTTTGATTTAGTATCCAGAATATGGATCAAAAAGAAGTAAAGACACCTGCTGATTACCTTATTCTAGGCGGCCTTATAATAAATATAATAGTCATTACCCTACTATTATTTAAGTATTTTACGCATTAAAAAGAATGCGTAAACCACTAAATGTGATTTGCCGCTGACTCAAAGATTCAGAAGCCTACCCCTTAAAACTTGAGTTAATATATCATGAAATCTGGGGATAGAAAAGATAAAAAATACTTATAAGA
>JAGLUZ010000156.1 GCA_023134165.1 Deltaproteobacteria bacterium | reverse complement strand
CTTTAGAGTCCCCTACTATGCATAGAAAACCTCAAATAAATCAAATAGTTGGTTCTATTCTTTTCTTCATCGGCTCCTTAAATATTATCTTTGAGATAAGGAGCGGAACAAAACCTACTTATCTATTCTTACTCCTCATATTCTCTGGCCTTACTCTTTTTTTATACGGCTTACTTAAAAAAAATAAGGAATAAAAAAAACCGAAAAGAGGTCTACCTCTATCCGGTTTTTTTAAAGTTCACACTACATTTTTCTATTAATGACCACTTCCAAGAACCCCACCCTTACCTGTAAAGGCCATGTAAAGTGAGAATATCGTAACACCTACAGCAATTAACATCTCAAAATACAAAAAAGCAAGTCCATATTTGTACCAAGGCTCGTACGAATAATTACTGTCACGACCGATTGAACCACCCATAATGATTTTCCTCCAAGATTACAAGTTTAATTTAAATCAGGCATCTTTACCAAGCCAGCTTTCTTTACTTCCAATACCATGATTTTCTGGGGCAATATCCCAGTGCATCGCCCATATATAAAATAGCATAATCGGAATAAAGATGGCTATTGCGACGTATGCATACCCCATATGTATATTACTTGCATTTCCGTAAATAATTGGGTATAAAACACCACCAAGACAAGAGATACCACCTATAAATCCTGTTGCAGTTCCAGGACGCTCCTTAAACATAAGTGGTACAATTGCAAAAGTAGCACCTGTCCCAAAACTTACGCAGATACCAAATAAAGCTAATACTAGGACTGAGAGAACAACACTACCTGAAAGTCCCGCCAAGGTTAACCCAATCATGCTAGTGGTCACACAAAGGAGAGCAAATATTAACCAATGAAGACGAGGCGAGTAAGGCAGAGCCTTGGTGATTATTGGGAACGGCATAAAGTTTCTTCTCTGAAATAAATCAGAAACATATCCAGAGAAAGGTCTAAATAGAGATGCATTAAATGATTGCACAGCTCCAAATGTACCAGCCGCAATCTGAACTTGCTCTATTGAAGTAAAGCCAAGAGCCCGAATCGCATCTTCAAAGCCCATCTTATAGTAACCTGATATCCATGCGTTCATACTAATCTCTAGGCCAAAACACATAGCATAAGCAAGCATTAAGGCAACAGCGGCGTAGCGTGTCCAAACAAAGGCCGTATCACGTAGTGTAGCTGTCCTCTTTGCCATTGCGGCCTGCTCTGCACTCTTTGCAGAGACACCGCGAATTATTACCCAAAAAGCAATAATAATAGCAACTATACCAAGGTGTAAGAATGCTTGAGAAAAATCTGTGCCATACAAACGTGGCAAGAGCAACATCCCTGCCCCAGCCCCAGCATTGCCAGTACCAGCGTAGAGTCCTTCAGCAGCTCCCATCTCTTCTTCCTCAAACCACTGAGCAACATGCTGAATCCCGATAACAAAGGCTACACCAGCCATAGCAACAATAGCCCTAGTAACAAAGATCCATTTGTAAGATTCAACTTGCGATGAGACAATACTCATTGTACCTGTAATAATAAGAACTATAAAAAAAGATTTTGGAGCCCCTAGCCTGTCTGCCATAAAACCCGCCACAGGTCTTAGTATGGGTGCGGCCCAGAGAGCAGAACTTGCTAATATACCAAACTGTGTATTTGTAAGTTCAAACTTTACGAGTATGCTAGGGGAAAAGGCGGCTGTAGCAAACCACATAAGGAAGCACCAAAAAAATGCAACTGCGGCTATGAGTAATTGTTCAACTTTGTGTGTTCCCAAGATTACTCCTCTTTTACTTTTCTAAGAAAAATTTGATTATTTAAAAAAACTTGAACCGAATTACTCTAGCATTCTGAAACTAAAATTACTAGAGGAAAAATTCTAAGAACAAAATAAATATACGTTAAACGTAAGTAAGCCCCACCTGATTTGGTAGGGCTTACTAAGAAACAGACTATTTTTTGGTATTAAAGTTTAATTTTCTTTTAAAAGTTCTTTATCCACTGACGACAAGTGATACTCTTCAGCAAAGCCCCCAACTGGTTCTTTTAAGAATATTGCACAGAAGAGGAAACTAAAGAAAGCACCACCACCAATTATAAAGAAGAAGGTACTACTATCAACCATGGTCAGGAGGGTCAGGTAAAAAACAGCACCAACATTACCATAAGCTCCAGCCATTCCAGATATTTGACCAGTTATACGCCTCTTAATCGTAGGGATGATGGCGAAGGTTGCGCCCTCTGATCCCTGCACAAACATCGAGCAAGCTACGGTTAAGACAACGGCTAAGAAAAGTGGCCATGAACCTGTGATAAAGCCCATCCCAGAGAAACCAAGTGAGATACCTAACATATAAAGTACCATTGTCTTTTTTCTACTCTCCATCCTATCAGATAAATAACCACCCAAAGGCCTTGCTAAAAGATTAACAAAGGCAAAGGAGGCCGCTATTAAACCAGCCGTGGTAGGTGTAAGAGAAAAAGTAAGCTCAAAAAACATTGGAAGCATTGATACGACAGCAAGTTCAGCACCAAAGTTACAGAAATAAGTCGTATTCAAACATGCAACCTGATTAAAGTTATATTTATCATCCTCAGGAACACCTTTTTTGAGTATCGGCAAATTTACAATCAGAACTTGGATTACTTGATAACTAACAGCTATAGCAACTACTGCGTAAGCAATAATAAGCCCAGTTCCAGTTAGAAAGCCAAGGTTGCCGAGCTTCCAAACAAGAATTGCTAATATACCAATTAGCGGAATCGTAAAGAAGATAAGTTTT
>JAGLUZ010000155.1 GCA_023134165.1 Deltaproteobacteria bacterium | reverse complement strand
TGCCTATGGTCGTCGTCTTTCCAACACCATTTACACCAAGCACCATAATAACATAAGGCTTTATATCGTCAGGTATGGTAAGGGAAGCTTCTGCACCCTTTAAAATCTCAAAGATAGAGTCCTTTAAATACCCTCTAACGTTTTCTTCATTAAACTTTTTTAAGGAGGTAAGGCCATCCACCAACTCTAGGGTTGTCTCAACACCAATATCAGCGGCCAGTAGTGCCTCCTCTATTAGCTCTAAACTTTCCTCCCTTGAGGTGCCTCCAAAGGCACTCTCTACACCGCCAAATAAAGCATTATGAGTCTTTGAAAGTCTCTCCTTAAGTCCACTAAATACCATTTAAGATTTTACTTCTCCTATAAAAAATATTACTCTCAGAATATCACAATAAAAAATATAATTAAAGTTATTTTGTTTTTTGTTATATTAAAAAAACTATGCACAGTATCTTAAATCTAATTAAAAATTTTACTGAGGTTGTTTTCCCCCTGCTTTGTCCGCTCTGCGTCAAAAACGAACAGGTACGGGGTAGTCAGTCCTGTGGGTTTTGCAAAAACTGCCTTAACGACTTTACATCCATCACCTCGCCTATCTGCAAGAAGTGCGGAGTGCCTTTTTCTTTTGAAACTGGTACGAACCACCACTGCGGGGATTGCCTGAAGAACGAATCAAAAAATAACAAAAATACTTTCACTGCGGCTCGTAGCACATATATTCACAGTGGTTCACTTGCCAGGGCAATCCGAGCATTTAAATATTCCGGACAGATGAATATCTCGCCCGCACTATCGACCATCTTCGCCGTAAGTGCAAAAGATATATTTAATGAATTCAATCTCACAGATTGTATTGTACAACCCGTCCCCCTACACAAGCGAAGACTTAGGGAGCGAGGTTTTAATCAGTCCCTCGTCCTTGCCCGCTCCGCTTCAAAGACCCTTGACCTTGCTCTTGATTTTTCTACACTTCTGAGGATAAAAGATACCCCGCCGCAAGTTCGTCTTGGCAGTATTGAGCGAGAAAAAAACGTGAGGGGTGCATTTGACGTAAGAGACTCTAGGAGAATACAGGGCAAAAAAATACTTTTAATCGATGACGTCTACACCACGGGGGCAACTGTTAGGGAGTGCACAAAGGTTCTAAAGAAAGCTGGTGCAACAGAGGTCTTTATCCTAACACTTGCAAGAGCGGCATGGACAAGTTAAAGTATTTTTATAGTAAGCACTACTGAGAGGGTAACCAATGGCTTCTAAGATTTCTTTAAAAAAATTAAAAGAAGAACTAAGTGAGAAAAAGAATAAGAATAAAAAAGTTGTCTTCACCAATGGGTGCTTTGATATTATTCATGCAGGCCATGTTCGGTATCTAAAAAAAGCCCGCTCCCTTGGTGACCTCTTAGTTGTTGGAATAAATACAGATAAATCTGTAAAAAAAATAAAAGGCGAGGACCGTCCAATTGTTGATGAAAGGGACCGAGCCGAGGTACTCTCCGCACTTAAGTGCGTTGACTACGTCTTGCTCTTCTCTGAGCCTACTCCGATAAAACTCATCACGGCAATACTGCCAGATGTTCTCGTCAAGGGAGCTGACTGGAAAATCGGCGAGATTGTAGGTGAAAAAGTTGTTAAGGCAAACGGTGGTAGCGTTAGAAGGGTTCGCCTAGCACCAGGGCGGTCTACTACTGATATTATTGAAAGGATAAAGAAAAGCAAATGATAAAAATCAATCAAGAACTTTTAGATGAATTAACTAGAATTTCAAAGAAAGCCGGAGCCGCTATAATTAAGGTTTACGAGAGTGGAGACTTAGGCGTTACCCACAAAGACGACGAGATTCACTCCCCACTTACGCGAGCCGACACTGAGGCTAACAATATTATAATAAAAGAACTATCGCTTTTTTCGCCAAAAACACCTGTCTTATCTGAGGAGATAAAAGAGGCCCCATTTAGTGAGCGGGAAGGTTGGAGGGAATTTTTCTTAGTAGACCCGCTTGACGGAACAAAAGAATTCATAAAACAAAATGATCAATTCACCGTTAATATCGCACTCATCAGAGACGGCATTCCCATTGCTGGCGTTGTCTATGCCCCAGCCCTTCACACCACATACGTTGGGGCAACTGGGCTCGGTGCATTTAAAGACACAGGTAGTGGCTTTAAAAAAATCACCACCTCAGATTATAGAGATAAAAAATTAAAGCTCGTTGCAAGTAGCTCCCACCGCGGAACAAGTGTTGATAAACTCATCAGCAATATTAATGACGCAGGCGCAGAGGTTAGTTGCA
>JAGLUZ010000154.1 GCA_023134165.1 Deltaproteobacteria bacterium | reverse complement strand
TACCTGCTCCTATTCCAGAGGCCGCTCCAACGCCTCCAGCTGAGGATTTCTTTAATGCACCTGCAGTAGCTCCACCAGTGCCTGCTCCTTTTGTAGCACCACCAGAGCCAATACCTGCTCCTATTCCAGAGGTCGCTCCAACGCCTCCAGCTGAGGATTTCTTTAATGCACCTGCAGTAGCTCCACCAGTGCCAACAGCACCAGAGCCTGCTCCTGCTCCGCCTACGGCAACAACCGCACCAATACAGATTGAAGAAAAAGTTGCCGCAGCAATTGAAAAAAATGCCTCTGACTTTAAAGATATAAATACAGCCGAGGCCGTTGACGTACTTAGTCGCGTAGCACGTGAGGTAATAGAGGAGATAGCCTGGGAGGTAATCCCAGATATTGCCGAAGAACTCATAAATAAAGAATTTGCTGATAAAATTCGAGAAGCCGCAAAAAAATAATAACTTTTTTTCAAATAATCCACACCAAAAAAATTAAATAAAACCCCAAATGCAAAACGGGGGACTTTGGTCAAACTTCTAAGCTTTTGGAGTGCGTCAGATTCCCCCTTATTTTTTACCCAAACTGCGACAAAATAACCCTGAGACACCTTAAGATAAAACCATGACTGATAACAAAAACGATAATGAAGAAAATCTAAGCAGCGTTTACGAACCCCTAGATGTTGAGCAGCGCTGGCACAAGGAATGGGCAAGGCTTGAACTCTTTAAAGCTGAGGCAACATCAAAAAAACCTGCTTTTTCTATGGTCATACCACCGCCAAATATCACAGGTGTGCTACACCTCGGTCACGCCCTAAATAACACCTTGCAAGACATCATCGCAAGATATAAAAGACAAAAAGGCTTTAATGTGTTGTGGGTTCCAGGCATTGATCACGCCGGTATTGCCACGCAAAATGTTGTTGAGAGAAAGCTCCACGACGAAGGTACAACTCGTTTTGAGCTTGGCAGAGAAAAATTTATAGAGCGCGTCTGGCAGTGGAAGGAAGAGAGTGGAGAGGCAATAATAACTCAGCTAAAGCGGCTTGGTGCTTCTTGCGACTGGACAAGACAGAGATTTACCATGGACGAGGGCTTGTCAGAGGCCGTGCGTGAGGTCTTTGTAACTTTATACGAAGAAGACCTTATATACCGAGGCGACTATATTATTAACTGGTGTCCGCGGTGTCACACAGCCCTGTCTGATTTAGAGAGCGAGGCTGAGGAAAAAAACGGTCACCTCTGGCACCTGACTTACCCAACAAAGGACGGCACACAAAGCATCACTGTTGCAACAACACGCCCTGAGACAATACTCGGTGATGTGGCTGTAGCTGTAAACCCAGATGATGACCGTTACAAAGACCTAATTGGTAAGTTTCTTATTCTGCCATTAATTAATAAAGAGATACCCATTATTGCCGACTCTGAGGTTGACATGGACTTTGGAACTGGGGCAGTAAAGATAACCCCGGCCCACGACTTTAATGATTTTGAGATGGCCAAGCGTCACGACCTTCCGCAGATAAATATCATGGACGTAAACGCAAGCCTAAATGAAAACGCAGGCAAGTACCAAGGCCTTGATAGATTTATAGCCAGAAAGAAAATTGTAAAAGACCTAGACGCACTCGGACTCTTAAAGGACACTGAAGATTATAAGGTTCGTCTTGGGGCTTGTTACCGCTGTCATACCGTTGTTGAGCCAAGGCTCTCAAAACAGTGGTTTGTGAAGGTAGAGGAACTTGCAAAACCAGCAATAGCGGCCGTGGAAAACGGCGAGACCAACTTTGTCCCAAAGAACTGG
>JAGLUZ010000153.1 GCA_023134165.1 Deltaproteobacteria bacterium | reverse complement strand
ACGCAGTGAGTGAGTTTGACTCAACTCTTTTCTTTAGTACGTTCTCGATGGCAATATTGCCTGGAAGTCGCGTAAGTGGGCTTGCATCAATATACATCTCTTCTAAGCGAGATAGACGTCTGCCCATTTCAATAAATGACTGGGATAGATCTCCAAGTTCGTCTTGGTTTGTTATCTCAGGTAGGTCTGAGAAGTTCCCCTCAGATATCATATGAGTTGCTATCTTTAGTTTTTTTACAGATGATGAGATACTCCGTGAGACAATTATAGCGGCTCCAACACCCAAGATGAAACCAAGCAGACAGAGTACAGCCGCTACCTTAAAGGCCGTATCACCAACAGCGGCAGAGAGGAGGGTTCTTCTTTGTTGATCCTCAACAGAGCGAGCATTTAGCTCCTTTACTAGGCTTGTTATCTCAAGCTGTTTCTCTTCTATTTGTTTATCAAGATTTCGGGCTGTCTTTGAGCCAGGTCTTTTAATGTATTTAAATCTCTTCTTAAAGAGGGTCTCGTACTCGTTATGGAGAGTCTCGATTGTGAGAATAGGGAGCTTTTCTGCATTAGGTAGCAACTTTATAGAGTCAAGTTTTGCCTGAAAGTCTATTCCTCGCTCTGCAAATATCTCCTTCATATTCTTTGATTTAAGGATTAAGTGTCTGCGTGCGTATAGTTCTTGGGCTAAAATATCATCAATCATACCATCTGCAGACTTTGCAATAGGTATATCTATCTTAAGGATACTAGTGCTAAGGTGGTTTAGACGTTCTAGACTTGAGAGGGAGTATACAGAGATAATCCCAAGAAGAATTGCAAGAGGAAGATACCCAACGAGCATCTTCATTGCGATATTTAAACGCAAGAACCTCGCGATGAGATTTTTAAATGAGATATCGGTAAAATTATTTGGAAGAGCCATTAGCCTTTTTTTGAACTCCTGTCTTTGCTCTTTAGGTGTAATCCGTTACGCAATTAAGTAACAGATTTTACGACTTTAAGTGAGTACTTTTATAAAAATACAGAACCTGTCGCGATAGTTATTGATTATACAGTATTTTTTTTATAATTGCAATACAGGTTGTAAATGTTATAGTAAATACTTTTGCGGTCAACACGTAAGTTTTGGTTGTAAAGAGTTCTTATTTTGTTAAATGGTATTTTTTTTCACTCTGAGTCATTAAAAATTCTTAATTTATCTTAAAATACTCTGGAAAAATTAAAGGCTTTTGAGGTATAATATATTATATTACTGGTGTTTTTTTTTGATTTTTATTAGCATTAAGCTATACTATTACTCTAAGAATACAGTAGAAAAACTTTAAGGAGAGTCTATTTATGACAGAGACAAAAAAGTGGAGTTGTATTGAATGTGCTTACATTCATGAAGGGGACGCTCCTCCTGAGACTTGCCCTGTATGTGGTGCACCTGCGAGTGCCTTTGTTGAGATTTAGGTTGCTCATGGCGGTTTATATTAAGGTATACTTATTAAAGGCTTCCAAACGTGCGTCTTATGAGTGAGAAGGCGAGAGCCGAGAGGGAAACTTCGTTAGAGCTTGTAAATGATATTAAAGGTCGCATTAAGGAAAAAGGCTCTTTAAGTTTTACCGAGTTTATGGCATTAGCCCTTTATCACGAAAAAGGTGGCTACTATACCTCAACTAGGGTTCACTCAAAGGCTAGAGATGACTATGATTCATTTTCGCTTGGTCGCTCAAGAGAGGGGGTTCTTGCTGATGTAAGCTCTAGCCCCGTACCCTTGTCATCATCAAGGTCAGGTAGGCCTAGAAGACCAGGGCCTGGCTTTAAGGGCGACTTTATAACGACCCTTGATATTAGCCCTCTCTTTGGTGTAATGCTAGCACGCCAGTTCTATGAGATGTGGCAACTCTCAGGTAAACCTAGTGAGTTTTATTTAATAGAGGTTGGTGCTGGAAGAGGGTGGTTAAGTAAGTGGGTGCTTGAGACTATCAGGGAGAGGTATAAAGATTTTGCACTTTCTATAAAGCCTTGCCTTATCGATAAAAACATAACTCAAGACAATCTTGACCTGTCTTTTGCTGACTTTAATCTTCAGGTCTTTAACGATTTAAGTGAGATTAAAGAGCCTCTCTCAGTTGGGTGTATCTTCTCTAATGAGTTAATTGACGCGCTTCCTGTTCACCGAGTTGTAATGAGACAGGGGAAGCTAAAAGAGATTTACGTTGATTATATTGACGGTAACTTTATTGACTCTGAGGGTGAGCCGTCAACAAGCGAACTTGAAGAGTATTTCATAAGGCTTGGAATTACACTCTCGGAAGGCCAAGTTGCTGAGGTCTCTCTTGAGGCTCTTCTTTGGATAAAGAACGCAGGTGAATTGCTTTTATCTGGCTTTGTTCTAACCATAGATTACGGTAGTTCTGCTGATAAGCTCTATAGTCCAGGCAGGATTGGGACTCTGCTTTGTCACTACAAACACAAAACTAATCAAGAGTTTTACAAGCGTATAGGAGAGCAAGACATTACTGCTCACGTTGACTTTACGTCCTTGGCAAGCGGCGGAAAAACCTCAGGGCTTACACCACTTGGCTTTACCTCACAGAGAGCCTTTCTCCTTGGTCTTGGCATAACCGAAGAAGGTGTTGAGGTACCAGATGCTGAAGACAAAGATATTACAGTCGAGGATGAGTACAAGGCAATCTCACATAATCAGGGCATAAGAGACCTCGTACTCCCAGGTGGCATAGGAGATACCATGCAGGTGCTTATTCAGGTGAAGAATATAAAGGCCATCTCAGAGGGCGAGAGTAAGGGGCTCGAGGGTTTTTCTTTTAAAAACTCCTTAAATGTGTTGTAATGTAGGCTCAATAAATGAGAATTTTTCTAAGGACTTTAGAGATTTTGAGATATGTAGTAAATACAGATAAAGTCAAATAATAATAAATACTTTAGGAGGTTTACATGACAGAGGAAGAGAAGACAGAGGAAAAAGCAAGTACCAAAAAAGAACATGTATGTACGGTTTGCGGCAAAGTAGCAGATGCTACGATATGTCAGGCCTGTGAGGAAAAGATACGAGGCGAGGCCTTTGAGAAAAAACGTGTAATTGAGAAGAGTTAATAAAGTACTTAGATCTATTAACCCTAAACCTAAAACTTAATAGAGAACACTTTTTTTAAAATTGTGTTCTCGCTCTCTTTATTATGGAGGTTAGTTTTATGAATGAAGCAAAAGCGTCAAATGAAAGAATGATTAGCGAGCTTGGTAGAGCTATTAGAACTGAGGCAGAAGGTCATCTTTTTTACTCCGAGGCCGCAAAGTTAACAGGGGATCCAAAGGGCAGGGAGGTTTTTCTCCACCTCGCAAGTGAAGAGCTTGAGCACATGCATGTTATTATCTCTTTAGTTGAGGCTCTTGAGAACGGAGAAGAGTGGCCTTACTACCCAGATGCTCTTGCAGAAGGTATGAAAAAAGAGCACCCAATTTTTCCAGGAAT
>JAGLUZ010000152.1 GCA_023134165.1 Deltaproteobacteria bacterium | reverse complement strand
GAGGGGGAGGCTCTCAGGGCTTACCTAGAACTCTTAAAGATAGCTACCACCCCAAGAGAGAAGGTCGTCCTGACACGCCTCCTAGAGATGGAGCGAACGCATCAAAAGGTTCTGCGCTGGGAGCTTGAGTCCATAGACGAGCAAGGTTTTTGGTGCGGGATAATGGACTATAATGTTGAGAAAGAGGTAAGTTAAATTTTATAATTTCAAAACTTTAAAACTTTTTAAAATTCAAATTAAGGAGAAATTGTATGAAAAAGGTTCAGAGAATTTTAGCTATATTCGTTGTTTTTGCTTTTGTATTCACAGTCTCAGCACCGGCTGTATTTGCTAGTGATAAGTCTGGTAGTGATAGAAAAGAGAAAAAAGAAAAATGCGATAAACACAAAAAAGATGGCAAGCGTGGGGTTGGCGCGGCCTTTGGAAAAATTTTAAGTGAGCTTGACCTAACTGATAAGCAAAATGTGGCCATTAAAAAAATGAAACTTGAGTATGAAAAAAATACGATTAAGATAAGGGCAGAAAAAGATATCCTAGATGTAGAGCTTAAAGGGCTACTAATGGCTGATAGGGTTGATTTGAATGCGGCCGAGGCCAAACTCATGGAGATTGCCCATAAGGAAGTTGAACTTAAGCTCTTTAGAATAAAGAAGCATGAAAAACTAAAGAGTTTACTTACAAAGAAACAGAGAAAAGAATTTGAAAAAAAGATGCCGATGATGATGCACGGTGGTGGTTACGGCTCAGGAGACCACAAAGGTAAGTACTAAAAAAAGATATCTAGGACTTGAGAGCCTTATTTAACCTTGAAGATTCTCTTGTATTTTGTTAAAATAGTTATCTGAAGAATATGTAGTAACTTTATTTAGGCAGAAAATAAAAGAACGAAGAAAGGAAGATAATTTATGAAGCAAAAAATATCTGGTGGTAAGTCTTTTTTTCTAACCAAGACGGCTTTCTTTGTGGCAGTACTCTTTGGTCTGACCTTATTTGCGTCGAGCCCAGCTCTTTCGGCTGGGACGCACTTTAGTGACCCAGGGCATAGCCACAACAGGGACGACGGTGCAGACCGCATTACCGTAGAAGAGCTTAAAGATAGGCTTGTTAGTGGGGCAAATGTCATAGTAATTGACGTTCGTGTTACTAAAAATTTCGTTAAACCCCCAAAGCTTATAAAAGGGGCTTTTTGGATACCTTACAACAACATAGATACAATGGCTGTAAACCTTCCAAAGAATGCTGAGATAGTAACATACTGTGCCTGAACAGCCGAAGCAACGAGTGCGCGTGCCGCACTCAGGATGAAAGCAATGGGCTTTAAAAACGTCAAGGCTCTTATGGACGGGTATAATGGATGGATCGCCTCTGGCGGTGCATTAGAGGATAATTAGTTTTTTTGATCATAGATAAGATAGAATTAAATAAGTCTCTTGAGACAGGTATAGGGTGGCAGGATCGCCAACACCGAGAGCTCTTTGTAAAGGTGAATACCTTTGTTGAGGCCTTGGAGAACTCTCTTGCAACTACAGAACTCTTAAAGCTTCTAGATTTTTTAGATGATTACGTTGTAAATCACTTTCATGATGAAGAACAATTCATGAGTAAGTTTGATTACCCAGATTTGCTTCTTCATATTGAAAAACATACATCCTTTATAGAGGAACTTGACCGTTTAAAGGGGATGATCCCAGGTGGAATAAATGATGTACTCTTAACAGAGGTAAATGACAAAGTCTCACTCTGGATAACTCACCATATAGGGCGACTTGACAAAGAATTTGGTCTTT
>JAGLUZ010000151.1 GCA_023134165.1 Deltaproteobacteria bacterium | reverse complement strand
TGCAATGAAGTCCCTCTCTACTAAGGGCAGGGTCGAGACCCTTGTCTTTGATGAGGTTGATACAGGTGTTGGCGGGGCAATGTCAGATGTGGTAGCAAAGAAACTCTTAAAGGTCTCTATGTTGCATCAAGTGTTCTGTATAACCCACCTGCCTCAGATTGCTGCCTATGCTGATAGACATTACCGTGTTATTAAGGGGCAAAATGCAGAGGGAAGAACCGTTACCATGGTAAAATACCTTTCATCAAAAGAGAGGGAGGATGATATCTCAAGGATGCTAGGTGGACCTTCAATTACAGAGACAACAAGGCTTCATGCAAAAGAGCTTTTGAAATTGGCTGGCAAATAATTTTTTAAAATAATCTTACGCTTGCACTAATTGGCGTCCTAGGTTTAGGGAATAAATAATAGATGAATATTCGTAAGGCCGTACTTGATGATGCTCAAACAATCTTTGGGTTGGTAGAAATATATGCAAAAAAAGGTGAGATGTTGCCGCGACCAATATCAGAGATATACTCTCAGATAAGGGACTTTTTTGTTTGCGTTAATGACGACGGAGTTATAATCGGAGCTGTTGCCTTGCATGTGTGCTGGGAGACTCTCGGTGAGGTGCGCTCTCTTGTTGTAGATCCTAATTTTCTCAGCCAAGGGGTTGGCACAACCCTTGTAAATACATCTATTGAAGACGGGAAAAAAATAGGCCTAAAGAGTGTCTTTGCCCTAACCTACTCTGAGGATTTTTTCTCTAAACTTGGTTTTAAGCAGGTTGATAAGGACACCTTGCCGCATAAAATCTGGGGCGAATGTGTTAAGTGTTTAAAGTTTCCAAACTGTGATGAGACCGCCGTCTTAAAGGAAATTTAAATGAGACGGTTGAGGCTTGAAAGAGGTTGGAAATTAAAAGAAAGAATTTTTTTAGTTCCTAAATTTTATAAAAAAGCTACGGGTAAGGCGGAAAAAATATGAATAAAAATACAGATACAGATAAAGCAGTAGAGATATTAAGAGGGCTTTTAAAGGGGCGTTCAGATTCCTATGAACTTTATTTCTCTCTAAGTAACGGGGTCTCAGTTGAGGCAAAGGACGGTCTGGTGGACGGACTTAAGGTTCGCTCAAGTGCTGGGGTCGGGCTTAGAACCCTAAAAGACGCTAAGCAGGGTTTTAGCTTCTCTAGTGTTTTTGATGAGGCGGCCTTAAAGGACATGGTTGACTCAGCCCTATTAGCTGGAACGGCCGCAACCCCAGATGCATTATTGTCCTTTGCGTCGGCATTAAATATTAGCAAAGATAAAACTCAACTAAAGACCTTTGATGAGGCAATAGATTCTCTCTCTGACGTAGAAAGAATAGATATAGCCCTAAGTGTTGAGAGCAGTGCTAAGAACTTTGATAAGCGTATAAAGACCGTTAGAAAGGCCTCCTTTGGAAGTTCAGAGGCACTTCGGAGAACCATAAATTCCGAGGGGCTTGATTTTACCGATAACTCAACTTATTTCTCTTCATCTGTAATGGTAGTGGCCGAGGATGGCGGAGCCTCAGAGACGGGTTGGGAGGCTGGGATGGGACACTTGCGGGGCGACATTAATGCAGAGGAGATTGGCAAGGCAGCAGCAAAAGAAGCTGTCTCTATGCTTGGTGCAAAACCCATTAAAACCACAAAAGGCCCTGTTGTCTTTAAAAATACTGTTGTAATGGAGCTTGTTGGTTCACTCTCAACCTCTCTATTAGGGGATAATGTTATAAAGGGTAAGTCCATGCTTGGTGGTAGTGTTGGTAGCCTTGTCGCATCAGAGTTTATTAATTTAATTGATGATGGAACGATGACAGGTGGCTGGGCAAGTGCACTTGCAGATACCGAGGGTGTACCAATGCAGAGAACACCACTTATAACCAACGGTGTCTTAAATGGTTTCCTCTATGATAGGTACTGGGCAAAAAGAGCAAAAACAAAGAGTACGGGTAATAATGTTAGGGGTGGCTTTAAAGGGCTTGGTGGTCTCGGCACCTCAAACCTCTATATTGAGGCAGGCGAACTTAGTTTGGACGAATTATTTAAAGAACTTTCGGATGGGTTATATCTAACTGAGCTTATGGGGGTTCACACGATGGATCCCGTAAGTGGGGATTTTTCGCTCGGTGCCTCTGGTTTTGTAGTTAAGGACGGTCTTCTTGCAGAGCCGTTTAGGGGAATGGCAGTCTCAGGGAACTTAATTGATCTATTTAAAGATGTTGTCAGGGTTGGGAGTGACCTTCGGTTCCTAGGCTCTGTTGGAGCACCAAGCCTCCTTGTAAGTGAACTCATGGCAAGTGGAGAGTAATTTTTTTATAATAAATTACTGTGAACTAAAGAATTAATATAAGGAATGTGAGGTCTTATGAGTTGTTTTCTAAGAGAGAAAAAATGTAGCAAAACTTTTTACAGCTTTAGGGTTCTTATAGTAGTAGTTAATATCTGTTTAGTTAATTTTTTTACACCAAGTATGGTTGTTGCTGAGGAGGGTGTCCCTATTGTTACTTCCCCAGAACAAACCTCTACAGAGTCAACCTCTTCGGGTAATATATATGTGTTGATTGGCACAAAAGAGCTTAACCCAGATGAGTGGTATCCTGTTGAAGATCAACTTGAGCTCTCAGTTTTAGCGGACTTTAAGATGGATAAAGAATGGCTCTTTAGTGTTGTTATGGCAACGGCTGTGTACGCAGGGTACGGGACTGCTTGGGATCCTTTTTTGGGTGATATTGATGTGCTAAGCTCAACCGAAGAGATAAGCATTGGTGGAAGGTTTATAGATGAGAATCTTAGTGGCAAAGAGACAGGCTTTCAGCCTTTTGTAAGCGGCGGGCTCTCTTTAATTACCACAAGGTATGAAGCCGAGGCTCTAGGTGTGACAATCTCTGATGAAGATACCGCTATTGGTATTTGGGGTGATGCAGGTTTTTATTACCAGCTTGGCGGTCTAAATTTTGGTGCTGTGTACAGGCTTTCCAGTGCTGATGTAAATCTCTTTGGTGCTAATGTGGACGTTGGTGGCGACCATCTGGGTGTCTTTGCTGGGCTTCATTTTTAGAGAATTTTTTGATGAAGATAGAGGCTTTGTATTATACTAATTGAGTAGATTTTTTTCTGCGTATTGTACCGACCTTAGCATAGATACTTTTATTCTGGTGGTTTCATAGGGTTTTACTTTGTCTTAGTGTGTTATAGTCTTTTTTTTTAAAGTCTAGAGAGAGAGGAGGAGTGGGTTTGCAAATATTAAGAGTTAATTTTTTGAGAGTTTTATTTGTCGTTGTGGTTGCAATCTTTACAACCTCAGTGATACCCTCAAGTGCTTACGCAGAAGAGGTCTCTGCAAACCTTAATTTGCTACTTGGTTCAAAAGAGCTTTATCCAGATGACTGGGAACCAGTTGATAATCAGTTTGAGGTTGGCCTTCGTTTTGATATAAAGATGGAGAGTTGGCCTATTAGCATTGCAATTGATACCTACGGTGCAATTGGTATTGCAACAGAATCCTCAGTATGGGACGTGACGAGTGAGACGAGTGAGCTTGCCCTCGGCGTAAGAGTCTACTCTGAGGAAGATTCCAATTCTGCTGGATTTGCTGGCATTGGGGTTGCTCACATCTATGCAGAAGAGGTCTGGGATGACGGTCTCGTAGAGATTGCTGACGAGGACGAATCATGGGGGCTTTGGATAGATGCAGGGGTTATTACCTATATTGGCCCCTTTAGCCTAGGTGCGATGGCTAGACTCTCTCATGCAACAGTTGATATTTTTGGTAAATCAAGGGAAGCTGGTGGAGGCCACTTAGGTCTATTTGCTGGCATTCACTTTTAAGGGGGATTTTTTTATGAATTTTGTACGAATTATTTTATTTAGAGCTTTGCTAGTTGTAATTTCGGTAATTGTTTTTTCCTCTAATTCTGGTGAGGTCTTCGCAGAGGACTGGACAGGGAACTTCTCTATATTTAAAGGTTCAAAGGGCCTCGATAAAGGGGACTGGGAACCTGTTGAGGGGCAATCCGAGCTTGGCCTTCAGATGGATTTCAGGAAAGACGGCTGGCCAATTAACGGCATGATTGAGATACTTTACAGCGAGGAAGATAAGCTTACCTCAGCTGGTGGCCTTGATGTTGAGATTTTGGAGATAAATGCTGGGGTTCGGAAGATTCTTGTCGCAAGCCTAGGCGAAGACGTTTTGCCTGATTTCTTGGAGATTCACCCATTTGTAGGAGGCGGATTATCACTTACAAGGGCAGAGATGACAAGAATAAATGTTGTAAGAGAAACCGAGGATGATTACGGTTTTGGTATTTGGCTTGATGTAGGTTGTTATCTAACCATATTTGAGGCCTTTAATGTTGGGCTTGCCTTAAAGTACACTGACGTAGACCTAGATCTCTTTGGCACTAGAAGTGCAGGGGGAACGCACTTCGGTCTAACTATCGGGTTTCACTATTAGGTGATTTTCTTTTCTAGGTTAAGTCTTTATTGGGGTCTTATTTATGCTTCTTTCTTCCTAGCTTATTGCACTCCACAATGAGATTGTTTTACCCACAGAATTTTAATAAGCCTAAAGATATGGTATTTATCTCAGTGCGTATATGCTTGACAACGGCGTTGTTTTTAGGTAATTTAACGTCTCCAAAGAAGGACTTTCTAGGTAGAGAGACTTTAAGAAAAAAAGAATCTATTGAAAGCAGTTTTAAGGAGGAGAGCAAAAAATGTCAAAGAACATTACACAGAAAATCATAGACAATCATATTACGTCAGGTGAGGCTAAGCTTGGCGAAGAGATAGGCATTACAATTGACCAGACCATAACGCAGGACGCTACAGGCACGATGAGCTACCTGCAGTTTGAGGCAATGGGAGTAGAGCAGGTAAAGACAAAACTCTCGGTTAGCTACGTTGACCACAATACACTTCAATACGGTGGCTTTGAAAATGCTGATGACCATAGGTTCTTACAAACCGTAGCGGCAAAGCACGGAGTTTATTTCTCACGCCCTGGAAATGGAATTTGTCATCAAGTTCATCTTGAACGTTTTGGTGTTCCAGGACAAACCCTCCTTGGTAGTGATTCCCATACACCAACGAGCGGTGGTATTGGAATGATGGCCATGGGTGCTGGTGGCCTTGACGTTGCTGTGGCAATGGGAGGCGGCGCATTTAGCCTTAATTATCCAAAGGTCGTACGAGTAGAGTTAACAGGTAAGCTTCAGCCATGGGTTAGTGCAAAGGACGTAATCCTTGAACTACTTAGAGTTATGACAGTTAAGGGTGGTGTAGGAAAGGTTATAGAGTACGGCGGTGCGGGTGTAAAGAGTTTAAGCGTACCAGAGAGGGCAACTATTACAAATATGGGTGCTGAGCTTGGTGCTACAACCTCAATATTTCCAAGCGATGATATTACAAAAGAATTCTTGGCGGCTCAAAAGCGCGAGGGTGATTGGTCTGAACTAGTAGCTGACGAAGGGGCTACGTATGATGAGACCGTAACCATTGACCTTGATACTCTTGAGCCAATGATTGCTATGCCTCATAGCCCTGACAATGTATGTAAGGTCTCAGAGATTGAGGGTAAGATTGTTGATCAAGTATGTGTTGGAAGTTGTACAAACTCTTCACTTCGTGATTTGATGATTGTTGCCGAGACCTTTACTAAAGGCGAACATAAGGTTCACCCAGATGTCTCAATGACTATTAGCCCGGGTTCTCGTCAAGTGCTTGATATGATTAGCCAGAACAAGTCCCTTAGCCACATGATAGAGGCAGGTGCGAGGATACTTGAATCAACCTGCGGCCCGTGTATTGGTAACGGACAATCTCCACCATCGGCTGCGGTCTCGCTTAGAACCTTTAATCGTAACTTTGAGGGCAGAAGTGGCACAGTGGACGCGCAAGTTTATCTTGTTAGCCCAGAGACAGCAGTTGCCGCATCCATCTACGGCGTAATAACAGATCCAAGAAAACTTGGTAAGTACCCAAATATTAAGATGCCAAAGGAGTTTCTTGTCGATGACTCAATGGTGCTTCCGCCAGCAAAGGATCCAAGTAAGATTACCGTAAAGAGGGGGCCAAATATTCAACCCCTTCCAGTTCAAGGTGATTTGCCAGATAGTCTAAAGGGCAAGGTATTAATAAAACTTGAGGATAACATTACAACAGACCACATCACCCCAGCGGGGAC
>JAGLUZ010000150.1 GCA_023134165.1 Deltaproteobacteria bacterium | reverse complement strand
CTTTTAGAGTTGGGTTTCGCTTTGCGGAAACCACAACCTACAAAAGACTCATTATAGAATCTCCTTCAGTCCCCCGTCAGCCTTTGGCTGTTTCCAAAGGGGGGAATAATTCCCTTTAATTCCCCATTTTCCTATTGACAAACCAGCCAAAATTTATAATACTGTCAAATTACGTCAATGTATTTAAGGGCTTTCGTTTGCAAGCCCTTTGCGATAGGCGCGTAGCTCAGTGGGAGAGCGCTACCCTGACACGGTAGATGTCGGCGGTTCGAACCCGCCCGTGCCTACCATTTTAAATCAAGCACCTGTTATTACTTCTTAGGCAACTTTATAAAAAAAAGTACGGCTTTAGTCCTTGTTTTTTTTAGAGAAATGATTCCCCTATGATTAAAATAAATTTTACAAATGTTGATGGTGAAGAGACCCAGAGCCAAGACTTTCCTGCTGGCATTACGGCTGGTGAGGCTCTTCGTGAATTTGATAAAGGGCTATTTAAAAAGGCCGCCGCTTGTAAGGTTGACGGCATTGCCGTGGATTTATTTACTACACTTTCTGTCAAAGACGGCACAGAGGTAACAATTGAGACCATCCCTCTTGAGACCACTGAGGGGATAGAGGTTTATCGCCACACGACGGCACACATTATGGCCGAGGCCGTGAGCCTGCTCTTTGATGGTGTTAAGTTTGCAATAGGGCCAAATATCGAGGGCGGATTTTACTATGATTTTGATGTAGCAGAGCCTTTTACCCCAGAAGACCTCGAACGCATAGAGAAAAAAATGCGTGAGATTATAAAGGCAAATGAGAAGATTACTCGCCTTGAAATGGCGAGAGAAGAAGCAATTGATTTTTTCCGTAACCTTAAGCAGGACTATAAGGTTGAGCTAATTGAGGAGCTAACTGACGCAACTGTTAGCCTTTATCAACAAGGGGAATTCACAGATCTTTGCAGAGGGCCGCATCTTGCAGGCACAGGTTCAGTAAAGGCTTTTAAACTCACGACAATTGCTGGTGCGTACTGGAGAGGGGATGAAAACAATAAGATGCTCCAGCGTATTTACGGGACGGCTTTTCCAGATAAAAAAGATTTAAAAGCACACCTCAAACGTATTGAAGAGGCAAAGGAACGTGACCATAGAAAGCTAGGTAAAGAACTTGACCTCTTTAGTACAACCGATGATATTGGTGCTGGCCTAGTTCTTTGGCACCCAAATGGTTCAATCATCAGAGGTGTTATAGAAGACTTCTGGAGAAAAGAACACGCAAAGAATGACTACTCAATAATCCACACCCCACACGTTGCTAAGGTTGATATGTGGAAGAAGAGCGGTCACTGGGATTTTTATCAGGAAAACCTTTTTAGTCCAATGGATGTTGATGGGCAAGATTATATTGTTAAACCAATGAACTGCCCATTTCATATTGAGATATATAAGAGCCAACTTAGAAGCTATAGAGACCTACCGATTAGGTATGCTGAGCTTGGCACGGTTTACAGGTATGAGAGGAGTGGGGTGCTTCATGGCCTGCTTCGTGTTCGTGGTTTTACCCAAGACGATGCACACATCTATATGACCCTTGATCAGCTTGAGGAAGAAATTAAAGGTGTCCTTAACTTTACCCTTTACATTTTGCGCTCTTTCGGCTTTAATGACTATGATATCTATTTAAGTACGAGGCCAGAGAAGTATGTTGGAAGCCTAGATAACTGGGCAGAGGCAGAGGCCGCATTAAAAGGAGCACTTGAGGCCGAAGGTCTGGACTATGAAGTAGATCCAGGCGAGGGTGTTTTCTACGGCCCAAAGATTGACATAAAGATAAAGGACGTTCTTGGCAGAGCCTGGCAGTGTTCAACTATTCAAGTTGATTTT
>JAGLUZ010000015.1 GCA_023134165.1 Deltaproteobacteria bacterium | reverse complement strand
TTATTCTTTTGTTTGCCCTAAATAAAGTACTTTATAAGCCAATTCTTGCGATGATGGAAGAGCGTAGGAAAAAAACAGAGGATTCCTTGAAGGACGCCGAGGCCGTTGACGAAGAGGTGGCCGAGGGGTTAGATAGGTATAATGCTGACCTAAAGGTTGCCCTGGTAAAGGCTCAAGACGAGCGCACTGTTGTTCGCCAAGAAGCGGCAAAGCGTGAGAAAGAGGTCATGGAGAAGGCTCGTAAAGACGCCGCCTCAGAGCTTGTAAAGTTACGCACAGAGCTTAGTGCAAGTGCCGCAGAAGCCTCAGAAAAATTAAAAGCAGAATCAAAGGACTTCTCAAAAGAGATTGCAACAAATATCCTCGGTCGTACCCTCGCAGTATTAATTATCCTCCTACTCCCAGTTCTAATATTTCTAAACCCAGAGAATGCCTTTGCCTCCAGCTCAGCAGATGCTACTTCGAGGATGTGGAAGAACCTAAACTTCTTACTCCTCGTAATTGGTATCTATGTTGTTTGGCGTAAGTGGATAAAGGGGATGCTAGATGGTAGGGCTGATGGAATAAAGAAAGCACTAAAGAATGCTGAGCGTGCAAGGCTTGAGGCAGAGAAAAAGCTAGCGGAATTTAAGGAACAGATGAGCGGCCTTGATAGAAAGGTAGAGGAGATTCGCATGAAACTTCGCGCCGAGGCTGAGCTTGAAAAAGATAAGATTTTAAAGGACGCCGCAGAGCAGACAAGGCGCATAGCAGAGCAGGCAAAGATTACCGTAGATCAAGAAGTAAAGAAGGCAACAATAGAGATTAGAAAAGAGATTACCGAGATGGCTATTAAAGAGGCTGAGGGAATTCTTGGCCGTGAGGTAAACGGCGAGGATCAAAGCCGCATAACAAAGGAATACCTCGAGAAGATTAGAATTAATTAAGAACTCTGGCTTGCTTAGTAATAATGAGTAAGATTTTTTCTAAAAATTTTAAAAAAAAATTAACTCTAGAAGTATACAGAAAAGAGGGAACTGAACTAATATGAAGAGTGGTGCATTAGCTAGAAGATATGCTCAGGCCTTGCTTGAGATAGGTAAAGAAGAGTCGAGTGCGGAGAAATTTGGTACAGAGCTAAGGGGTCTTCTCTCGGTTTTTTCTGCAAATCCTATACTCTATAAGGTTCTCCTAAACCCAATGTATGGGCTAGACGAAAGGCTCTCCCTATCTGGCGAGGTGGCAAAGGCTGTTGGGGTCAGCGAGCGTGTGGAAAAATTCCTAGACCTTCTCGTTGAGACTCGAAATATTCGTTTACTTGATGCAATATGTGCCTCATATGCAAAGGGCGAGGATCTTATCGCAGGTAGAGTTCGTGCAACTGTTATTGCACCAGAAGAATTAGATGCCACATTACTTGGTGATATAAAGGATCGCCTCTGTAAGGAGACTGGCAAGGAAGTTATCGTAAGTTTTGTTAAAGACGCTACTCTAATAGGCGGCGTAGTTATAAAGATAGGTAATACTGTTCTCGATGGTTCAATTAAAGGGCAACTAAAAAAGATGAAGACCAAACTCTTGGGCGGCGTTGCTTAAGGGGATATTTTTTTAAGCTATGGCTTTACCAAGGTGTGATTGAAAATAAATTAAATCAGAAAATTAAACGAAGGAGTGTTTTGAGATGATTAAGGCAAGCGAGTTAAGCGAGCTTATAAAGGGTCGAATTAAGGGCTTTGAGAAAGAAGTGGATATTGAGGAGGTTGGTACTGTCATTAGTGTTGGCGACGGTATCGCCAGGATTCACGGTCTAGAGAAGGCCATGGCTGGAGAGTTAATTGAGTTTCCAGGCAATGTCCAGGGCATGGTGCTAAACCTAGAGGAAGATAATGTTGGTGTTGCCCTCTTTGGTTCTGACTCAAAGATTAAGGAAGGCGATACAGTAAAACGTACAGGAAGGATTGTTGAGGTTCCTGTTGGTGAGGCACTCATGGGGCGTGTTGTAAACGCTCTTGGTGAGGCAATTGACGGACACGGCCCCTTAGAGACAACAGAGAAGAGGCTTGTTGAGATAAAGGCTCCTGGAATTGTTGCAAGACAATCAGTAAATGAACCACTCCAGACAGGACTAAAGGCCGTTGACTCAATGATACCAATTGGTCGCGGACAAAGAGAGCTTATCATTGGTGACCGTCAGACAGGTAAGACCGCAGTTGCTATTGATACCATAATTAACCAAAAAGGCTTGGATGTTTTCTGCATCTACGTTGCAATTGGACAAAAACAATCAACGGTTGCTCAGATTGTTGAAAAACTAAAAGAACACGGTGCAATGGACTATACCGTCATTGTCTGTGCTACGGCATCAAATGCCGCTCCACTCCAGTTTATAGCCCCCTACACGGGTGCAACCATTGGCGAGTATTTTCGTGATAACGGCAAACACGCCCTTGTTATTTATGATGATTTATCAAAGCACGCTGTTGCGTATCGCCAGCTTTCACTTCTTCTTAGGCGTCCGCCAGGACGTGAGGCCTACCCAGGAGACGTCTTCTATCTTCACTCAAGACTCCTCGAGAGAGCGGCAAAATTAAGCGACAAACTCGGTGGTGGCTCCCTTACAGCACTCCCAATTATTGAGACGCAGGCAGGAGATGTTAGTGCGTATATTCCAACAAACGTAATCTCCATCACTGACGGTCAAATTTATCTAGAGAGTAATCTCTTTTATTCAGGTATTAGACCCGCTATTAATGTTGGACTATCGGTCTCTCGTGTTGGTGGTTCAGCACAGATTAAGGCCATGAAGCAGGTTGCAGGTACGCTTCGCCTTGAACTTGCACAGTACCGTGAGCTTGCGGCATTCTCACAGTTTGGTAGTGATCTAGACCAAGCAACACAGCGTCAACTTGCCCGCGGAGAAAGACTCGTTGAGATACTCAAGCAAGGTCAGTACTCCCCGCTTGACGTAGAAAAGCAGGTCATCACAATCTACGCCGCAACAAATGGCTACGTCGATGACTACCCAGTAAAAGACATCGTAAGGTATGAGTCCGAGCTTAGCGTTTTCTTTGACTCCAAGCACAGTGCAATTATAAAAGAAATAAATGAGAAAAAGACTCTTGATAAAGACCTAAAGGCCAAACTCGACAAGGCTCTCGAAGAACTAAAAGAACTCTTCATCCCAAGCGACAACTAA
>JAGLUZ010000149.1 GCA_023134165.1 Deltaproteobacteria bacterium | reverse complement strand
CAGAGCCGCAGATACCACTGGCCATCACCTTCACCAGTAGCTCTTTATCCCCTACCTGTGGTCTTTCCTGCTCCTCAATGCGGACGTCATTATTTTTATAATATTTCGCAACTTTCAAGGTTTTTCCTAACCCTTTGCGTTCTTTAGAGTATTAAAGAGATCATAGGCCTTATCAGGTTTTTCATCATTATGCACAACCTCACGCACTGCACGTATCATCGCAACAGGGGCTACGCTCTGAAAAATATTACGACCCATATCAACGCCAATTGCCCCGGCCTGAATTGCATTATAGGCAAGCTCAAGGGCGTCCTTCTCCTCTATCTTCTTCCCTCCTGCAATGACTACAGGTACAAGACTTGACCTAACGACCTTCTCAAAACCATCACAATAGTAGGTCTTAACAATATGAGCACCCATCTCGCCAGCAATGCGAGTGGCAAGCCCAATATAGCGGGCGTCTCTGACCATATCCTTTCCAACAGCAGTTACAGCCAAGACAGGGATGCCAAAATCCTCGGCCTCATCAATTAAGGTTGCCATATTTGCAAGTGTTTGTTTCTCATTCTCTGCACCAACAAAGATTGAAAGAGCAACCCCACTTACATTTAACCTAAGCGCGTCTTGCATAGAAACAGTAAGCTCCTCATTAGACAAATCATCTTGCAAGACACTTGTCCCCCCGGATACGCGAAGCACAATCGGGACATCTATCTCTGGGCTAACGCAATTACGAAGTGCGCCCCTTGTTAGCATAAGCGTATCAGCGTACTCAAGGAGCGGCTCTGTTGTGGCTTTTATATCCTCAAGCCCAGTTGTTGGCCCCAAAAAATATCCGTGATCCACGGCAAGCATGACAGTACGCCCAGTACCTGGTTTTATTATATTTGTAAGTCGATTTTTAAGTCCCCAGTCCATAGGAAAAGCCTCCTTTTTTGTATACCTATTAAGCCATATCTAGCCTATTAATTCAGTTTAAAGCTATACTCTAATTTAACAGCCACACACCAATGCGTCAAGTCCTACACTCACTGCGTGAGGGCAAATGGAATTAACCAAACACATAATCCTTCAACATCTACTAAATAATTTAGAGCTTTCTGCTGTGCGCTAGAACCTCCTGCGGAGAGCAGACTGAATTAATAATCCACAGTGGGGTTTGTTTGCACAGGAAGTTTAATGCTATTATAGCCATGCACTAGCACCTTGCAGTTGGGATTTTTATAAGCTATGTTGTTATTAAGAAATACTTTCGGAGGGCAAGGCTTTGGGTTTACTAAATTGGTACGCAGAAAACATTCAAGGACTGCTAACGATTTTATCTGTTGCCATTGGGCTTGGGATAATAACCTATGCCCAGATAAAGACAGGGCCAAGGGAGCCAGACCTCTGGGAGCACGAGCACCTAAAGAGAGCACCTGGGCCGTCATATAAAAAACATTACATTTTGGCCTTTGGGCTTATTGTCTTTGGGCTCTTAAGCCTTCTTATAACAAGTGTCCTGCTAGAACGTCTCGCAGGCAATTAGTCTTTACGGGTTTTTTTTTGGTGGGTGAAGAATGGGTAATCATTGACTATTTAGGGGCTGTTTTTTGTTTCTACTTTTTTAGCTTTTTGTGGGAATACCCATTGTGGAGGACTCTTTTGCGTTACCTTCTTTTATCATCTCGCTATCAAGTGTGTCATCCTCAACCCAGACGTAGCCATCAAGAGAGAATGTAAATTCGCCAATCTCAATTGCATTCTCAAAGAAATATATCTCATTTGTCTCAACAACCCGCATCTCGGGCATATCATCCTTATCATTTAAGACCAAATCCTTTAGCTCTTCTCTAAAGATATCCATGACAATGCCTGCGGCCTCACTCATGTCCTTTGCCTCGGCATATCGGGCGGCATAAAAACTCTTTTTTATGATGCCGTCCTCAGTCTTCATCAAAAAATTATTTCCTCTAACACAAACCTCAAATTTACTCATCAAAGCCCTCTAAAAAATTCTCTATTTTTAGTGTTTTTTATTCTTTGTTTCTATAAACTTCCCGCGGCACTCTTCGCTACAAAAGAATCTTTCTGCCTCTGTCCCAGAGCCTGCGTCAAGACGAAGTGCCATACTCTTTGCAACGTATGAGCCGCAGACCTCATCCAGAACCATCTCCTCACGCTCTTTGCCAATAAGGTCGCTATCGGATGAAACACTTGGGCCTTTATCTTTTTTTGAAAAAGTATCTCTTTTATTCGTGGCAGGCGAGAAGAGCTTTCCTGCAACCTTAAAGGCCATATAAAAGAGAACAAAATATAGGACAAACTTAAGTATCATTTTTTTTAACGCTTGGCTCAGTTATCACACAAGATGTTTTTTTCTCTCTAGCAAGTGGAGCAAAGCCTTGCAAGTTCAAGTGTTGTTTTGCCAATCTTTGGGTGAATAAAATCTGGTGCAACCTCACTTGCGGGCTCCATAACAAAGGCTCTTTCGTGGGCAAAAGGGTGCGGGATGATTAACCCCTCTTCTTCT
>JAGLUZ010000148.1 GCA_023134165.1 Deltaproteobacteria bacterium | reverse complement strand
GCGCAGGTGGCGATAAAAAGTTTAAAGAATTCTCAATGTCCATGCCTAAAGTTGCCTTAGAAGGTGCTGACTTGGACGCAATGGTAGATTACATCAAGGGACTTTAATCTCTAACGTAATCTCAAATTTTATTAGAGTTCAAGAAAAGGTCTAACCATGTGAAGTGGTTAGGCCTTTTCTTTTTTTTTATGATTATTATGGATAAATAACTCCAAAAATTACCTCGACCAGTTGACAAATCAATAAAAATCAATGATAATATATAGCTTAATCTAAAGTTTGAAGAGTAGAAGCAATTATTTGTTCAGGGCAAGGTTTTATCTCTTAGGTTTCTCTTCTGCTACTATCCCAAACCCAACGGAGGAAGAAAATTGAGTAATTCAAAGACTATTTATGTAGGTATTGATATAGGTTCTGTAAGTGCCAATACAGTTGTTTTAGACGAGCATAAAAACGTATTAGAGGATCACTATACTCGCACTCAGGGCGCACCCCTTGAGACGGCTCGCACTATGCTAGACGGTATTGTGGAAAAGTATGGAAAAGATTCTATTAAACTCTTAGCCGCAACTGGGTCTGGTGGAAAGTTGATAGCTCCTTTTGTTGGTGCGGCCTTTACAAATGAGGTCATAGCTCAGGCAAAGGCAACTGAGCATTTCTATCCTGAGGTTAGAACTGTCATCGAGATGGGCGGGCAAGACGCAAAGGTTATTCTTCTAGCCCCTGAGGATGACGGCTCTGGGAAGGTGCGTATTGAAGATTTTCAGATGAACTCGGTCTGCGCCGCAGGGACAGGGAGTTTTCTTGATCAACAAGCAATCAGGATGGAGCTTACGATTGAGGAATTTGGTCATCTAGCTCTAAAGAGTAAAAATCCACCTCGTGTGGCTGGACGTTGTAGTGTTTTCGCTAAGAGCGATATGATTCATCTCCAACAGGCCGCTGCTCCTGATTATGATATTGTTGCGGGTCTTTGCTTTGCTGTTGCAAGAAATTTTAAGGCTACGATTGGTAAAGGCAAGGCATTTTTAACTCCAATTGCTTTCCAAGGTGGTGTTGCGGCAAATGAAGGCGTAAAAAAGGCCTTTAAGGAAATCTTAAATCTTGATGAGGGTGATTATATAATTCCGACTCATTTTGCCTCTATGGGTGCGCTTGGTGCAATCTTTAATGCACTTGAGAAGAAAAAAGGCATTGGCGACTTTAAAGGAACTGCCGAGTTAAATGATTATATTAATGAAGGTCAAAAGCAGGAGAGGTCTCTTGATCAATTAGAAAGACCAACAGAGCATCCGTCAATGGGAGCGGCCACCTCGGTTGGGTATCCGCTTGATCCTGATAAAAAAGTAGATGCGTATTTGGGCGTTGATATTGGCTCAACCAGTACAAATGTTATTTTAATTGATAAAGATAGAAAACTCATTGCCAAGCGCTACTTAAAGACCGCAGGACGTCCCCTTGAGGCTGTTCGCTCTGGGCTTGCTGATGTGGATAAAGAGTGCGGAAAATTTGTAAATATTATTGGGGTTGGTACGACTGGCTCAGGTAGGTACTTAATCGGTGATTTTATAGGTGCTGATGTTGTAAGAAACGAGATTACTGCTCAAGCAGTTGCCGCCGTTGATATAGACCCAGATGTAGATACTATCTTTGAGATAGGCGGACAAGACTCAAAGTACATAGCCATAAATGATGCCGTTGTTGTTGATTTTGAGATGAATAAGGTCTGTGCCGCTGGAACAGGTAGTTTCCTTGAAGAACAGGCTGAGCGACTTGGGATAAATATTAAAGAAGAATTCAGTGACCTTGCTATTGACTGCGCGGCCCCGCCTCCTATGGGAGACAGATGTACGGTTTTTATTGAGACAGATATGGTTCATCATCAGCAAAAGGGAGTAAAAAAAGGCGGCCTTGTTGCTGGCCTTGCTTATTCTATTGTTCATAATTACCTAAATAGGGTTGTTGGGGATAGAAGAATTGGGAAGAAGATATTCTTCCAGGGTGGAACAGCGGCCAACTTAGCAGTTGTCTCTGCCTTTGAGTACGTTACTGGAAAAAAGATAATCGTGCCTGAGCATCATGACGTAACAGGTGCTATTGGGGTTGCCATTCTTGCCCTCCAAGAGATGGACGCCTCGGCAAAGACAGAGTTTAAGGGCTTTGATTTAAGTCAGAAAAAATATACAGTAGATAGTTTTGAGTGCAGGGATTGTTCAAATATCTGCGAAGTACGGAAAGTTGTTCTTGAGGGTGAAGACCCTCTTTATTACGGCGGAAGGTGTGAGAAGTATGACGTAAATATGGCCAAGGCAAAGAAGAGTACCCTTCCAGACCTCTTTCAGGAAAGAGATAAATTTCTATATTCATCTTACAAGGGTGCTAGCCTTCCAGAAAGCGCACCAACAATAGGGATGCCAAGGATGCTCACAATCTTTGAGCTATACCCGTTTTGGAAGGCGTTCTTTAATGAGATGGGGTACAAAGTTAAACTCTCTTCCCCGACCAATAAAGACATCATCAAAGAAGGTGTTGAGAGGATAGTGGCTGAGACGTGTTTCCCTGTAAAGGTTGCTCACGGACATATCCAAGAGTTAATAGAAAAGAAAGTAGAGAAAATCTTCTTACCAAGCATCGTTGATATGATGCCTGCAAAGGAGAACCACTCTAATACCGTGCTTTGCCCTTATGTGCAGGCAATGCCTTACGTGGCAAATACTGCCTTTGATTTTAAGGCAGAAGGGGTTGAGGTTATAGCCCCGGTAATTCATTTTAATCAAAAACGCTCACTTATAAATAAAGAGTTCTATGCCCTTGGCGAGAGCCTTGGAAAAACCAATAAGTCTGAGATAAATAAGGCTCTTGAGGTGGCCTATGCGGCGCAGGCAAACTTTAAAGACCAGATGATTGCACGCGGTAAGGAGATTCTTGATGGCCTTGCCCCAGATGACCTAGCACTTGTTATTGTTGGTCGCCCGTATAATACAGTAGACCGTGGAATTAACCTGGAGCTTCCAGAGAAACTTGCGGATATGGGAACACTTGCCATTCCTTTTGATATGCTCCCAGTTGATGAGAATATAAGTGATGTCCTTGCAGAAGACATGTACTGGAAAAGTGGGCAACGCATCCTAACAACTGCAAAGCTCCTTCGTGATGACCCAAGGCTTTATTCTATCTTTATAACAAACTTTGGGTGTGGCCCGGATTCTTTTATCACTCATTTTTATCGTGACGCATCAGCTGGGAAACCCTACCTCCAAATTGAGATTGATGAACACTCTGCTGATGCAGGAGCCATAACTCGCTGTGAGGCCTACCTTGATAGCCTTAGAAATGTAAGGAAACGCGATGCCTTTAAGGTAAAAAAAGAGGCTGTTGTAAATAGAACAGGTATTAATAAAAAGCTCTACATCCCAAACCTAACAGACGGTGGTTACGGCTTGGCCGCGGCTTTTCAGGCCTGTGGAATTGACGCAGAAGTAATGCCAATGCCAGATGATGAGTCCCTTAATATGGGGAGAAAGTATACCTCTGGGAGGGAGTGTTATCCAACAATCCTAACAACTGGAGATATGGTAAGGTTTGTTACCTCCCCTGATTTTGAGCGAGAAAAGAGTGCTTTCTTTATGCCTTCAGGGAACGGCCCGTGCAGGTTTGGGCAGTACAACCGCTTTCAAAGACTTATATTGGATGAGCTTGGTTTTAGCGACGTTCCAATCTTTGCCCCTGATCAGGATGAGAAGTTTTATGAAGAACTCGGCGGGGCTGTTAGCTCGGAGTTTCCAAAGCTTGGGTGGTGGGGTATTACTGCCATAGATTTACTTGAGAAAAAACTTAGAGAAGTTAGA
>JAGLUZ010000147.1 GCA_023134165.1 Deltaproteobacteria bacterium | reverse complement strand
GTGCATCTACTGCTTCACGGCCAAAGACAACTATAACCTCTACCTCTTTGTTGCGAAGATTTTCTTGAAGCTCACCTGCATTACCCATGACAATATCAACTTGATTACTGGTAAGTCCAATACCTGTAGTGATTTTTTTTATACTCTCACAATCTTCTGCGCTAAAGTTAATCCCAGCAAAGATAATCCTTAAGGGAAAAGTATTACTCACCTCATGAGTTAAAGCCTCTGTAGGTTTTTTTTCTTCTACTAATAGAAGTACAGGGCTATACTCCTGAACATCTTTAAAGGGAATTCTATCAACCCCACTTACGTAAAGGAGTTTCATTTTTTCAAGGGTTGAATTAATTAACTCAAAGTATTCGTCTTTGATATTATTTTCCATTTTATAAATAACCAATTAAATTAAAATAGTTTTATTTTTTATCTTGTTGTCTTTACAAGGCACAAAACCTTGTGTACCATATAGTTATGCTCTACTACCTTATAATATCAGTCTTTGGGCTAATCAGTGCAACTATATTTACCCTGCTTACCCCTTTAGATTCCCTTGCCTGGGGGCCAGCCACCCACCTTGAACTTGCTCGCACCATCACCGCAAATCCAGCTATTTTTCCAGCCGTTGTAAGAACCCTAATCGAAAGATTCCCAAGTGACTTTTACTACGGCAATATCGGTGCTGATATAGTTGTTGGTAAAAACATGATGTCCGAGATTAAACACTGCCATAATTGGAACTTTGGTTTTAAACTTTTAAAGCGTGCAAAGACTGACCCAGAGCGTGCCTTTAGTTACGGCTACCTTACTCACCTAGCCGCTGACACTGTTGCGCATAATTATTTTATCCCTACTATGCTGGTACGTTCTTTTTCCTCAATCATCCACCGCCATATTTACTGGGAGATGCGCTTTGATTCACTCGTTGATAAAAAAATATGGCAAATGCCAGAGAAAATTGAGAAGGAAGTTCACCAAACAAATGACGCCCTTCTTAGTGCAACACTTGAGGGTACGCCGCTATCCTTTCGAACAAATAAGACTATCTTTACAAGTGTCCTAAACCTTCACAGAATTGAGGGCTGGCACAAGATGATTGCCCACCTCTCTAAGGATTCAAAGTGGGCCTTAACAAAAGAAGACCACACCCACTACCTTGACCTTGCCCTCACCTCAGCAACTGAGCTTTTGCAACGCGGCAAGGATGCAAAGTGTACCTTAAAAGACCCAACTGGAAAAGAGAACTTGTCACTTGCTCGTAGTACGCAAAAAAAACTAAAGACCCTAAAACGCAAGGGTAAGGATTACGACGAACCGCTAAAAGAGGCACTTGGGAGGTTTAGTGTTTAAGTACCCCCTCACCCTACCCCTCTCCCCAAGGGGAGAGGGGATTATTTTTAATAACAGTCAGAAAATGCAATATCCAAAAGTCTTCACCTCATCTCCTCCATTACAATATCAGGAGAGAGGATTGAGATGAAGGGAGTCAACAATAAATTGTCCATCCAAAAAAAGTTTATTGTGTAGCCTCCACAAGTTCATCTGACACCGCATCACATGCTTCAAGTGCATTACTTCTACAAGAAACACATTTAGACAATTGCCACAAACTACTTTTAAAACTCAAATCTCTCATGGGTAAAGAGCTTGCTTTTTCTTTAATGTCTTCCGCTTGAGGTTGTAAACGGTGCATCATCTCACCACATTTACGCCCCAAAGATATATCGTCAGAGTTACGGTACGCCTGCATACTACGACCTTGCTCGACAAGTAATTTGACACTATCATATAGTCCTAGTCTTTTGCGTTGATTTATTGTTTCTGTCTCTTTAATTTCTTGGACAGAACCTATATTAAAAGAAAAAGAAATTTCGACATTATTTGAATCAGATATATCACTTCTACGAACTAATGATCCTATAAGATATTGACCTTTATCACCGATTATTTTTTTAACATGCTCTGGTTGAAAATTTGGCATAGGCATAGTTATATTAATAACATAACGAGCTGGCTTAAGTCCTGACTTTGCCCCTAATGGTCCAGCTGTAAACTGTCCATTTGATATAGATGTTTCATCTTGACCATGACCTTCTGCTTTCTCATCAATAAGACTTACCATTAACGCTGTTCCATCTGGAAGATTAGATTCCCCAGATACAGAGACTCTACCTTCTGATGTTAACACCGCTTTAGCCTCTATACTAACCGCTTCCGTCATATGTTGAGCAACAACAGATTCATTTTGAACTTCACTCTGTTCTGGAGCAGTGCTTTCATCAGAACAAGAAACAAAAAGTAAGCCTAGAACTAATAACAAAGACATACAGATTATATTTTTCATAAATACTCCACCCTCCTGCATCACGTACACCTAGATGTTTTTTTTACTGACAACCAAAACAACACCATTAAAACATAATAGTAAAAACTAAAATCCTAAAACAAGTTCAGGGCGACACAACTTTTTATAATCCCCCTCACCTTAATCCTCTCCCCTTAGGGAGAGGAAGTTAAAACCCCCTACCCCTTTAGTTCCACAACCCTATCTAGTATACGCTCCGCAACCTCTTCCTTAGCCATCGGCGGTAGCTCGAGAGCAGTGCCTGTGCTGTCTATGACCATCACCTCATTTGTCTGGCTTCCAAGGCCAACTGGGCCATTTGCAACGACCATATCAAGGTTTTTGTTCTGTAATTTTCCTGTGGCATTTTTCTTCAGGTCTTCGGTCTCAAGAGAAAACCCGACCAAGAATTTATCCCCTGCTCTGCCGTCTTTATTCATCTCGCCAAGTTCTTTTAATATATCCGATGTTTGTTCAAAGTCTATTGTAAGTTTGTCTGCACCTTTCTTCATCTTTTTTGAGTGCCTCAAGGCTGGGCGAAAATCAGAGACCGCCGCCGCCATGATAACAATAGTAGACTGGGGAAAGTGGCAAAGTACCTCTTCACGCATCTCATTTGCGTCTTCAACACCGACAAAAGAGACCTGTCCGGGACGCGGCAAATTTGAAGGGCCACTAACTAAGATAACCTCTGCCCCTCTTCGTCTCGCCGCCCTTGCCAGGGCATAGCCCATAAGCCCTGATGATGCGTTTGAGAGAAACCTTATCGGGTCAAAGGCCTCACGCGTTGAACCAGCCGTAACTAAAACCTTCTCGCCCTTTAGGTCATCTGCACTTAAGCGTTCTTTTACAGCATCTACAATATCCTCTGGCTCGACAAGACGTCCTGCACCCTCGGTGCCGCAAGCAAGCTCCCCGCTTGCTGGGCCAACAAACCCAACGCCGCGCTTCTTTAATTTTGCAATATTTTCCCTAACA
>JAGLUZ010000146.1 GCA_023134165.1 Deltaproteobacteria bacterium | reverse complement strand
AGGGCGAATCCAGACGTGGGAGTAAGGTTTTAGTATCTCAACTAAACGAATGTCACCGAGGGCAGAGTTAAGCTCTAGGAGGATATCCGCAAATTGAAGGCCGTAATGGTCTCGTGTGTACCTATTTTTCTTGCTATCGGTCATCCGTTTCTCTTCGGCAACGAGTAAGTAATCAAGGACCTCAAGTGAGCCAACATCACCAAAACGGCTCTTTGCAGAAAAGAACGGAAGCATGGCCTCTATAATATCAAAGATGAGTTCGCTAAATTCAGCCTCTCGTGGAAGTTCTCTTAACATCTCCAAGAGGGCAAACTGCCTTGGGAAAGGGTCTTTGATTAGGAGTGAGCTTTCAAAGGATTTTCTAACTATTTTTTTATAGAGTTCGGAAAACCGCTCGTCCCCGTAAACCTCATTTGCGATAAACCAAAGTGCGTAGCGGCGATAGAAGGGTTCTTCAATCTCTGATGAGGCCTCTACTGCAATCAGGAGAGCTTCTTTTAAGAGCTCTAAAAACTCCCCAGACTTTGGCAGGCTAAGGGCAAGGCCAAGAAATGTATTTTCTCTATAGAAAGTATAGTCACAACTCTTTGGCAGTTCCTTTGCAATAAGGTTTGGGGAGTAAGTATTAAAGTTGCTCACTCCTGTTAGGCCAAGGGCAACTTTATAGGCATGAAGCCTAAGCTCTTTACACTCTTCACGCTCGAGGAGTAGCCTTGTTATCTCTAATATAGAACGCCGCCTAACGGAGAGATCCTCAATCTCATCGGAAGCCTTGATAGCCTCTCTTATGATTAGATCAAAGATATCTCTAAAATCTGGCTTTCTTGGAACCTCTTCGGCTAGGCGAAGCAGAGACGACCTTCTGTGTCTTGGGGCACTCATCTCCGAGATAGAGGCAAGAGAGGCTTTAATTGCCTCTATGAAAATATCAACAAAAAGCCCTCTCGGAGGAACTGTACGAACAAGTTCCAAGAGTGCTGACCTTTTTTCTTCCCCAGATTCTATGGAGGTTGAAAGGGCGAGTATCTCGGTAAATGCATCGGCAAATAAAGTTTCTGTTTCTGCTAAATCCTTCTTATCGCCCTTGACGCCCTCTATGGTCTCATCAAATTTAAGGGTTTGAATAAGGTTTACTATGGCTCTTCTCATCCCCTCGGAGGTCTTTTCTTCCTTTATAAGTTGAAGGCCGCTCTCAAGGTTTATCTCTTGGTTCATCTTTAATTCTCCGTAATTTTTTTACTTTTTTCTTTTAATTTTTATCTCAGTTTTCTTAAATATCTTTTAGTCCAGCAGAGTCAAAACCCGTGGCAATGACTTGGCCGTTTTTGTCTATGGTTATCTCGGTTTTACCAGGTATCTCAAAGTCCTTTATTGAGTATATGTCAGTTAAGAAATGAAAGCTCTGATTTGTCGAGCCTCTGGCAAGTAGCTTTTTCTCTTTTTTATCTTCCTCAAATGGGGCGTCAATTAAGACGTCAATAAATTCAAGGGCCACGGCTTTTTCCGTGTCAGCCTTTATCTCTTCAAGTGTGAAGCCTGAGTATACAACGCTTGTTAGGTTGTAATCAACCTTTGCAAGACGCAGTAGTTCGGCAAGCCCCGAGGGTTGTAAGAACGGCTCGCCACCGCTGATGGTGATGCCTGTGACGACTGAATGGTCGGAGAGTTCGCCGAGGACTACCCTTGGAAGTGTTAGCGTCTTTGGGCTTTCAGCGTGGGTCTCGGGATTAAAGCACCCCTTGCAGCTGCGGTTGCAACCTTTAAAGAAAACAACTACGCGCTCACCTGGGCCGTTTACCTTTGAGCAAGGAATAACAGAGTGAATGTTGATTAGGTTTAGTTTCATCGGTGTATTATATCACAGGTGAAAAATATCTTGGTGAAAGTGATGGGGGAAGAGGGTGAGTGGGTATTGGTCTTGTACTAATTGTTCCCCGGCGGAGTCTCCTGCAAGGGACTCCGCCGGTATGCTAATTAATAAATCAACTGAACTTCATATATGCCTCTATTAAGTAAATAATTAGAGGCACTTGAGAGTAAGTAGCCCTCGGGTGAGGGCGATAATGGCCTACTCCCTTTGCAAGGATTGTTGTGAATATAATCCAGTTTTTTCCAAAACATTTTTGCGTCTTCAATTAGCTTGGAATCGTAGCGCTCGCTAAAGACTTTGTGTTTAGCTCCCTTTTTCACTTGAGCGTTTTTCGCTAACACATTAAGAATGTCATGATTGCTCTCGTTCTTTAAAGACGTAACAATCTCGTAGGCCAAGAACCTTTTTGCATTCTGAATAAGTTTGGAGATGGGTGGAGAGTTTTTTGAGATATAAATAAGGCCGTGAAAGTGATCCGGCATTATGACAAAGCCGTGGACGAGATTGCCATAATTTTCTTTTTGATAATCAAACCACTTGAATATAAGGCTATATCTCTCTTTGATGGTAAAAAGTTTTTGCCAACGAAAAGTGCTAAAGGTAATAAAGTAAATTTTATCTGGGACAAAATTTTTCTCTCTTACAGCCATGCAATAGATTGTATGGCAATTGTTCTATTAGTGCAAGATTTCGGCGGAGTCCCTTGCAGGAGACTCCGCCGGGGAAGGGCAAGTGAGGTTGTTGATTCTGTGGACTTGTTGTATATTACTACTTCTAATTCATGATTTGAATTGCTGGGATGCGCTTTCGTTCAACCCAGTTTACGAAACTTGAATATTAGACGGAGAAAATGAAAAGATTAATTGGATATTCTGGCTTGGTAATCATCATTGTAGAATTTATTGCAGTGTTTATTGCTTATTTTGTTTCCAGCTTTGATCCACAGACTAAAACAACATATGATGGTTTTGGAAGAGAATTAAGCGAATCTCCTTGGCTCATAAAGTTAATATTAGAAGAAGGTCGTTTCTGGGCTGGATGGAAATGGTTTGTTGGAGATTTGGTGATTTTCTGGAGTGGAATTATAATCGGATTTAATTTTGCAAAATTCGGTTTTACAGATAAGAAACAATAACTACTAGTAATTATTTTGGTGTAAGATTTAAGATATTTGAAGACTCCTTACTCATCACTCGTTATCTTTAGTACCTCGCCAGAGTCCCCGTGGTCTTCCTTAATCTCAAACTCCTCCATCTTTCCAAGAATCTTTGCAAAGTGTTCGGCAACTTCCTTGCAGTCCTTAAAGACAGTGCTATCAAACTCAACCTTGCCGTCTGGGAGAATCTTCACTCGTATCTCTCTATCCATTTTACTATCCCTTTAAGATAAGTTTTATCTCACCTGCGCTCTCTTCTTCTGTGGCAATCTCAAAGTCAAGTGGGAGGTGTTCCTTTATGGCCTCAAGTGCGTAGAATTGCTTCACCCTATTTGTGAGCGGCCCGACGACTAACTTATCACCGCCAAGGACAAAGTGGCCTTCCTCTTCTTGAGTTAGGTTTACTAAATCTCCAGCACGGTCAACCTCAATATCGCTGGTCTTTGGATTAGAGACAAAGCTCGTTATCTCGCCTCGTTTTTTCATCTCTTCAAGAGCACTGATGAGGATCTTTCGCTCAGTTATCTCTGTTGATATTTTTGTGTAGAATGACATTTCCCCAAACCTTAAACAGTCGTATTTTTATTCTACGAATAACGCACCAGACGTATAAGCCAGTTTCAGTGCTCTGCCGAGCGCAGCTCTTACCCCTTTAGTGGATATTCGCTAAAGAACTTTCTAATCCCCTCACCGTTTAGGATTACCTCTTTTGCGAGGTGGTTAGTTAGGTTTAAAAGAACGTCCTTGTTCTTTGTGATAAAGCCTTCGGTTTCTTCTCTTGCACCTTGGAGGATTCTCTGGATGTCATCGATTATGTCTTTTCCGCTCATAAGGGCAAAATCCTGAAGCTCAGAGACACTCGTATCCCTCATTATCTCACCAAAGCCATACTCAACGACCATCTTCTTTGCCTTGGCAGTTGCATTTGTCAGGTCATTTGAGGCTCCAACGGTCTTTGTTTCGCCGTCGCTTGTCTCGTCCTCAGCCACCATGCCGCCAAGTATTATGCCAATCTCCTTTTCTAGGTCACGCTTGGTAAAGGAATTAATCAAGTTCTCATCGAGAGGCACAAATGCACCAGGTTCTTTATAGTTATCAACGCTGATAAAGACTGGAACCTTATCAAAGTGGTGTTTCATCATGATAATGTGACCAGCCTCGTGTGTTGCAATGGCACGTTTTTCTGCCTCAGTTAAGGCCTCTGCACGTTGCATAAAGAGGGAGCGTGAGGCAGGGCGCGCACGCTGATGACTCCACTCACGTAGTTCCTCAATCTCTTCTTTTTTTAGTACCGAGAGCGGGGTGATGTTTCTAACAGACTTTAGGACTGTCCCCTGAGAGACCTCAAGAGTTGAGAGTGAGCCGATTAGATCCTCAGCCTCACCTGTGTTCTTTCCAGCATGTAGTTCATTAAAGGTCGTAACAATAGAGTCCTTTACAGCTTGTTCAATCTCAGCCCCTGTAAAGCCCTGTGTGTTTTGCGTAAGCTCAGTTATATTAAGCCTAGCAGGACTTTGCTTGCGCCGCTCAAGGTGGATACGAAAGATCTCTTCTCGTTCCTCAGCACTTGGTAAGTCAACAAAAAAGACCTCATCGTAGCGACCCTTACGCCAAAGCTCTGGAGGTAGATTCTTTGGCTCATTTGCAGTGGCAATAACAAAGACGGGTTTTTCCTTTTCTTGGAGCCATGAGATAAATGTACCAAAGACCCTAAGCTGAGTCCCTGAGTCGCCTTGAAAACCAGTAACCCCACCAAAGGCCTTATCAATCTCATCAATCCACAAGATGCACGGACTCACAGCCTCTGCAAGTTGAATACAGCGGCGAATGTTTTTCTCACTCTCACCAACAGTTGAGCCAAAGATACGCCCAACATCCATCCTAAGGAGCGGTAGATTCCAGATACCAGCAAGTGCTTTGCAACATAAGCTCTTCCCAGAACCCGGTACCCCGATTAGGAGTAGCCCCTTTGGAACGTCAAGACCAAGGGAATCAACCTTGTCTTTACTTAGGCGAAAGACGTGCTCACGCTCAGTAAACCAGCTCTTTATCTCGCCAAGCCCACCGATATGCTCAACACTCTCTCTGTGGGGGTAATACTCAAGTATTTTTTGTTTTTTTATAATCTGTTCTTTTTCATCTTGAATATATTTTATGCAGTCCTCATTTAGGACATTTTCATTTAGGCTAATCGCCTTACGCACAACACGCTTGACATTGTCCATGCTAAGGCCTTGGAGCGATTTATAGAGTACGGTTCTAGTTGCTGCGTGCCAAGTCTCTGGGATCTGGTGACCGTAGGTCTCGTCCACCATCTCCTGAATCTCGTCGTAATCAGGCAGTGAGAGCTCGATGATGATGATATCCTCCTCAAGTTCAGGCGGTATCGCACCAAGAGTTGGCGAGAGGATACAGATGGTATTCATCTCACGCCGTGCATCAATTGCCTCTGGGAGGTCTCGAAAACGACGAAGAAACTCGTGGCTCTGAAAGTAGCCGACAATATCCTTTAAAAGAAAGAGGTTGTTTGTCTCATCATCTTTTTCAATTCGGTCCTCAATTGCCTTAAGGATCTTCTCCCTTCCAATCGGCTCTTTCTTCTTTGTATCATCCCCGTATAGCCCCTTAGATACTGACCATCCCCAAAACCTAGTCTCCATCTCCTTACAGAGGTCTCGAACAACCTTCTCCGCACGACGCTCCTCATAGGACACAAGCCAGAGTATCGGGTACTTGGCCTCAATGTGAATCTTGATTTCCTTTACAAAGTCTTTTGTATTCATATATTTGATATTCTCCTAAGTCTATATTTTAGCACAAGTCTTGGCAGTGGTGTCAAATTTTAGGGCGGGAGTATGGGAGAGTTTTTCTGATTGCACTGTGCTTGCTATACAAAAGGGTTTTTAATGTGATAGGATATTTTGTACGTCACTTTTGTAAAGTAGCATGTAATAGAAGGTCGGAAAATAATTATGAGTAATGCATTTATAACACCAAAGGTACTCCAGTGGGCTATAGAACGTTCTAGCCTGTCCTCTAATATTGTTGCGGAGAAAGCTAAGGTTAAGGTAGATCAGTTAACTTCTTGGTTAAAAGGGGATGCTCGTCCTAGATTTAATCAAGCTGAAAAACTAGCACGCGTATTGCACGTACCTTTTGGTTATCTTTTTCTTTCCTCTCCTCCTGAAGAAAAGCCTGCGTTACCTGACCTAAGAACTTTTAGAGATGTAAATTTACCCCAATCGTTTAGTGCTGATTTTTATGAACTTTTGAGTAATGTGCTGGTAAAACAACAATGGTATCAGGGGTATTTGCATGAAGAGGGCGCAAAGTCTTTGAAATTTATTGGGCGTTTCAAAAAGGAGGATGAATCCATATCGATTGCAGAAGATATTGCAAAGACTTTAAATATTAATAGAAAATTCAGACAAGATGCTCGTAGTTGGGAAGATTTTTTAGGAAAACTTATTAGACAAGCAGAGTCTGAGGGAATTCTTGTTTTACGTAGCGGGATTGTTGGAAGTCAAACAAGGCGCACACTGTCTGTGCAAGAATTTCGTGGTTTTAATATTTGTGACAAATTAGCTCCTTTAATTTTTATTAATGGACGTGATGCTAAGGCGGCACAGATATTTACATTTGCCCATGAACTAGCCCATTTGTGGATTGGAGAAAGTGGTATATCTAATCAAGATATTGGCAAACCTAAAAAAAATAAGAGCCAAAAAATTGAATCGTTATGTGATCTTGTTGCCGCTGAATTACTAGTTCCAGAAAAACAGTTTTTGGAGGATTGGCAGGCTGGTATTTCGATAGAAAATAATTTGAAAAAACTTGTGCGTCATTACAGGGTAAGCTCGGTGGTTATACTACGTAGGGCGTATGAGTTAAAAAAGATTAGTCGAGATGATTTTTTTGCCTCTTATAAGCAAGAACAGGAAAAATATAAATCTAAAACAGAACGTAAGGGTGGCGGAAATTACTACCTTAACTTAAT
>JAGLUZ010000145.1 GCA_023134165.1 Deltaproteobacteria bacterium | reverse complement strand
GGAACAAGCGTTGTGAACGGGTAATCTGCAACCTTTGGTTTTGCCGCAGAGATGCGAGAGATAAGAGTGGATTTACCAGCATTAGGAAAACCAATTATCCCAACGTCAGCAAGGAGTTTTAGCTCAAGTTTTAAATTAACCTCGCCTCCAGCCTCACCACTTTGAGAATACTTTGGTGCTTGATTGATACTTGAGACAAAGTGGGCATTGCCCTTTCCACCCCTGCCACCAACAGCTGGAATTAAGACCTGTGCATTATCAACCAAATCGCACAGTAACTCCTCTGTCTCGGCATTTTTAATTAGAGTGCCAACAGGAACCCTGATGGTGGTATCCTCACCGTTCTTGCCGTGGCGGTTTTTGCCCATCCCGTGACCACCCCTCTCGCCGTCGTAATGTTTTCTGTACCGAAGGTCTATCAAACTTGATATTCTATTATCTGCAAGGATGACAATGTCTCCGCCCTTACCACCATCACCGCCGTCTGGGCCGCCCCTTGGAACACACTTCTCCCTACGAAAGCTCACACTCCCGCTACCGCCGTCTCCGGCCTTAACTAAAATCATAGCTTCATCTATAAAACGCATAAATCACCATTAATACTTAATAAAAAAAAGGGCGAATAATTGAGGTAGAGACCTCTCTTAATCGCCCAACCTAGAGATTTTATTTTAAAACAATAACCTTGCCAACCAAGTTATGCAGGTTGAATATTAACGAACTTCCTCTTTCCCTTATCAGCAAATTTTACAACACCATCTGTCTTTGCAAATAGAGTGTAGTCCTTACCCATACCTACGTTTAAACCAGGATGAATACGAGTACCTAGTTGACGAACAATTATTGAACCAGCTCTTACGACTTGACCAGCAAAACGCTTAACACCGCGTCTTTGACCATTAGAATCTCTTCCGTTTCTAGAGCTACCACCTGCTTTTTTATGTGCCAAAATTGCCTCCTTATGCTTAGGCCTTTATTGATTTAATAACAAGGCTGGTGAAGTCCTGCCTATGTCCTTGCTTCTTAGTATAACCTTTGCGTCTCTTCTTTTTAAAAACAATAACTTTTTTGCCCCTGCCTTGCGCAAGAACCTCGGCTGTAACTGATGCTGCATCTAGGGTTGGAGTACCAACATTTAAATTATCTCCACTACCTACAGCTAACACTTCGGCAAGCTCCACAGAGCTACCTACTTCACCGTCTAGCTTCTCAACCTTTATCTGATCACCTTCAGCAACAGTGTACTGTTTGCCACCTGTCTTTACTACTGCGTACATAACTAAATCCTCCATAAGAGTTTGAATAAGATATAATAATAGATTACTAGCCTAATTGTCAAGGATTATCTGAAAAAAACTAGAAAAAGATATCTCTTTGAGAGTATTCACGACCAGAAATGCTAATGTAAAACAAAAAAAACTAGCGACATATCCACCCTAAATTAAGATTTAATCAGCACTCTCATTTGAGTTTCCAAAGTCGCCCTCAGTTAAGAGCATCTCACTAAAAGCACCTAGAATCTCTTTATCCCAGTACCCTTTTACAGCCTCTGCCTTCATCACCTCTATTGCGACCTCGGCAGGAATATCACTCCTGTAGGGTCTAACAGAAGTAAGAGCGTCATAAACATCAACAATAGACATTATCCTTGCACCAAGCGGAATCTCATCTCCAGCTAAGCCGTCTGGGTATCCAGTGCCATTAAATTTTTCATGATGCCCTCTAATTATAGGTATCAGTGGTTTGGCAAATTGAAGTGGCTCACAGATTTTTACCCCAATAACAGGATGCTCTTTTACGTGTGTTAATTCGTTAGAGCTTAAGGTGCCAGGCTTATGAAGCACGCCTTTATCTGTGGCAATTTTCCCTATATCATGGAGTATCCCTGCACTCTTAATTCTGTCTTGCTCGTCTATGGGGAGGCCTAAAAAAGCAGCCAATCTTTGAGAGAACTCTGCAACCCTTTGGGAGTGTCCGTGTGTGTAGGGGTCATTAAAGTCAAGAGCAAGGGCAAGGCTAAAGAGAACGTCTTGGGCATTCTCAAGCTCATCAAGAAGGGCTTTTACTCGAACAAGTGATTTCACCCTTGCAAGAAGTTCAAGTTTTTGAAATGGCTTTGTTATAAAATCGTCTGCACCAGCCTCAATGCCACGGATTTTATCCTCACCACTATCAAGAGCAGTCAAGAGTACGACTGGGATAAGTCTTGTCTCTTTCTTAGACTTAAGCTGTTTGCAAACCTCATAGCCGTCCATGACTGGCATCAAAACATCTAGCAGAATTATATCAGGGTTAAATTCCTCAACCTTTTCTAGAGCCTCACGCCCATTATAAGCCTTGAGGACGTCGTAACCTCTTGCAGTCAAGAGACCTTCTAATACCTCAAGGTTTTGGGTATTGTCATCAACCGTTAACACCTTTACCTGCTTGTCAAGAGAGGAGCCTGATAGTTTAGAGTTAGAATCTATGGGATTAAATTTCATAATAGTTGTGTGTTCCTAAATTTTAATACTATAAGGCGGAGCCTGGTTTTGAGATACTATGACAACGCTTGCAATTATCAAAACCTTTTGGCATAAAAGCAACGGTTCCGTGGCACTTTCCACACGACTCACCATTCCAGATACTATACATTGTAGAGGCATTTGCACCTTTTTCAGGAATAAAGATTGAGGGGTGACAGTTATCACAAGAGAGCCAGTTGGCGTGCAAGTTATGAGAGAAAAGAACATCGGCCATTAAAGCGTCATTTATCTTAAAGATTATATCGTCTGCAAACTGGGTATCCCTTTTCTCAGGAACGTCTCCGATAGTACCAGAAGGGGCAATCAAACTCTGAGCAATAGCCACATTCCAGTCTGGGTAACCGTAAACATCTTTTGGAAATAATCTAAGAACCTCAACCAGATCTCTAGGGTTTACCTGCTCTGGGTCAATCCACGGCTTTGAGATTAGTGTATCCTCAACACCAAACTCGACAACACCAGATTTAATTTTTTCGGCAATTTCATTTTTCTTTTTTTCAATACGTGCTTTTTCATCGACCATCTTTTTTCTAGCTTCTTGGGTATTAAACTGAGAAGAGCCAAGTTGATAAAAAGGGAGGGTGTCGAGACCAACATCACCAAGCTCCTCAGGCGAGGAAACCTCAGTTACACAACCATAACTAGCTAGAAGAAAAAAACAACAAGTACTTATGAAAAAAAAAATGCGGGTCATAAATTATTACTCAACTTAAATATTTGAATTCTATTTCCGTCAACTATATAGAGCCGACCTTCATTATCAATATAAACATAAGAAGGGCTATTCAGTCTTCCCTCAATTTTACCAGGTTGCGAGAATACAAAGTTAAAGGAGCCTGAGGATGAGAAAACAAGCACCTGATTACGGAAAGAATCAAGGACAAATATATAGCCTTTTGGACTAAGGGCTATACTAACAGGAAAAACAAAGGCACTATCCTTGGTTTTCCCTGTAATTTTTTTAACCATCTTACCCTTTGAATTAAAGATATAAAGAGCAGCTCCGACTGTATCCAGGGCGTAAACAATTCCATTTGCGTCAACCCTTACGTCATTAAAACCACGAAAATCCTTGCCTTTTACAACAAGGGAGTTCTTAAAATTTCCTTCTGCATCAGTAATAATAATCCTTTTATTTAGCCTATCAATAATATAGAGGTTGTCATCACCATCAACAGCAAAGGAGCCTGGATAAAAGGCTTCACGTCCTTTTGGAACCCCCTTAAATTCAAACCTATTTACCGTCTTATCCTTAAGATCAATAAAAGAGAGAGCGCCGATTTTTCCGTCCATCACAAAAAAATTACCAGACTTTGCTTTTACGATACCAAGTGGCATACCAAGGTCGGCGTGAGAGAGCTCCGAGACGTACTCATAATTTTTATCAAATGAAAGAAGCCTTGAGTTACCACTATCTGCAACGTAAAATCTCTTTGAATTTTCCTCATAAAACAAACCACCGGGTTCTCTAAAAGATCCGTAATAATCATCAGCACTTAGAACTGTTAAGAGTTCAACGCTTGCACTCGTAGCCGCGCGAGCAAGCATACTTGTTGAGAGTACTAATGCAAAACAAGTGCAAAAGATAACAATTAACTTAGTAAAAAAATACATCTTTTTTGAATATACCATTCTAATAACCCCTTAAATCTGGTGGCATTGATTACACAAATCAGTATTTTTATCGCCTTTTAAGTTTTTCTCAAAAGGGGCACCCATTGGATTATGACAGGTAACACAATTGACGGGTTCATTTAAACGCTTGTCAATAACATCATCCCCAACAGGGTGCGAGAATGCTACCTGAGATTCGTGACACTCTGCAACTGCACAAGTTCCATCACCTTTCTTCATAAAGTCTCTTGAATTTGAACCATGCGCACTGTGGCAGATAGTACAATCAAGAACCTTAGGATGTCTAAACCTGCTTGCCTCTGAAAAGGTTTTTGAGGCCTCGTGACATTTATAGCAAACCACATCAGGGCGATCCTTTAATAGAGCCTCACTTGCTGAGGCGTGAGGCGAGTGACAATTTAGACAGAAATTCGAATCAGAGCCTGGTAGTAGATGGCTAAATCTCTTATTAAAGCTCTCCATAGTGGACTCATGACACTTCAAGCAAAGATCTGATTTTGTACTTTTTATTTTTTTTGTACCTTTCTCGTGACAAGCCGAGCAGTCTCCCTCAGCAAAAGGTT
>JAGLUZ010000144.1 GCA_023134165.1 Deltaproteobacteria bacterium | reverse complement strand
TGCATTTTTATTTTATAAAAAAATTCTTTACAACAAAATCCTTGTTTCTTTTTTTATTATCTTTATTGTTCTTACCCTGCTTGGCGGAAAAACAATTGCTCAGACTTTCATATGGAAGGATTCCTTTGCCCTCTGGACGCACCAGATAACGCTCTACCCAAAGAGCATTCATCCCGGTTACTTTAACCGTGCCACACTATACCGAGACCTCTTGGAATATAAAAAAGCAATCACTGATTACACTACCTCTATTGAGCTAAACCCAGCTGATACAAAGTCAATTACCAACCGCGGATTTATGCGTTCAAAACTAAAGGACTTTCAAGGGGCAATGGCTGATTACAATCTCTCACTAAAACTAGATCCAAATGAATACATGGCACTAATAAACCGTGGCACTTTATTTGAAGAACTCGGGGAGCGTAAAAAAGCACTTACGGATTTAAATAAATCCATTGAGATAAATAAGGAAACACCTTCTGCGTTTTTTAACCGTGGAATGATTCTCCTAAAACTTGGAAAATTTAAGGAGTCACTCTCTGATTTCAGTAAGACCCTAAACCTTGATCCAGAGCAGAAGAAGGCACTTAGCCTACGTGCAGTTAATTATGCACTTCTCTCTGATTACGATAATGCAATAAAGGACTATGACAAACTCATAGGACTAGAACCAAAAAACTTTAATACATTTTATAACCGTGGCCTGACACTTGCTAATAATAATGACCACAGAAAAGCTATCGCTGATTTTAAAGTGGCCTTGGAGCTAAACCCGAATATGAGTGCGGCCAAAGAAAAACTCAAGCTCTCTCTAAGTGCCATTGATGGTTTAGATGAGAGAGAAAACAAATAAACTTTAAAGAGGAAAAAATGGATAAAAAAATCAGAGAAGAGGTCTTGGATTTTTATAGTGAGGCCGCAACCAAGCCGCAAGGTGAGCTTTGTTGCCCCGTAAAGTATGATGCTTCAGAGGTTGCTCACATTCCAAAGGAGGTCTTTGAGATCTCCTACGGGTGCGGCTCCCCAGTTGGGTTTGCTGATTTAAAAACAGGCGAGACCGTCATCGACCTTGGTAGCGGAGGCGGGGTTGACGTCTTTATTGCGGCAAAAAAAGTTGGAGAAAAAGGGCGCGTCATTGGCATTGACATGACCGAGGCAATGACAAAAAAAGCAAAGGCCTCAGCAATTGAGGTTACAAAACGACTTGGTTTTAATAATATTGAATTTAAGGAAGGATTTTTGGAAGATGTCCCACTCCCAGATAATACAGCGGACTGCGTCATCTCCAACTGCGTAATCAACCTCTCAGCAGATAAAACTAAAGTAGTTAAAGAAGTTCTTCGCTTGCTTAAGCCAAATGCCAGGTTTTGTTTCTCTGATGTTGTTGCAGAAGATGAGGTTCCAAAATCCATGCAAGAAGATAAAAAACTCTGGGGTGAGTGCATCTCTGGAGCATTAAGAGAAGTAGATTTTTTAAATATTTTAAAGGACAACGGTACATACGGATTAGAGATAAAATCAAGGGAACTTTACCGCATGGTCGATGGTCTGCGTTTTGACTCAGTAGTTATTAACGGCTATAAGTCTCAGAAAAATTCTGAGTGCATCTATAAAGGTCACTTTGCAATCTATAACGGACCCTTTAATTCAGTTACTGACGATGATGGCCACAACTTTCCACTCGGTGTGCCAGTAGAGATTTGCACTGATACACTTGCCAAATTAAGCGCGCCTCCATACGCTCGTTTTTTTAGTATTATAAAAGACGGTAAGATAGAGGAAGTAAGCTGCTCTCCAGAGCCAAACCCTGATAAGAGTACAGATACGAATGGGTGCTGTTAACGGTAATTCTTTCTAAAAAAACTTTTCCATAAAAAACCTGCTATACTCAATACAATAAAGCTTATTTATATAGGAGGTCAATTATGGATATCAACTCTCTTATCTTTTTCTTTAAATGGTGCTCAATTATTAATGGTGTATTCTTCCTTATCTGGGTAATCTTCATTACACTTGCACCTGATTTTGTTTTCCGGTTCCAGAGTAAGTTTTTTCATATCCACAGAGATTCTTTTAACATTGTTATGTACGGTGCGCTAGGGGTCTTTAAGATTTTCCTTCTCTTCTTTAATATTACCCCGCTTATAGCTCTATGCATAATTAGATGATTTTTCTTTTAACGCCTGGTGAGTGACTGGAGGTCTATTATGGATATCAACTCTCTTATCCTTTTCTTTAAATGGTGCTCGATTATTAATGGCCTAAGCTACCTGGCTTCGGTAATCCTCGTTCTACTTGCACCTGATTTTATCTACCGCATCCAGAGTAAAATTATTCCAATCCCAAGAGAGTCTTTTAACATTGTTATGTCCTGTGTTTTTGGGATTTTTGAGATTTTCTTCATCTTCTTTAACCTTACCCCTCTTATAGCCTTGTATATAATTAGATAGTTCTTTTCTTTTACACGCCTAATGGCAAGCTTTGTGTTTTTAAGATGCTCTATAAATTTTCCTGTTGCTTGTTATATTTCTCCGTTTGTGTTAATCTTACTGAGTTATGAGGCGTCTTTCGATCGACGTCCAAAGCAAGGTTGCCTTACAGGAACTAAAATTCCTAAAAGCAAATAACCATGCTCGCTAGTGAGACGTAACGATTGAGCCCTTTCACTTCAATTTTACCCATACACTATCAATAAAAAAAAACTAAGACCTTTGATCGATCCCCTAACTGTGGAGAAGGTTCTATAATGGAGAAGTACATGGATTTCAAGGAACTCGGTCTTAGGGCCGAACTATTAGACGCAGTGCGTAAAGCAGGCTACACCACGCCAACACCAATTCAGGCAAAGGCCATTCCAGTTGTCTTAAATAATCAGGACGTCTTGGCTGGAGCTCAGACAGGGACAGGAAAAACAGCGGCCTTTACGCTCCCAATGCTTGAGATTTTGTCTCGCACCCAAAGCGGGGTAAAAAAATCAAGAAGGCCTCGCGCACTTGTCCTCACCCCAACACGAGAGCTTGCCGCACAAGTTGCAGAAAGCGTTGCACTCTACGGCAGAAACTTGAGACTTAATTCCACTGTTATTTACGGTGGCGTTGGAATCAACCCGCAAATAAATTCACTCAAGCGTGGAGTTGATATTATTATCGCCACCCCTGGCAGGCTCCTTGACCACGCAAGCAGACCAACAGTGGATCTCTCAACAATAGAGATACTCGTCCTAGATGAGGCTGACCGCATGCTTGATATGGGTTTTATTCACGACATAAAGAGAGTGATAAAATTTCTACCCTTAAAGAGGCAAAACCTCCTCTTCTCTGCTACCTATAATGACGAGATAAAAAAACTCGCAAGCGGACTCTTAAATCAACCAGAGTTAATTGAGGTTGCCAGAAGAAATACAACCGCTGAACTCGTTAGCCAAGTTGTACACCCCGTTGGGAGAACTAGAAAGAGAGAGCTTCTTAGCCACATAATATCGGATGGTAACTGGAAACAAGTCCTCGTCTTTACAAGAACCAAACACGGTGCAAATCGTCTATCAAAACAACTAATAACAGATAAGATTAGTGCTACTGCAATTCACGGTGATAAGACTCAGGGCGCACGAACGAGAGCCCTTGCAGATTTTAAACGCGGTCAAGTTCGTGTACTCGTTGCAACTGACATTGCGGCGCGTGGCCTTGATATTGATAAACTCCCGCATGTTGTAAATTACGACCTCCCTCATGTTCCAGAGGACTACGTCCACCGCATTGGCAGAACCGGTAGAGCAGGACTAAGTGGAGAGGCCGTTAGTATTGTCTGCCCAGATGAGAGCCTTCAGCTTAGAAATATCGAACGCTTGCTCGGAAAAAAAATAGAGGTCAAATTAATTCCAGGGTACACAAAGGAGAATATCCCGACTGGGTCTCCGCAACCAACCTCACCAAGACGCACCGCAAAGCACGGAGTAAAGGGTCGCCCAAAGTGGTCTTCAAATCCTGCTGGAAGAAGTGGCTCTGGTGCTTCTTCTAAGAGAAGGGATTCTGTTGGCGAGGGAGAGACTTCGTCTCGCAATAAATATAATTCTCGCTCAACTCCTAAGGGCGAAAACGCAGATAGAAAAGGCAGCGGAGAAGCGGTGGAGAGTTCAACACGTAAAAGGTTCTTTAAAGGAAAACGTGTAACTACAAATTCTAATCAAAGATTTAGTGGTTCAAAAAGCTGAGATAAAAAGCTTGCAGACCATAATCTTCTTCCCCACGCATGTTGGGAACACTGTAAAGGCCTGCTGTTAGCGGGCCTTTTACAGTATGGCTCCAAGAGTCAATAGACTTAAGACTTAGGAATAATGGCTGGCCATAAGACATTACTTCTATGGAGCATACAAGAATGGCCTATCTATTTAATCAAATACTGGGAATTTACAGGGGAATGTTAAGGAGCCTAGCGTGTTATCCTGCCAGTAATTGATTGAGGAGAGGTCTATTTATATGCGAATGACCCGTAATAGCGTGGCTTTTAGCATACCTCCGATTTTTTTACGACACTCATAAACTATCCACAAATTATTCTGGGAAAATTATATGGTTCTTTCTACACACTATTCGGATCAGTTTTTGTGGAACCTTCAATGTGCCCAAATTTAAAATATACCAAATTGGTTCTCAGTATTATTCCAAATGTTGCTGACCCCCCCTCATGGAGATATAGAAGACACCCTCCTTCTTCTTATCAATTTGTCAAATTCAACAGCGATTATAATTGTCACTGTTACCAATACAACTTCGAGCCATTCAGTCATTGTGAGAGGTACTGTTCTGAAAACCCATTGAAGTGGTGGTAGGTAGAGAACTGCAAGCTGAGCAAAAAATGCGCCTATCATGGCATAGAGGAGGTAGGGATTACTCATGGGGTTCATACTGAAAATAGACTTTGTTTCTGATCGGCAATTGAGTGCCTGATAAAACTGAAAAAAGACCATTGTTGTCAGAGCTGCCGTACGCGCCTTCTCAAGAGGTACTCCCATACGAATATCCACTATGAATACAAATAGTGTTCCAGCGGCCATAACGACCCCCATTAGAAGCGTCCTCTGAATCATAAGGCTTGAAAGAATCCCCTCCTTTGCCTTCTTTGGCTGTG
>JAGLUZ010000143.1 GCA_023134165.1 Deltaproteobacteria bacterium | reverse complement strand
GTTGAACACGCCGATGGTTGCGTTGTTTGCAGAGGGTGCGGATACACAGAGTGCGGCTGACCTGCATGTGCAGGAACAGTAAAAAGGGGCGGGTACTATCTTAGGTCTTGTTGCGGTATCTAAATCCTATACGCCATAGTTTTTTGTAAAAAATAACCTAATTTGATTATTTGTACTTTGATAAAAAAGGAAAAATCATGCGAAGCGATTTAGTGCAAGATAAAGGAATACTAAAGAACATCAAAAGTACTTTTTACGGAACCTTGGGTTTTGGTGGGGTTGGCGAATACGACGGCCCCTATCTTGGTGAGAGTTCAGGCAGGTGGTCAAGGCATAAGAAAAAAGCCATGAGTACGACCTCACCAACAAGTACCTCTAATTTTGTATTATCACTTAAATTACTTATCCTGGGTATTGTATTTATGGTTATATTCTCGTAGGTAATTTGCATTTAAAAAATCTCAAATACGTAAGGCGGGCTTTGCCCGCTTTTTTTTTGTTACTTTATTAGTATTTGAGGGAAATCTTATGGATTGGCAAAAAATAAAAAAATTTAAAAAACAATTTCACCGAGCTAGGGAAGCGTTTAAAGCACTGTCTGTAAATCGTGTTAGTCAAACCTTGTATTCGGATTTAAGCGGTGAAGTACACTCCAGACTAATATTACCGCCAGAAAAAGAAATATCAAGGTTAGGTGTACTAGTGTATCCCTTTGCTAACCCAGAAAGTGATACTTATCTTAAAACAATAGTGCAAATTATTTTTGATGCAGATGTTCCAGTTTTGACAAGTGATGAAAAAGAAAAAATTATCAAGATATTAGATAAAATTGAGTCTAGTAAATTGCTCATACAGTTTGAGGATACGGCGACTACTGCACGTGATTCATACTTAGATTATTTTAAAGGGGAATTTTTTTCAAATGATGTCATTGCTTTTCGTAAGATAGAGAGATTTATGAGGAATCCAGTAATGAAAGAGCAAGTGGTCTGTAATTTTTATTCTTATTCAAAGAATGTTTATACAGTGTGTGTGGAAATTTATTCTTATGTTAGGAAAATGGAAAAACTAAATAGGAGTGATTTCTCTGAGGAGGTACACTCAAATAAAGATAATCAATGTATCTATTGCTTGTCTAGCGGGGGTAAGTTTACATCAGAAGAGCACGTATATCCGGAGTCTTTATGTAACGGCAAAATAATTTTGCCAAAAGGAAATGTCTGTGATGAATGTAATAACGGTATTTTGTCAGACTTGGATAATCACTTGTCAAATCACGAGATGTTGGCGTTTTTGAAAGTGTTTTACATGCCAATTCAGCAAAAGACGGGTAAATTTCCAAGTGCAACTTATCAAAATATGAAAGTAGAGAAAACTCATCCGAGAAAAATTTCTATTAATATGCAGTCCGATTCAGCTAAGAGTGTTACTTTAAAAGAAGACGGCAATTTTGTGAATTTGAAATTTAAGGGTATTGGAAGGCGTCCTTTTAACGCTGTATTTTTAGGCAGGGCTCTATATAAAGTTGCGTTAGGTGTTTTGGCTTGGCAATTGGGTGCTAGTGTGGCGTTGAACAAAAAGTATGATTTGGCTAGAGATTTCATTTTGGGTAAGAGTACATTTACTAACAACCTGTTGATTACTTTTGAGGTAGAACCCAAAGGCTATATAGAAGGTGTTTTTGTGCCTACTGAACAAGGTACTCTGTTTGCTTTAAGTATTTATGGTGTAACTTTTGCTTTTAATCTTGAGCCAAGCCCTGTTATTGATGTAGTTCCAGAGCTTGAAAAAGTACACGTTAGGTCTTACTCCTTGTCAGCGTAATGCCAGCCTTTTTTATTGGACTCGTCCCTGCCTTATGCTAAACTCTATTTTTACAAAAAAATAATCCAGGAGTATTTTTTATGTATGAGTTAACGATAGATACCCACTTTGCGGCGGCGCATAATCTTCGCGGATACGAAGGTGCTTGCGAGCGGCTTCACGGCCACAACTGGATTGTTCGTGTTTATGTTCAAGCAACTGAGCTTGATGATATTGATATTGCAATTGATTTTAAAAAATTAAAGTCAGAGACAAATAAGGTTATAGAACGTTTAGATCACTACTACCTAAATAAGGTAGAGCCCTTTGATAAGATAAATACGACAGCAGAGAATATTTCAAAGTATCTTTACGAAGAGATTGGAAAACTAATTAATGACGGAAATGTGCGTGTTAGTAAGATAAAGGTCTGGGAGTCGGAGAAGGCCGCGGCCGCATATTTTGAATAATTTTCAATAGAGTTTGTTTGTGTAATTTGAAAATTAAGTGATTGGAGATTTTTTTATAATGGACGAAAAAACAACCAAAGAAAATTTGCGTGATATCCAAAACGAACCAGACCTGCGTAATATTGGAATAGACAAGGTTGGTGTTAAGGATGTTCGATACCCAATTGTTGTTCTTGATAAGGCCAAGGAGCGGCAACATACGGTTGCGAGTTTTAATATGTATGTCTACCTGCCGCACCACTTTAAGGGTACTCATATGTCTAGGTTTGTTGAGATTTTAAATGAATATAGCGGCGAGATAACAGTTGAGAATTTGCCAAGTATTTTAAGTGCGATGAAAGAACGTTTTGAGGCCTCGACTGCACACCTGGAGGTTGCCTTTCCGTATTTTATCGAAAAGGCCGCACCTGTTAGTGGTTTTAAGGGGCTAATGGAATACGAGTGTCGTTTGCTTGGCTCATTCGGTGAGGTTGAGGATTATATTGTTGAGGTCAAGGTTCCGGTCACAACACTTTGTCCGTGTTCAAAGGAGATAAGTGATAGAGGGGCGCATAATCAGCGAGGTACGGTTACTGTTGGGGTGCGTTTTAAAGGATTCTTGTGGATTGAGGATATCATCTCGGTAGTTGAGGCAAGTGCTAGCTCTCCGGTTTTTTCACTCCTAAAGAGGGCTGATGAAAAATATGTAACAGAGCAGGCCTATGATAACCCTCGTTTTGTAGAGGACATACTGCGTGAGGTTGCAATAAAATTAAAGGATTTGGACGGGGTCAAGTGGGCTCGTATTGAGGCAGAAAATCATGAGTCTATCCACAACCACAGTGCTTACGGATACCTAGAGATGGACTATACAGATGATAGCAAAGAGTAGGTTAGACTTATTTTAATTAATCAATTATAAGAAGAGTCTCTTTTGTTTTGTCCTTCAATTCGTCGGACCAAAAAGGATTTGCTTTCTGTATAAAACCCTTTACATTTAGTGAGTACCACTTTGGATCTAGCGATAATTTATCGACCATGACCTTACCAGTTATTAGTATGGATGGTAGGTCTTTTTGAGCTCTATGTGCAAACTTAAGGAGGTCTTCACCGTCAAGCCTTGAGGCTGGGTCGTGTGGCTCCTTTAGGTGAAGTTCGGTGACGAGCAGGTCGTACTTGCCCATGCTTAAAAGTTTAAGGGCTTCTTCACCCGTATTTACTGCTGTTAGTCGTATCTCCTCAACAGGTTTTAATGCCTTCTTTGCCTTCTTGATTGCCTCATTATTTCCGTCAACCATTAAGACCTTTAAAATGTCTTCGTCTGCTTCGCTCTCTGCATCTTCAATTAGCTCACCAGCCTCTATCTCTTCTATAATCTCTTCTGGTTCAGGCTCAGGCTTTGTTGGTTCTGGTTCAGG
>JAGLUZ010000142.1 GCA_023134165.1 Deltaproteobacteria bacterium | reverse complement strand
GCTTATAACATCAGGCGGCGTAAGGACAGCTCCAAAGACAACGGCCAGAAGCAAAGCGTATCGCCACCACCGAAGAAAACTCCGAGCAGAGGCAATGCCGATGCGCGAGAGAACAAGCATTACGAGCGGGACTTGAAAACAAATCCCAAAGGCAAGGAGGAGTTTTATTATAAATGAAAAGTACTCAGTCATCGAGAGTACGGGGCGAAGCTCTGGGCCAGAGTAACTCATCAGGTATTTAAAGGCCGCTGGGAAGACAACATAATAGGCAAAGAAAACACCACCAGAGAAGAGAAGGACTGAGAAAAAAATAACAGGGAGCAAATATCGCCGTTCTTTTTCTAAGAGTGCCGGGACAATAAAAGCCCAGACTTCGTATAGTACAACTGGACTTGAGACGAGAACAGCGGCAGCTACGCCAACCTTTAAATAGGTAAAGAAAGGCTCAACAAGGCCAGTAAATGCCATAAACCTGTGTTCGTCTGGAAGAGCTGGAATAAGTGGGGCAAGCAAGAAAGAATAAATCGCCTCAGAGAAGGAATAGGTAAAAACAAAGGCAACGGCAACGGCTAGGAGTGAGACAATTAAACGGCGGCGAAGTTCTCCGAGGTGACTAAGCAGGGGCATCTCACTTGATTCATTCATTGGATTTAGTCCCTACTCTTTTTCTTTCTCTGGTTTTTTATTGGCAGAATTGTCGCCACCTTTGGGAGCAGTTTCTCCTTCGGAAGCAGTAGTTGAATCACCAGCAACTGCACTGGAGATACCCCTCGCACTTTGCTGAAGCTGGCCAAGTGCGGAGCCAAGGGTCGTAGCAAGGCTTTGTAATTTTTTTGGCCCAAGGACAATTAAACCAAGCCCAAGAATTATTATTATCTCACTAAGACCTATCCCAAACATTTTTCCGCCTAATAAAAATATTTTTTCGAGCTTTACATATTGGGTAACACTACTTACTTATAATATTACATGACGTAACTGCTTTCAATATCTTTTTACTAGTAAATAGGAGTAGTAAAAAGAACTTGGACTTGAAAAATTCCTGAATAGCCAAAGTAGTTTGCCTTGGGTATCAATAGATGGTAAAGTTATAAAATGAGGTGTAGTAGGCACAAACATAGGCTTGTTGAGGGGAGTTGTCACGAATGCGGGGCAGATCTCTGCGCTGAATGCGTAAGGAAAGGTAGTTCTAAGGGCAAGAGTTTTTGCGGCCTTTTTTGTCGTCTTAAAGACCTCTCTTCGCAAGTTGCTAAAAAGGTGTGGTCACGAAAGAAAAAAGACAGCCTTGAGGTTCCACCAACGCCTCCAAGAGACCTTGAAAGTGGCTCTACTTTTAAGAAAAAATTTATCCGTGGCCTCGGAGACGTTGTACCTACGTGGGGTTCTAGTGGAGAGATAAAGAAAAACCGTTTACCACTTATGAAACTTCTAAGGTCAACCCTTCTAACTCTCTCTATAATAATCTTTGGTGTATTAATTTTCATATCTTATTACGGCTATAAAACCTTAAAGATAACACTCAGGGTAGCCTACTTTTTAATCAAAACATTCCTGAAATTCCTAACAAGTTTTCCATTTGTTTTTGCCAGTGAGGTTAAAAAATTATTTACTGGCTTATGGGTTCTGGCTTGGTCAAGTACAAAGCTTACCTTCAATGTACTTGGATTTTTTCTTAAGTTTTTCACAACCCTTGCCATTGGCCTTATAAATTCCAGCCGGTTATTTTTACTCTGGGTAATTAGTTTCACTGCGTATTATGTGCCTCTTACTATTAAGGCCGTACTAAGTGTAATAAAATCTTCTCTAGATTTTATTGATGCCGAACTTGGCAAGGTCTACGTAGGGCTCTGGAAGCTCTTCACCTCTACTGTAAAACTTTTCCTCTCTTACTTTTCGCTGCTTTCTTTATCTTTACTTAATCTATCTCTTTGGGTTCTAACTGCATTTAAACTCCTCATACTTTGGTTTGCAAAATCAAGTATGTTTTATCTTCCAAGAGCCATCAGAGCAAGCCTTAGATTCTCTAGGTTCCTTGCAAAGACAGCTTACATAAAACTCGGCAAACTCTACCACTTACTGCGTAGCCTCCTTAGTAGAGGACAAAAAAGTTTTATTAAATTTGCCCTACGCACCCTCCAAGCTTTAAAATCTTTTGCTCTAAAGAGTGCAGTCCTAACAAGAAGTCTTACCCTAGCCTTAGCCAAGGCATTCGTTGCTGGCGCAAAAGAGACCTCTGTTTTTATTGCAAGGCAAGCAAGATTTACCCTACAGCAACTTAGGAGATTACTAGGAGCCCTTGGTACTGCTCTATTTATAGTCTTTAAGATTACACACCTTGTTCTTCGGTATTTTCTCTACTCTCTTGGAACGCTCCTCTCAGTTGCACTAAATTTTTTAATTATAATTCTTGGCAGATTAACGCTTGCCTCATACATCTCTACATCATTTGTCTTACGCTCACTCAGGATAACCTCAAGGGAGAGTACAGAGGTTCTTCGCTCAGTATCTGAAAAACTCCCACTGATACCACCTCGCCTTGCCATAGCCGTGAGCCTTATCTTTATATTTTCAACGACCGCCTACTTAAAGAAAGATAGAATAGTAGAGATTGTATCTACGCCTACGCAAAAAATTACTACAATCACACCAGTAGAAGATAATGAGACCTACGCTGAGGTGCCTCTAACCTCGCCAGCGACTACCAGTGATGAGACCTTGGAGCTTGCCTCAAAGATGGCTATACCTGAGAGTGCACTACCAACTGATACTCCTTTGGAGGACTACGAGGACTACTATGATGAGTATGAAGAGGAAGCGAATACAGAGGAGATTGTTACAAAAGAACCTTTAATAAAAGAGCCTCTCCAAATCGAGGAGAAACCAAGGATACAGGTTGCAAAAATCTACATCCCTGAGGTTTCTAAAAAACCAACACCACCAAAAAAAATACCAAAAATACTGCCACCTATTTTAAAGGAATATTCGCCACCTGATATCACACGCGTTTCAACAAAACGCCGCCTCGTTGTTCTTACCTTTGACGGAGGTTGGAGTGCAAGTGATGCTAGCTGGATACTTGACATTCTGGCTGATAGAAAGGTTCGCGCTACTATGTTTATTACAGGAAAATTCATAGAGAAGTATCCGTCAATAGTAAGACGCATGGTTCGTGACGGTCACGAGGTTGCAAACCACACAACCAACCACCCACACCTTACAAGCTTTGGTGCAAACAAGAGGCAGACCACGCTCCCAGGGGTTACAAAAAAATTCCTTGCCAGTGAGCTTAGCAGTACTGCTCGGTCTTTTAAACGAATAACTGGGAAGAGGATAAAACCCTACTGGCGAGCACCCTACGGCGAGGTAAACCCAGAGCTTCGCGCGTGGGCATTCTCCGAGGGGTACATCCATATTGGGTGGACATCGGATCTGAAAAAAAAGCAAAGCCTAGATTCACTTGACTGGGTCGAGGATAAAAGCTCCAAGCTATACCTGACATCCTCAGAGATTAGGGATCGTATCCTTGACTTTGGTCACGGTGAGAAAGAAGGGCTAAACGGTGGGATAATTCTAATGCACCTTGGAACAAATAGAAAGACAGATAAGGCCTCAAAACGTCTCGGAGAGATTATCGACCTTTTAAGGTATAGGGGGTATAACTTTACAACCGTCACTGGGTTAATCAAACGCAACAAAGAGACAAGGGCAATTATAGTCAAACTTAGAAAATCAAGAGGCGATAAAATAGCAATGAAGAAAAAACAAAAGGCAAAGACTGCTAAGCGTTAAGAAAAGTTTTAAAATTAAAGAACTTTTTTTTTAGATGACAACTTCGTGAAGTACGGAATAAAAACATCTTTTAAATTCAACGGGGCAGGTATCTCTATTTTCTCAAGACCCCCTTCAATATATTTTTTTCTTATAACATTCATGCAACCCGCTATAACTTTTTGTAATTTTCCAGAGATGCTAACAACTTCTTCATGAAAAATATCCAAAGACGCACCTAAGTCTTCACCTCCGACATCCTTGGCAATAACCATCGCACTTATCTCCTCCGACATAAAGTAGAAAGAATTGCCGTGGACTTCAGTAAGATACCATTGAAAAACATGTTCATCAAGAACATCCTTAATTTGTTTTGTAATTTGTTTTGTAATCTGTTCTTTATCATTATGAAACGCATATTTATTTCTAACCCACTTAATAAGGCACTTTTTCCCTTTCTTATTAAAATATTTTTTTAGCTCCTCAAAGTTTTTTTTAGCACCAGGCTTTAACAACTCTAAATATTTCTTTAATAACTTCTCTCCACTATCAGAGGTATCA
>JAGLUZ010000141.1 GCA_023134165.1 Deltaproteobacteria bacterium | reverse complement strand
GAAGGTCGCGGATACGTTCTCAGACGAATAATCCGTAGAGCCGTCAGACACGGATATTTTCTTGGCCTTCGAAAACCCTTCCTCTATAAGGTCGCAGATCTCGTAACTGATATTATGGGCGAGGTCTACCCTGAGGCAAAAAATGCATCATCACTTATAGGGAAAGCAACCCTTGGTGAGGAAGAGCGTTTCTTTGAGACCATAGAGAGAGGGCTTGGGTTACTTGAAGAAGAGGTCAAGAAACTAAAGAAAGAGAATAAAAAAACACTCGACGGTGAGACAGCTTTTAAATTGTATGACACCTACGGCTTTCCGCTTGACCTAACCGCAGATATAATAAAACGAGAGAACCTATCAGTTGATGAAGATGGTTTTAATGAGGCCATGGAAGCTCAACGCCAGATGGCTCGCAAATCTTGGAAGGGAACTGATGAGACACTCGCAACGGACGAGGTTTTAAAAAAACTCAGAGACAAGGGGGTCACCTCAGAGTTTCTTGGTTACGATAATAAAAAAATCACAGACAAGATAATCACTATTCTAAAGGATGGAGAAGAGGTCGAGAGTGCCAAGGCAAATGATGAGGTCTCGATTATAACATCAAAGACTCCTTTTTATGCCGAGTCTGGCGGACAAACTGGGGACAGAGGAACTATAAAATCCTCTAACTCCTCTATTGATATAAATGACACAAAAAAAATAATCGCTGGGATTATTAGCCACACTGGAAAAGTAAAGACTGGAACAATTAAGGTCGGCGATAAAGTTGAGCTTGAACCAAATAAAGAGAGGCGAATTGCAACGGCTAGGAACCACACGGCTACACACATTCTCCACTCTGCACTTAGGGAAACCCTAGGAGAACACGTCAGGCAAGCTGGTTCACTTGTAACAGAGGACTCCCTACGTTTTGACTTCAACCACTTTCAAGGTCTTACAAGTACAGAGATAAGAACCATTGAAGAGAAGGCAAACAAAGCAATACTTGAGAATATAAATGTCGTAACGCAGTCTCTTCCATACAAAGAAGCTCTAAAAAAAGGGGCTCTTGCTTTTTTTGGAGAAAAATATGGAGAGACCGTGCGCATGGTTCAAGTCGGTGGTGTTAGCACCGAGCTCTGCGGCGGAACGCACGTTAGTGCCACCGGAGAGATAGGTCTAATAAAGATTAAATCCGAAGGCTCTGTAGCCTCTGGGGTTAGAAGAATTGAAGCTCTAAGTGGCTTAAACGCAATCCGCTCTGTCCTTGAAACAGAAGATACTTTAAAGGAAAGTGCTCTCTTACTTAAAGGTACAAAATCAGAGGTACCAGAGAAAATAAAAAAAATATTATCAAACCAAAAAGAATTAGAGAGAGAACTCTCAAAAGCAAAACAGAGCGGGTCTTCTGGGGACACTGAAAAATTAATTGAAAGTGCAGAGATTGTGTGCGGTGTAAAGGTTGTCTCTGGCAAGGTTGAACTGAGTGACCCAAAAGAGCTTCGACAAATTGCAGATACTTTACGAAAAAAGATTAAATCTGGAATAATAATTCTTGGACTAGAGAGTAACGGAAAGGCAATGCTATTAGCTACCGTCACCAAAGACTTATGTGAGAGATTTAGTGCTGGAGAGATAATAAAAAACCTCGCCCCAATTGTTGGTGGTAAAGGTGGGGGCAAGGCTGATATGGCTCAGGCTGGCGGTAAAGACCTCGCAAAACTTACAGAGGCCATTACTACAGCAAAAAGTATTATTGAAAAAATAGGCAAATAAAGAAAGCTAGAAAATTATTACGCGTCCTTAACAAGGTTCATATACATCTTAGCTAGTTTATCGTCTGGGGAAATATCCAGAACCTTCAACCACTCTTCCCTTGCCTTATCTTTCTCACCCATTGCATAGAAAGTTAGCCCAAGCTGAATACGTGCTGGAATAAATTTAGGATTTAAAGAGCAGGCCTCTTCTAGTTCTTTCAAGGCCTTACTAAAGTCCTTCATATCTCTATAGACAGCGGCAAGGTTTGTCTTTATATCGACAAACTCAGGACACATTGTGAGAGCTTTTTGAAATTCTTGGCTTGCCTCAGAATATAGAGCAAGATCTTTGTATATATTACCAAGGTCTGCGTGCATATTTGCAAGTGTGGCCTTTACATTAGTATCTAGGTAATCCCTCTCCTCTGCTTTGCCTGTTTTTACGGCAATATTATCACCCTCAGCGGCCTTGGCCTTGCAATAAATATCATGACCTTTTTCAAACTCTCCAATCTCATTAAAGACAACTGAGAGATTTAGGTAAGCCTCAATGTAGCGAGGGTTAATCTCAATTGCTTTCTCTAAGGAATCAATTGCCTCTTTGTGGCGACCATCATCATAGTAAATTACACCAAGCAAGTTATATACGTCTGCAAAGTTACTACGAACCTTAACGACCTTTTCTAAATGCTCCAGTGCGGCATCATAATTTTTTTCATCATAGGCAACTTTCCCAGCCTCATAGTGCAAGTGCCAATCTGTTGTAGACATACAACCTCCAAGTTTACATCTAAAATAAAAAATAGCAAATCTTTGACCTGTTAGAAGTTACCACTTTAACAGATAAAATGCAAAATTAACTTACTTTCTTTAATCTTTCTTTTGCCGCAAGTGCCAGCGGGCTCTTTGGAAAATCACTTAAGAGAGTCAAGAATGCGTCTTTTGAAAGCTCATCTTCACCAAGATGATCATAGGTTTCACCTATAAAGTAGAGTGCTTTATCAGTTAAGCCCGCTTCTGGGTACCTCTTAAGAATTTCAGCAAAACGCCAGAGTGCACCTTTATAGTTTTCATTATCATAGTAAAATTCACCAATATAGAACTCTCTCGTTGCAAGTCTTCCCTCTAGAAAAGTTGCAACCTCGCTTGCCTTACCAGCGTAGATACTCTCTGGGTAGAGCTTTAAAAATTCAGCAAAAGCAAAGAGGGCTTTCTTTGATGGGGTTAAGTCTCGGTCAATAGTGCTTGCACCTCGAAGAAGGCTCATCCCTTTTTGAAAGAGTGCGTAGGGAGCTTTCTCGTGTGTTGGATGGAACTTGTAGAACTTCGTATATGCACTAATTGCATCGTCATATCTTTGTGCGGTATACAGAAGATCTGCGAGCATTATCTGTGCGTCCTTTGCAAAAGGGCTAAGTGGGTGTCCCTGAGCAATACTCTTAAAAGAGCTCTCTGCCTCTTCATATCGAGAATGATTATATGAATTTACAGCAGATGCAAATAACTCTTCAACGGGCTTTGTCTTTGCCGCTGGAGATTTTATTATCTTTGATGAGGAACACGCACCAAAGAGGAAGAGTGGCATTGCAAGCAAGATACTTATAAGTATTTTTCTATATTTTATATTCATATTTTATTCACCTTAGTTGGGATTAAAGGCCGAAACAACACACAGATTACAAAGAGACCGAGCCTTTCCTTTTAGTATATCACAGATTAAAAGACACCTTCAAGGCTCAAAACAAGAGAAACTTACTTATCGTTAAAATAAAAAAACCTGCATATATTACCTCCAAGGTAATACATGCAGGCTCAAGAACCTTAACTGTATATATAATTTAAATTCCTCAGGTTCCCATCTCCCATGATGCGAGATATTTTTTCTGCTCTGCCGTTAGCTTATCTATCTTCACCCCAAGGGCAATAAGCTTAAGTCTTGCAATCTCAGTGTCAAGCACCTCAGGAACAACGTAGACCTCGTTCTCAAGTTTACTCCCGCGCTCCACGAGGTAGTTTGCACTTAGAGCCTGATTAGCAAAACTCATATCCATAACGCACGCTGGGTGACCCTCAGCACTTGCAAGGTTAACAAGCCTTCCCTCAGCAAGAACGCATACCCTGCGACCATTCTTTAAAGTATACTCAGTGATAAAGTCCCTAATATTTCTCTTCTTCTTGACGATACTCTTAAGACCATCCAAGCCGAGTTCAACATTAAAGTGACCAGAGTTTGATACAATTGCTCCGTCCTTCATTGCACGGAAGTGCTCAACCCTAATAACATTTATATTCCCTGTTACAGTACAAAAGGAATCACCAATCTTTGCAGCCTCAGCAATTGGCATAACCCTATAGCCGTCCATAACAGCCTCAAGTGCTTTTATTGGATCAATCTCTGTGACGACTACATTTGCTCCCATGCCTTCGGCTCTCATAGCAAGCCCCTTACCACACCATCCGTACCCGCAAACAACAAAGACTGAGCCAGCAATAAGTCTGTTTGTAGCCCTTATTATACCGTCTAAGGTGGATTGCCCAGTGCCGTAACGATTATCAAAAAAGTGTTTTGTTGCGGCGTCATTTACAGCTATAACAGGGAACCTCAATAACCCCTCAGCGGCCAAGGCTTTGAGCCTAATTACTCCTGTTGTTGTCTCCTCAGTTGAACCAATCATGGCATCAGCCTGAGCTTTTCTTTTTTTATGTAGGTCACTTACGAGGTCAGCACCATCGTCCATTGTGATATCTGGTTTTTTATCAAGGATAGCCTTGATGTGTTGATAATAGGTTTTATTATTCTCACCGTTTATGGCGTATGTTGGAATGCCGTATTCTTTAACAAGGG
>JAGLUZ010000140.1 GCA_023134165.1 Deltaproteobacteria bacterium | reverse complement strand
CTTTGCCCCTTGCTCTGAGAACTCCGATATAATTTTTTGGAGCTTTGTGTCCCTTATTATATCTAAGAGTAATTTATTTTTTGAACCATTTTTTGTCTTAAAATTTTTTTCGAAAAAAGGATTTGCATAAAGCACCTTCCCGCTAAGATCCAAGACAACGGCACCGGAGCGCATCCCAGACGCAACGGCCTCTAAAATGGCTGTCTCTTCTATCATCCTTCGTTAAACCTATATCCGATTCCACGAACCGTCTCAATGTATTTTCCGTAGCCTTTTAGTTTTGTGCGAAGTCGCTGGACGTGGGTATCAACAGTGCGAGGGGTTACGTAACATTCCTCTCCCCAGGCAACATCTAAGAGGTGATCTCTTGTTTGAACACGCCCCCTTGTGCGAAGAAGTTCCTTAAGCAGACGAAACTCTGTAATAGTCAGTTTGAGCTCTTTTCGTTTTAATAAAACCTGATGGCGTCCCTCATCAATTGTAAGTTCTTGATAGGTAAGTTCCGTACTAGTATTCTCACTGGTCGCACTATCAGAAGAATTGGACTTTCTCTTTAGGATTGCCTTAACTCGAAGGAGCAACTCTCTTGGGCTAAAAGGTTTTGTTATGTAATCTTCCGCTCCTAGCTCAAGTCCAACGATTCGGTCAATTTCCTCACCCTTGGCCGTTAACATTATCACAGGAATATTTGAGGTATCAGGGTCAGCCTTCAAACGTCTTAAGACCTCGGTACCCTCCATATTTGGGAGCATGATATCTAGAAGAATTAAATCTGGTCTCTCTTTTTTTGCAATCTCAATTGCCTCAGGGCCGTCCTCAGCCTGAGAGACAAAGTAGCCTGTCTTCTTTAAATTATAGGATAAGAGGTTTAAGATATCAGCCTCATCATCAACGGTGAGAATTTTCTCAGTAGGCATTATGAAACTTCCCCAACAAGTGACTTTATCTTTTCTTCAATCTCTAGGGCAACACTCTCCATAACTGCCTCACTCTTACCAAGTGGGTCTTTAATCTCCCAGTCAATCTTCTTTACTCCGCATCCAGAACCGCAGTCCTTTAAATAAACATCGCAAAGATCGCCAGCCCTGCAACACCCCATAGTCACAAGGTCAGTTGCCCATGCAATCATCTCTTTTGTTATCTCTTTAGATTCTTGAACTGATATATCAATCCCCTTTTTTTTCATAACTGAGATTGCGCCTTTATTTATAAAGCCTGCTGGAGAGGTGCCAGCACTCCTCGCAGTAGCATTATTTAGGCTGTGAGCATTTACAAACCCCTCAGCCATCTGACTTCTGCACGAATTACCAGAGCATACGAAGAGTATATTTTTTCTTTTTTCCATCATGTATTTTTACCACAGCAAGGTAGTTGGAGCAATGATATTTTTATTTTAGAAATAAAAAAAAGAGCCGCCTGAAAAGACAGACAACTCTTTAAATTAAAAAAATAGGGAGGTAAAAAAATTACCACTCCCCGTCCTTTAAGTACTTATCAATAGACTCTGCCGCACGTTTTGCGTCCCCCATTGCAAGGATTACAGTTGAGCCACCGCGTACGATATCGCCTCCAGCAAAGACGCCTTTTTTGCTCGTCCTGCCTGTGTCCTGATCTATTAAAATATTATCCCATTTATTGGTCTTTATCTCAGGCGTGGTCTGCGGGATGAGCGGGTTAGCCCCGTTACCTATTGAGAGAATAGCAACGTCAGCCTCAATGCAAAATTCAGAATCTTT
>JAGLUZ010000014.1 GCA_023134165.1 Deltaproteobacteria bacterium | reverse complement strand
GAAAAACAATTTAGTAGGGGTGGGTTAAAAAAGGGGCGACTTAAAAAGTAAATCTAGTAAAGTGGGTTTCAAAAAAAAAGGGAATCAAAGAGAGCCAAATGGCAACTTTAAGTGATATAAAGAGACGCATAAGTAGCGTAAAAAACACCCAGCAGATAACCAAGGCAATGAAGATGGTATCTGCGGCAAAGCTTCGTCGAGCCCAGGAAGGCATCGAGGCTGCTCGTCCGTATGCCTCAAAGATAAAGGAGTTAATGGACGGCCTCTCAAAGCACACAAAAAGTGCTACCCATCCTCTCCTCTCAAAGGGCAAACGTGGAAAGGTCGAGTTGATTGTTGTAACCTCAGACAGAGGGCTTTGCGGTGGTTTTAATACAAATATTTTGCGTGCAGCAGAGAAATTCATAAGAGAAAATCCAGACCTTGAGGTAAGCATAAATATCCTTGGTCGAAGGGCTGTGGATTATTTTAAAAGACGTGAGTACCCAGTTATTGCAAAACAAGCACTTGGTAATAAAAGACCAGATTACGGTTTTGCTGAAGACGTTGCAGATAAGGTCATAGAGCGTTACTTGGACGACTCCTCTGATGAGACCTACATTATTTACGGCGAGTTTGTCTCGGCAATGACACAAAATACCGTTGTCCAAAAGATTTTACCTGTTGTTGCAGATACCTCTGAGGGTAGCAAAGAAAGCCAAGATCTTGATAATAAAATTGAACACGGCTTTACCTTTGAGCCCTCTGAGGAAGAGGTCTTAGCAAGTTTACTTCCAAAGTACGTAATTGTTCAGATATTTAGGGCAATCCTTGATAGCTCCGCTAGTGAGCACGGTGCCAGAATGACGGCCATGGAATCTGCCTCCAGAAATGCATCTGATATGATAGCCAAATTAACGCTCATCTATAACAGAGCTCGTCAGGCCGCTATCACAAAAGAGCTTATGGAGATTATCGGTGGTGCTGAGGCACTTAAAGGATAGGAAAAAAATGGATACCTTAAAGATGAAAAAATTTATTATTCTTGTGGTTGCATTTGTATTTATTCTAACTACCTTTGACTTGGCCATTGCAGGAGAGGACGCCCTACCTTCTGATGAGGCTATACTTCTTGCCATAACGAAGATTGAAAATTACAGGATTAAACCTAAGCATAATTCTCGTATAATTGGCAAATTTAAGAATGAGGATGGTAGCTATAAGGTCTTTATTGAGACAAAAAAAGAATATATTGTCCGTATCTACCCTGTACTGTATAAACTTGATACAGGGGTCTGGTTCTTAGGGCGTAGTGATGTTGGTTTTGCAGTGGTTGAAGAATCAGGCATAGTGACAAAATAAAAAAACGCAATTATTGAAATTCAACTATAAATAAGGAGTCTTCAAAATGGGAGAGCAAGCAAACGGAAAAATAACGCAGGTCATTGGGCCGGTACTTGATATAGAGTTTCCATCTGGAAAGTTACCAGCGATATACAATGCCATTAAGGTCACGAACCCGGCCATTAATGATGAAAAATTCAACCTCGTTGTTGAGGTTGCCCAACACATCGGTGAGAACACTGTCAGGTGTATTGCCATGGACTCTACTGAAGGGCTTGTTCGCGGCACCGAGGCCATGGACACTGGAGACGGAATAAACGTCCCAGTTGGAAAAGAAGTTCTTGGAAGAATTTTAAATGTTCTTGGTGAGCCTGTTGATGAGGGCGGCCCTGTAGGACATAAAAAAACATACCCTATTCACCGTCCAGCTCCAAGCTTTGAAGAGCAATCAACCTCAATGGAGGTCTTTGAGACTGGCATTAAGGTTGTTGACCTCATGACCCCGTACTTGAAGGGTGGAAAGATTGGACTCTTTGGTGGTGCCGGTGTTGGTAAGACTGTTCTCATAATGGAGCTCATTAATAACGTTGCCCAGCAACACGGTGGATACTCTGTCTTTGGTGGTGTCGGTGAGAGAACCAGGGAGGGTAATGACCTCTGGGAGGAGATGAAGGAGAGTGGTGTTATTGATAAAGCCGCCCTTGTCTTTGGTCAGATGAATGAGCCTCCAGGAGCAAGAGCAAGGGTTGCACTTACAGCCCTAACAGCGGCTGAGTACTTCCGTGATGAAGAAGGCCAAGACGTCTTGCTCTTTATTGATAATATCTTCCGTTTTGTTCAGGCAAATAGTGAGGTTAGTGCACTTCTTGGTCGTATCCCGTCTGCTGTTGGATACCAGCCAACACTCTCAACAGATGTTGGTGAACTCCAGGAGCGTATTACATCCACTACAAAGGGCTCAATTACCTCGGTTCAAGCAATCTATGTTCCTGCCGATGACTTAACTGATCCAGCCCCTGCTACAACATTTGCCCACCTTGATGCAACTACAGTTCTATCTCGTCAGATTTCCGAGCTTGGTATTTACCCAGCTGTTGACCCTCTTGACTCAACCTCAAGAATCCTTGACCCGCAGATCGTTGGCGAAGAACACTACGGAACAGCTCGTAAGGTTCAGCAGATACTTCAAAAATACAAAGAACTTCAAGATATTATCGCAATCCTTGGTATGGACGAGCTTAGTGAAGAAGATAAACTTGCTGTTGCAAGGGCTAGAAAGATTCAAAAGTTCCTCTCTCAGCCATTCTTTGTTGCTGAGCAGTTTACAGGTACACCTGGAAAATTTGTCCCAGTTAAGGAGACCATCAAGGCCTTTAATGAGATTGCTGATGGTAAACATGATGACGTCCCAGAGCAGGCCTTCTATATGGTCGGTGATATAAATGAGGCTCTTGAAAAGGCAGAAAAATTAAGGGCAGAGGGATAAGAGGCTGCTCTGCGTGAAGCGAAGTAAAGGAAAAAAAGTCGCATGCTCTTAGTATTGCGTAGGTTTGGTTGAAGAAAGTGTTTTTGTGAGCTTTGAACTTGGTATAGATAAAAAATAAAAACTGTACGTTAAATGCGGTTAGAAAAAAGTTGTTTTTACGTATAACGCATCACGTACACATATAACGGAATTTAATATGGCAAAATTTAATTTAGAGATAGTCACCCCGCAGAGGATTGCACTAAACGAAGAGGTTGAGATAGTTACGGCTCCCGGTGCAGACGGAGAGTTCGGTGTACTTCGCGACCACACGCTCGTTATATCAGTTCTAAAACCAGGTGTAGTTACCTGCGAAACCTCAAGTGGCACCTTAACCCTTGCTGTTGGTTCGGGGTATGCTGAGGTCTATCCAGAGAAGACAATGCTTCTAGTTGATAGTGCAGAGCTTTCAACTGAGATAGATTCAGAAGAAGCCGCAAGTACTCTTAGGGAAGCTGAAGAAAAATTAAGCGGCGTCTCTGATGACGCTCATGATTATAAAAAACTTCTCATCTCGAAAGAGCATGCAGAGGCTAGGGTAGAAGCGGCAGGAAACTAAAGTCCCATCTAGTATGTAAATTCTCTGTCCCTAAAGTTTTGGTGGGAGTATTTAAACATGTATTTGGTACTTAGTAATTGATTTATAGGGCCAGATAGAGGAATTTTTTAAAATTTTAATAATTACGATCCGTTAAATTTGGCGGGTCGTTTTTTTTTGATGTAAAATAAAGATAAGTGAGTGCGTTAACTAGCCTTGCTCCTCTTGACCAAACTTTATGTATAGGATATTCTTTTAAATATGAAAAACTTTACTGCAATAATTTTAGCCGCAGGTAAGGGGACGAGAATGAAGTCTTCAACGCCAAAGGTACTTTTCCCATTAGCAGGGAAAATACTACTCTCCTATCCTGTGGATTTACTAAAAAAACTCAAGGCCAAGCGAATTGTTGTCGTGACGGGTCATGGTAGTGGTCAGGTTCGCGAGGAATTTAAAAAAGACAAACTTCGGTTTGTCCTACAATCTCCTCAGCTCGGAACTGGTGACGCCGTGAAGTGTGCCATGGAAGAGTTAAAGAACCAAAGCGGTGATGTCTTAATCCTCTCAGGCGATGTTCCACTCCTAGCCGCAGAGACTATAAAGGCTCTCTTTAAGGTTCACGAAAAAAAACCAAAAGGAAAAGATAAAAAATCAAAGAACGCAATTTCATTTATCTCTTTTATTACAAACAAGCCCAAGGGGTATGGGCGAGTTGTTAGAGACTCTGAGAACCTCGTTACTTCAATTGTCGAGGAGCGAGACTGCCTTCCCTCAGAGCGTAAGATAAGTGAGGTAAACGGTGGGATATACCTTGCGGACCTAGAATTTCTTCGGTCAAATTTGGCAAAATTAAAGACTAGCAATAAACAGGGCGAGTACTATTTGCCAGATCTGATAAAAATTGCACGGTCAAAGGGGCAGGGCGTAAGTGCGTTGACGGTAATTGATGAGAGCGAAGTAATGGGAATAAATAACCGCCTTGAACTCTCAAAGGCTGAGGCCGCAGTGAGAGAGAGAATACTCAAAGCCCTAATGCTCGGCGGCGTAACTATTACAGCCCCCTCGGCAACCTATATTGATTACGGCGTTAAAATCGGCAAGGACACCGTTATATCTCCAAATGTATTTTTAAAAGGACAGGTACGGATTGGCTCAGATGTGATAATAGAAGAAGGCGTAAAGATTACGAACTCAACCATAGGCTCAGGTGTAATTATAAAAAGCCACTCAGTGATTGAGGATGCTGTTATTGGGGCAGGCTCCGAGGTTGGCCCTTTTGCGAGGATTAGACCAGGTACTGTCTTAAGTGCTAGTTCACGAATTGGTAATTTTGTTGAGGTTAAAAACTCTAAGGTTGGAAAGGGGACAAAGATAAATCACCTTTCTTATGTTGGGGACGCGCTAATCGGTGAGGACGTTAATATCGGTGCTGGAGTGATAACGTGCAATTATGACGGAGTAAATAAACATAGAACAATTATTAAGGATAATGTTTTTATTGGCAGTGACTCTCAGCTCGTAGCCCCGGTTACAATTGGCAAGGGAGCCTACATTGGCTCAGGCTCAACAATTACAAAGGATGTTTTGTCAAGCTCTCTTGCACTCACCAGGGCTGAGCAAAAAAATATAAAAGACTGGGCAAAGAGAAAGAAAGCTAAAAAAAATAAGTCAAAGAAAAATAAAAAGAAAAAGGTCTAAGAGATTTTATGTGCGGAATAGTTGGCTACGTTGGAAGCAAAGATGCAAGTGAGGTAATCCTGGAGGGACTAAAACGCCTAGAGTATAGGGGTTATGATTCTTCTGGTATAGCCGTCTTAAATAACGGTGCCTTAACTCTCGTCAGAAGCGAGGGGAAGATAAAAAACCTTCTTGCAAAACTTACAAATACTGAAGTGCTTGGGCAAACTGGAATTGGTCACACTAGGTGGGCAACACACGGCAGACCAAGTGAGGAGAATGCTCATCCACACCGCGAGGGTGATGTTGCAGTTGTCCATAATGGGATAATTGAAAATTACCTAGAGCTAAGAGTAGAGCTTGAAAAGGAAGGTGCTAACTTTAAGAGTGAGACTGATACGGAAATCCTAGCGCACCTGATTTGTAAAAAAGTAAAGAGCGGGAAAGTTTTGGAAGAGGCTCTAAGAGCCTCACTAAAACGCATTAAGGGAACCTACGCCGTTGCTGTGGTTAGTTCAAAAGAGCCAGAGAAAATAGTTGGCGCTCGTCATGAGTGTCCGCTTGTTGTTGGCATTGGTGAGGGTGAAAATGTCTTGTCCTCAGATCTTTTAGCTGTTCTGGATATAACAAAGAGTGCAATATTTTTGGGTGATGGCGAGGTAGTAAGTATAACGAAAGGGGAGGTTGTGGTGACTGACCTTGAGGGAAAAGTAATCGAGAAAAAACCTCGCCAGATAAATTGGACTCCTGTAATGGCAGAGAAGGACGGGTACAGGCATTTTATGTTAAAGGAAATGCACGAGCAACCACGTGCCATAACCGATACCTGCCGAGGCCAACTCATGGAAGAAAGCGGGGATATTTTCTTTGATGGCTTGGAGATGGATTTAAAAGAAGTTGAGAGGTTTTATATAATTGCCTGCGGTACGTCGTGGCATGCCGCTTTGGTTGGAAAATTTTTACTTGAAAAGTACCTAAAGATTCCTGTCGAGGTTGACGTCTCAAGTGAGTTCAGGTACCGCTCACCTCTGGTAAATTCAAAGACGCCGGTCATTGCAATATCACAGTCCGGTGAGACGGCCGATACCTTGGCTGCAATAAAAGAGGTAAAGAGAAAAGGGGCAAAGGTAATATCAATATGTAATGTAGTAGAAAGTTCAATTCCTCGCGCATCTGCGTGGACACTTTATACGCACGCAGGCCCAGAGATTGGAGTTGCCTCAACAAAGGCATTTACAGCTCAATTAACTGCCCTCCTGATGCTTACCCTCCATCTTGCTCGCAGAGCTGGGCAGCTCGATGAGAGAAAAGGCATCGATATGATAAAGGAACTTTTAAAGCTACCAGGTGTAATAGAGCAAGCACTACAGCAAGAAAAGCAGATTGAGAAGATAGCAAAAAAATATTTTCACTACAGTGATTTTCTCTTTCTTGGTAGGGGGATAAATTATCCTATCGCCCTAGAGGGTGCGCTAAAGCTAAAGGAACTTTCATATATCCACGCCGAGGGTTACCCGGCTGGCGAGATGAAGCACGGACCAATTGCACTAATTGACGAAGACGTCCCTGTCCTTGCCCTACTTCCAGATGATAAATATTTACCAAAGATGGTCTCAAATGTTGAGGAGGTAAAGGCCAGAGGCGGGCGAATTATTGCCGTTGTTGAGGAAGGTAAGAAAACAGCCGAGGCCGTTTCTGATGACGTGATAACTGTGCCGAGCGTGCCAGATTACCTAATGCCGATTGTGCTCACTATTCCGCTCCAGCTCTTGGCCTATCACATTGCTCTCCTAAAGGGTACGGATGTTGATCAGCCCAGAAACCTCGCCAAAAGTGTAACGGTTGAGTAGGACTGGTTATGACTGATTTGTATCTAATATTATTTTCCCTCTCTCTTGGTGCTTATCTTATAGGCTCAGTACCGATGGCGATTCTTGTTGCCAGAGCTTTTGGTGGCGTAGATCCAAGAAAATTTGGAAGTGGTAATATCGGTGCAACAAATGTTGCACGCACAACGGGGAAGACGGCAGGAATAATAACCCTTGTCCTTGACGCACTAAAAGGAGCGCTACCAACTCTTTTTGCAACGTATGTTTTTAGAGGAGAGTCCTTATTTGAACCATTGGTCTGCCTTGTTGCTCTACTTACTTTTCTAGGTCACCTCTTCCCAGTCTATCTTTTTTTTAGAGGAGGCAAGGGGGTTGCAACAGCAGTTGGGCTGTATCTTGTAATCTCCCCTCTCTCACTTCTCCTAAGTTTTGTAATCTTTGTAGTAGTTTTGTTTACTACGAGATACGTCTCGGTTGCCTCAATTAGTTCAGCAATTGTGATGCCTATTTTTTTAGTTGTCTTTATGGGTTTTGGGTTTCCAGCCTTGCTAGGTGTAATTATGGCAGTCTTGATAATAGTAAAACACAGGGCTAACCTTGGTAGGGTCATCAAAGGCACAGAGAGTAAGTTCGGAAAAAAATTAGGTTAGGTTATCTTTGTTTTAACTCAATTTGATTAATGAGATTCCTGACGCTCTTATTTGTTGACTCAAGTCTGAGAGATTTTTTCAGGTAAAAGAGAGCTTGTTCTTCGTTACCTGAGAATCCGTAAACAAGTCCAAGTTGCGTGTGCGAGCTTGGGTTAAGTGGGTCAAACTTTATAGCAAGACGGAACTCACTTATAGCCTCCTCTATTCTCCCAAGATTTTTATAGGCAAGACCAAGGTTAAAGTGTGCCTTTGGGTTTGCAGGCTCTAGGGCTAGGGCGTATTTAAATTCCTTTGCCGCTTCTTTTATTTTTCCACTTGTTCCGTAGATTGCTCCAAGATTTATATACGCTAGGGTGAAATTTCTATCAACTTCAATAGAGCGTTTTATAAGTTTAAAGGCACGGTCTAAGTCACCTTCTTGGTAGGCTAAATATCCAAGGTTATTAAGTGCCTTTGGATGCTCAGGGTTAATCTGTAGGGTTCTTTCAAATTCCTTTTTTGCTCTCACATTGTCGCTGGTATCAAAGTAGGCCTGACCAAGGTTATTATGAATAAAGTCAGACTTGTCTCCGTAAATTGAAATCTCGTAATTCCAAAGTGTTACCGAGTCCTTCCAAATACGTTGTTGTGAGATGGTTTTTAGTGATATGAGAAGAGTTGCACTAAGAAGAATAAAAATAAAGAGTCCTTTTAAGTGTATTTTGTTGAGTCTTTGATAGCCAAGTCCAAGGCCAAGACCGATGAGTAGGAAAGGCCCAATTGATGGAATGTACATGTAGCGGTCTGCAGCTATTTGATTACCGACCTGAATAAGTCCAATTACGGGGAGGAGCGTGATTAGGTAGTAGCCCCATACGGCAGAGAAAATTTTATATTTTTTTATTGTAAATAAAGACAAAATAGTCAGTACAATAACGAGTAGAGCTGAGCCGCCGTATTCAATAGAGAAAAGAAGTGGTTCTTTTACTACTGGGTAAAAAGGTGCAAACTCCAGTGGCACGATTGTTTTATAGATGTATAAGCCGTATGCGCGGATGGCAATAAGAATACGGTCAATTGTGTCAAGACGCTCAAGGGATACTACAGCCCCTGTGGTACCTTGAAAGATAATTGTTGTTACGGATATAGTGGCACTTAAAAAGAAAAAAGGAATTTTTTCTAGGAGTATAGTTCTTAGATTTGAGCCTCTATTTAGTGGAAAATAATCAAGTATAAGAAGAACTACAGGAAGTGTAACAGCCATTGGCTTGCTCATGAGTGAGAGTGCAAAGGCTATGAGTGATAAAGAATAAAGCAGAACTTTTTTTGTCTTAGCTTGAGCAAAGTAGAGGTAGGCGATAACTGCGAGAAGAAAGAAAAAAGTAGAGAGAACGTCTTTGCGTTCTGCAATCCACGCAACGCTCTCCACATGGATTGGGTGTAAGCCAAAGAGTAGAGCCGCTGAAAGGGCAATAAAGACGGTGATTTTAAAATTATTTTTTAAAGTATTTTCACTAGCTTTTATTAGGCATAGTCCGAGGGCAAATACGAGCAGAGTATTTATGGCGTGTAAAATAATATTTGTAAGGTGGTAGCCTGTTGGGTTTAGCCCCCAAAGCTTGTAATCAATGCCGTAGGGTATCATAGTGAGAGGATGCCAGTTGCTAACAACCTCCGAGGTCAATGTCCATTTGATATAGTCAATTAGCGGAAGATGCAGGTGCGGGTTGCCGTAGACGTAGTGCTCGTCGTCCCAGTTCACAAAATCGCAAGAGAGTGAGGGAAGATAGAGTAGAAATGTTATAAAAGTCAATCCAAATGCGGTTAGGGCAATAATTCGTTTTTTTTCGTTTTGATTTTTTGACATTTTTTTATTTAGAACTATAGAATAATACGCACGACAAGGGGGTTTCAGTTTTAGAGTTTTTTAATACGTGCTTTTTTTCTGCGTTCTTCTTTAGGAGTTCTTCTGGAGGGTCCTTTTTTTTTGCCAAAAGTTGGAGCTTCGTCTTCTTCTTCAAGGTCACCAAGCTCGCCATCTCCCTCTATGCCTTTGGCCAAAGCGTACTCAGATTCGTCCAGTAAATACGCAAATTCATTTGATGGTATGACTATAGCGTTTTGGTTCTCTGCGAAGTGAGCAACGTCTCTATCTGAGGTTACTATCGTAAGACCGCTCCCGATATCTTTTGCCATCTCCTTTAGAACGTCATCTGCGAGCTCTCCGCCTCGTGAAAATATAACCTGAAGACCACTGTGATTTTCCTTGCCTCGCTGGAGTTTTCCAGAATGAGTTCCGTCAAAGACAATGGTAATGCGTGCCCTCTTAAATTTTTTATATGAGATGAGACGCTCAATTAAGAGTTCTCGCTCGTCGTCAAAATCACTACCTCCGAGATTGTGACCTGAGATAGCACAGAGTAGGTTGTAGCCGTCTATTGCGAGTCGAAGCCCCATAGATTACTCCTTTGATACACGGCTATATTACCAGAGCAAGCAAGTGCTTACAAGGACTTCTATTTAGAGAAAAAGAGGTTTTTCCTCGGAACTATAAAGGTGCTTAAATTTTATGCAATTATAATGAGGTTGCCTAAGAAATAACCAGAAAACCTTTATTTTGCTTATAAAAACAAGGATTTGCTCAAGTATTATTAGGCATGTTTCTTGCAATTAGTTATAGGGTGCAAGGCATACAATAGGCAAGGTCTTTTATCAATCAAAGTAACCCCCTTTTTACTTACGACCTCTTTACAGGCTCTGCTTTTATGTGGTATCGTTAGGAATTCAAAGAAGTATGCATAATATACAAAGGGGTTCTATAAACGGAGGAAAATTTAATGAAAAAAGTTGAGGCAATTATAAAACCCTTTAAGCTCGATGAGGTAAAAGAGGCCTTAAATGAAATCGGGATTCAAGGTATAACCGTCTCTGAGGTAAAGGGGTTTGGTCGTCAAAAAGGGCATACCGAACTATACCGAGGGGCAGAGTATGTAGTGGATTTTCTACCAAAGATAAAGATGGAGATTGTTGTAAAGGAAGACCTTGTTGTTAAGGTTGTTGAGACCATAGTTGAGGCCGCAAAGACCGGCAGGATTGGGGACGGTAAGGTCTTTGTTCTCCCAATTGATGAGGTCGTTCGCATACGAACTGGTGAGAAGGGCGAGGAAGCAATATAAGTTTCCAAAAAAATTATTCTTACTAATTGATAAATAAAAAAATAATAATAAGACCTATAAAGAAGGAGGAGCAGTAGATGAAACCGAAAGACGTATTAGAGATGGCAAAAGAGAATCAGGTCAGGATGATAGATATTAAATTTATGGATTTTGTTGGTATATGGCAACATTTTTCAATACCAACATCAGAGCTAAGTGAAGATCTTTTTGAAGACGGGCTCGGTTTTGATGGCTCAAGCATCAGAGGGTGGCAACCTATTCACGCAAGCGATATGATTGTAATCCCTGATCCAACTACCGCTCGAATGGATCCATTTACAGAGGTTCCAACGCTCTCGCTAATTTGTAATATATTTGACCCACTCACAAAAGAACCTTACTCTAGGGATCCTAGAAATATTGCGATGAAGGCTGAGGCCTACCTAAAGAGCACTGGTATAGGGGATACTGCCTACATTGGCCCAGAGCCTGAGTTTTTCATCTTTGATGATATCCGTTTTAGTCAGGGCTCGGATCACGGGTTTTACTACCTCGACTCTAATGAAGGGATCTGGAATACAGGGCGTGATGAGCAACCAAACCTTGGGTACAAACCACGTCACAAGGAAGGTTATTTTCCTGTATCTCCAACGGACAGCCAACAGGATATAAGAACTGAGATGTGTCTTGTAATGGAGCAGGTTGGGATCGAGATAGAGTGTCAGCACCATGAGGTTGCAACGGCTGGTCAAGCGGAGATTGATATGCGTTTTGATAGTCTCTTAAAGATGAGCGATAAACTCATGTGGTTTAAGTACATTGTAAAGAATGTTGCGAGACGCTGGAATAAGACTGCGACCTTTATGCCAAAGCCAGTCTTTGATGATAATGGTACAGGCATGCACACACATATCTCGATTTGGAAGGACGGCGAGCCTCTCTTTGCAGGAGATAAGTACGGTGGAATGAGCGAGATGGGAATGCATTTCATAGGCGGCATCCTAAAGCACGCACGAGCCTTAAATGCATTTACAAACCCTTCGACAAATTCTTATAAAAGACTTGTCCCTGGTTTTGAGGCTCCAATCAACCTAGCCTATTCAAGTAGGAACCGCTCGGCATCTCTTAGGATTCCGATGTACTCTTCCTCACCAAAGGCAAAGCGTATTGAGCTTCGCTTCCCTGATCCTTCCTGTAATGGGTACTTGGCCTTTAGTGCCATGCTCATGGCTGGCCTTGATGGGATTGAGAATAAGATTGATCCAGGTGAGCCGCTTGATAAAAATATCTACGGATTATCCCCTGAGGAATTAGCTGAGATACCAAGTGCATCTGGTTCTTTGGAAGAAGCCCTTCAGGCTCTTAGAGATGATCACGAGTTCTTACTCAAGGGCGACGTATTTACCCAGGATGTAATTGACGTATGGATAGATTACAAGATGGAGAATGAGGTTAATCCAGGGAGACTTCGCCCAACACCTCACGAGTTCTCTTTGTACTATGATTGCTAAGAGGTTTTTAAAATAGCATGATTTGTTTTTAAGGTTAACTGAAATATAAAAAAACTCCCTTCCTACTTTTGTAGGCGGGGAGTTTTTTTGTGGAGCGATAAAGTTTTTTAACGCACACCAAGGGTAGAATAAAATATAGATATTTTGTTAATAAAAACAGATGGTTGCAAAAATAGGGGTAGAAAAAATACTCCATATATAAAAGGGGTGATGATATTGACAACTAAGAGTTTTTGATTTATTATAAGTATATAGACAAAGTATCATAGTGATACTTTTATTCTTGACATGTAAAATTGAAAGAGTATAATAGTTAGTTCAAATATATGACTAAGTCAAAACAACCAACCTATGACCTCGAAGAGCTAAAGAACTTGGTTCAAAATGAAAAAACACGGATCATTACGCGTATTAGCGAGCAAGGTGCTAATGCGATAAACTTTTCAATAACAGAGCTTATTGAAACAGTTCTTGATTTAAAAAGTAGTGATTTTTATAAAACTATGCGTTCTGAAAAAGTAGCTAACACGTGGCAGGATGTTTATTTTCCTGTAAAGAAAAATTTGAAGTTATATGTGAAGTTACAGATGTCTTTAGA
>JAGLUZ010000139.1 GCA_023134165.1 Deltaproteobacteria bacterium | reverse complement strand
ACATTTTCACCAATTAAAGAGGAATAATTATGAAAAAACACATAGAAAAAATTAAAGTCTTATTTGAGGCTCTCCCCTATATTCGTAAATTCTACGGTAAGACTGTCGTCATAAAGTACGGCGGGAGTGCCATGGAAAAGGACGACTTGAAGGAGAGCTTTGCAAGAGACATCGTCCTTATGAAGTACGTTGGAATTAACCCGGTGGTAGTTCACGGCGGGGGCCCACAGATTGGGCAGATGCTAGAGCGTCTTGGAAAGAAGAGTACTTTTTTTGGCGGTGTTCGAGCTACAGATTCTGAGACAATGGATGTGGTGGAGATGGTGCTCGGGGGGAAGATAAATAAAGAAATTGTAGGGCTGATCAATAAATTTGGTGGAAACGCCGTTGGTATTGGTGGTAAAGACGGTCGTCTCATAAAGGCAAAGAAGCTTAAGGTCAGGGGAAAGGACATGGGACACGCTGGTGAGGTGGACGTCATTAACCCGCAGGTTATAGAGAATCTTGACCGCGAAAAATTCATCCCTGTTATCGCCCCAATTGCCTGTGATGATAAGGGTAATACATATAACGTAAATGCCGATAGTGCGGCTGGAAGAATAGCAGGGGCTTTAAAGGCAGAAAAATTAATTCTCCTAACAGATGTTAGAGGTGTCCTTGATAAGCAAAAAAATCTTATCACAACGCTTGGACTCTCTGAGGCGAGAAAATTAATAACAAAAAAAGTCGCCCTCGGCGGGATGATACCAAAGCTTAAGTGCTGTATTGAGGCCGTAGCAGGTGAGGTCTCAAGTGCGCATATTGTTGATGGTCGAGTCGAGCATGCTGTCTTGCTTGAGGTCTTCACTGACGCTGGTGTTGGGACGATTATAAGGCGAGGCGGAGTTAAAAAGAAGTGACTACTTTACAGAAAATAGTAGTTGGGGTTGAAGAAACACTTGGCTCTTATGGTGTGCCTGCTCCAAAACGTGAGGCACTCTTGATGCTATCAACCTTGCTTGGGATAAAACCCGGAGCGGTTTTTTTTAAAGACGGAAGCCTTCTTAATGCACGGGCAGAGGTCGAACTCAATCAGTGGCTAAAGAGGCGAAAGAAGCGTGAGCCGCTAAACTATATTACTGGTGAGTGTGATTTTTGGTCTCTGACCTTTATGGTCACTCCAAAGGTTTTAATTCCAAGGCCAGAGACAGAGCAACTCGTAGAGGAAACACTTCTGGCCGTAAAGGATAAAAAAACCCCCCTTATCTTAGACCTATGCACTGGGAGCGGATGCGTTGGTATCTCTATTGCTAGCGAGTTAAAGGACTCGCGCCTTGTTGCAACAGACCTAAGCTCAGATGCATTAGCTATTGCAAAGGCAAATGCAGAGAAAAATAAAGTATCATCACAGATAGATTATCTTGAAGGTAACCTGTTTGAAGCATTAGATAAAAGAAACTTGGCTCTGAGCTTTGATGTAATAACCTCAAATCCGCCTTATATCAACTCTGCTGATATTGATGGACTTGCCCCTGAGGTAAGTGTTTTTGAACCACGCATCTCACTTGACGGCGGCACCGATGGTTTGATTTTGATTAGGAAGATTATAAATGACGCACCAAAGTTTTTAAAGCCCGGCGGTACGTTATTAATGGAATTTGGTTTTGGTCAGGCAAAAGATATCTTAAATATTGTAGAAGAGTGCAAGGCCTTTGAAGAAGTAGAAACTCTAAAAGACCTCTCTGGAATAGAAAGAGTCTTAAGAGTGAAGAAAAAAATCAAGGACTAAGTAAGATATATATCACAAAAAAGGGGGAATTATTATGAAGGTCTTGATAATATTTTTACTAACTATTGCCGCTCTAATATTTCTCCCTCCTTTGCCTGTACACGCAAGTGGAGATAGCTCAATGCAGTGCGGTCGCTCCATTATCTCACTTGGAGATACCATGGCCGTAATTGAGATGAAGTGCGGTGAGCCACTTGCAAAAGAGGTGATAGGTCTAAAAGATACAGGGCATTATACGGACTGTGAAAAAGACGTTTTTATTGTTCGTGAGAGTGTTCGTATCGAGCGGTGGACCTATAGCCTCTCTAAGGGCGGCTTCCTACGCTACCTTGTTTTTGAGGGCGGCGACCTTGTGAGGATAACAACAGGTGAGAGGCTCTAAGAAATATAGAGGTAAAAAAAATTATGACAAATATAAAAATAGCAAAGATGACTGAAGATTTTGTGATGCACACTTACGGTCGATTTTCAAAGGCCTTTGTAAGTGGTAAAGGCGCACGCCTTACAGATGCTGATGGTAAGGTTTACTTGGATTTTCTAGCAGGACTTGCGGTCTGTAACCTTGGGCATTCGCATCCGCGTGTTACCGAGGCCATACAAAAACAAGCAGAGACTTTAATTCATACCTCTAATTTTTTTCATATCGAGGCACAGGCCGAACTTGCAAAATTAATTGCAGAGAATTCATTTGCTGATAAAACTTTTTTCTCCAACTCTGGGGCTGAGGCCGTAGAGGCGGCGATAAAATTAGCTAGAAAATATTTTTCCGTTCAAAAAAACTCTGGCAAAAAACGCCACCGTGTTATCTCAATGGAGCGTAGCTTTCACGGAAGAACGACCGGTGCAATGGCCGCAACTGGGCAGAAAAAAATTCAAGAAGGTTTTGAACCAATGCTTGAAAAATTCTCCTATGTTCCTTTTGGCGATATTGATGCACTAAGAGATGCCATAGATGATACAACTGCGGCCGTTCTTCTTGAGCCAATACAAGGCGAAGGAGGGGTTAATATCTCAGCGGCAAATTACTTAAAGGACGTTCGCTTGCTCTGCGACGAAGCAGGTATATTGATGATACTCGATGAAGTCCAGACAGGTATTGGGCGTACGGGAAAATTATTTGCCTACGAGCACTACGGCATTGAGCCAGACATTATGACCCTTGCAAAGGGGCTTGCAAACGGCGTTCCAATTGGAGCGATGTGTGCAACTGATAAAGTCGCCAGTGCCTTTGGCCCAGGTAGCCACGCCTCAACTTTTGGGGGGAATTTTTTGTCCACCTCAGCTGGCCTTGCTACGATAAATTCAATATTAGAGGAAGACGTCCTTCAAAACTCAGAAAAAGTTGGCGAGTATTTGATGGAAAAATTAAATAAACTTAAGGGTGATTTTGATTTTATAAAAGAGGTTCGTGGCATGGGGCTACTTGTTGCTATGGAGCTTACAAAACCCGGAGCAGGTATTGTCCTGGAGTGCTTGGAGCGTGGGCTGATAATAAACTGCACCGCAGATAAAGTACTTCGTTTTTTACCGCCGCTAATTATTACTAGTGCCGAAGTGGATGAGATGATAGGTATACTTAGAGGGGTCTTGGAAGAGGCTTGAGTAGGGGTGTTTCTTTTCAAGTGAACCTATTACTATGATTAAAATCTTCCAAGTTGATGCCTTTGTAACGGACGCTCCTTTTAGCGGAAACCCGGCGGCGGTTTGTATCTTACCAGATAAGTTGCCAGATTTTGTAGATGACGAGTGGATGCAAAAATTCGCTATGGAGATGAACCTCTCTGAGACGGCTTTTTTATCAAAATCTACAGGTGGTTTTAATCTTCGTTGGTTTACCCCAAATACAGAGGTCGACCTTTGCGGCCACGCAACACTTGCCTCAGCCTGCGTACTTTGGGACTGCGGCGAGGTGAAAAAAGACAAGCCAATTAAATTTTTCACAAAGAGTGGGGTTCTTGTCGCAGGGTTGAGTGGTAAAAAAATAAACCTTGAGCTTCCACTTGAGTTTGAAGAAGAGGCAGAACCTTTGGAGGGTTTAGAGGAAGCACTCGGGGTAAGACCCGCTTATCTTGGTCGAGGTCTCTATGATTATTTGGTTCTTCTTTCCTCTGAGGCTGAGTTGCGAGAGCTTGCTCCAAACTTTGAGCTTTTAAAGAAAATACCAAGCCGAGGTTTTATTGTAACGGCTCAGTCAAGTACGAATAACGCTGACTATTTGCTTCGCTTTTTTGCACCGAGTGTTGGGATAGACGAAGACCCTGTTACTGGTTCTGCTCTCTCTGTACTTGCCCCTTTTTGGTCAAAGAAGCTAGGGAAGGATAACCTAAGCGCACTCCAACTCTCTAAGAGGGGCGGAGAGATATCTGTTACCTTAAGGGACGGGCGGGTTCTCATAGCTGGAAAAACAAAGATGGTTTTTCGAGGTGAACTTGCCTAAGAATTACCAAAAACTGGAAAATAAGATTTGATTGTGTTACTTATTAGCGTTCCAAAAGAAAAATTATGAAAGACCTTTTAACTATATTTGATCTTACAAAAGCCGACCTTGAGGCACTCATCAAACGTGCCTTGGAGCTGAAGCAGGCCTACAAAAGAGGCGAGCGTTATACTCCGCTTAGCGGAAAGACCCTTGTCCTTATCTTTGATAAGGCCTCCACTCGTACGCGCGTTTCTTTTGAGGCTGGGATGAATCAGCTTGGAGGGGCCTCTGTTTTCCTAAGCTCTGCAGACTCTCAAGTTGGCCGAGGTGAGCCTGTGAAGGATACCGCACGCGTAATCTCTGGCTACGCTGACGGTGTTGTTGTTCGAACTTTTGGCCACGAAATCGTGGAGGAATTTGCTAAATTCTCAACGATTCCAACTATAAACGGCTTAACAGATGAACACCATCCTTGTCAGATATTAGCTGACGTTATGACTATTGTTGAAAAAAAGGGTCTTCAGGAAAACTTTGCCGGGTTAGGTGAGCTTAAGGTCTCGTGGATTGGAGACGGAAACAATATGGCAAACTCTTGGATTGAGGCCTCTGCTCTCTGTGGTTTTGAATTATCGATAGCTTGCCCAAGCGGATACTGCCCAGACAAAGGTCTAGTTAGTTTTGCAAAGGAGAGGGGGGCAAACCTAAAGATATGTGTTGGCGTAGAAGAAGCCGCAGGAAATGCAGACGTTCTTAATACCGATGTCTGGGCATCTATGGGGCAAGAGAGTGAGGACGCAGAGCGGAGAAAAGATTTTGAGGGTTTTCAGATTAATAAAGAACTCCTCGAACTTGCAAAGCCAGATGCCATGGTACTTCACTGTTTGCCAGCCCACCGTGGAGAAGAGATAACAGGGGACGTCATAGACGGTAAAAATTCCGCTGTCTGGGATCAAGCCGAGAATAGGCTCCATATTCAGAAAGCAATACTTGAGAAACTTTTAACTTAGGATTTTCGGGGCTGGTTGAAAAGAAAAGTCGTGAATTATCTAAGGTAGGCTTGAAAAAAAAGAAAAAAATTGGAAACAGTTTTGTATCCAAAAAAAATATAAGAAAATCTAGGATAAGGAAAAATGGAAAAGAAAATTAAAAAAGTAGTACTTGCCTACTCTGGTGGCCTTGATACTTCAGTCATCATAACGTGGTTAAAGGAAAAATACGGTTGTGAGGTTGTTGCATTTGCCGCTGATGTTGGCCAAGGCGAGGAGCTAAAGCCGCTTAAGAAAAAAGCCATAAAGAGCGGAGCAAGCAAGATATTTATAGAAGATCTAAGAGAGGAATTTGTAAAAGACTACGTTTTTCCAATGCTCAGGGGAGCAGCCGTCTATGAGGCCGGCTACTTGCTTGGCACCTCTATTGCTCGCCCTCTAATAGCAAAGGCACAGATGGCCGTTGCAAAGGCAGTTGGAGCAGATGCTGTTTGTCACGGAGCAACAGGGAAGGGTAATGATCAGGTGCGTTTTGAGTTTGGGTATTATTCAATAAACCCACGGATAAAGGTTGTTGCCCCTTGGCGAGAGTGGGAATTTAAAGGGCGTGCTGATTTGCTAGCCTATGCAAAAAAACATAAAATTGATGTCAGTGCTTCAAAGAAAAAACCATACAGCATGGACCGAAATTTACTGCATATTAGTTTTGAGGGTGGCTCTATTGAGGACGTATCAATTGAGCCTCCAAAAGATACTTACGTAATGACAGTTCCACTTGAGCGTGCGCCTGATAAACCAACTTACGTTGAGATTGGCTTTAAAGAAGGCACACCTATTACAGTTGATGGTAAGCGGCTTAGTGGAGTAAAACTTTTAGAGAGGTTAAATTCTCTTGGTTGTAAGAACGCAATCGGCAGGCTTGACTGCGTAGAGAGTCGCTACGTTGGGATGAAGTCGCGTGGAATTTATGAGACCCCGGGCGGAACAATCCTCCATGAGGCACGCAAGGCAATTGAATCCATTACCATGGACAGAGAGGTCATGCATCTTCGTGATAGCCTTGTCCCTAGGTATGCTGATATTATCTATAATGGTTATTGGTTCTCTCCTGAACGTGAGGCTCTTCAAGCCTTTATTGATAAGGCTGCAAGTGTTGTTACAGGCACGGCACGGTTAAAACTATATAAGGGAAATGTAATTGTTGCTGGGCGTTTCTCCCCTCATTCACTCTACGACCCAGAGCTTGCAAGCTTTGAAGAGGAAGACGTATATGACCAGAAAGACGCAGAAGGTTTTATCAAGATAAATGCCCTTAGGTTAAAGTTAAATTCCTTAAAAGGCGCTGGGGGTCGTAAGAAGATTGGTAAAAAGAAAAAATGAGGCTTGCGCGTTTTAAATCTGGCGAAGAGGTTTTCTCTGGAATAATTGAGGGTGAGATTATAACTCAATTGAAATCTGGAGACGTACTCGGGCGTGCAGGGGGTTTTGATACTTTAGACTTAAGAAAAGGGGAGCGAGTATTTAACCTAGATGCGGTAACCTTACTTGCCCCTACTCTACCTTCAAAGATAATTGCAATTGGCCTAAATTATAAGGCACATGCTGAGGAATTTAATAAAGAGCTCCCTAAAGAGCCGATGATTTTTTTAAAACCTCCAACAGCGGTAATTGGGCCGGGTGAGGATATAATTTATCCCTCACACATGTCTAGACGTATTGATTATGAGGGCGAGCTTGGCGTAGTAATTGGGAAGAAAGCAAAGGACATTGCCCCAGAGGTAGCAAAGGAACATATACTCGGTTATACTTGTTTTAATGATGTTACGGCGCGGGATCTTCAAAAAACAGATACCCAGTATACGCGTGCAAAGGGTTTTGATACATTTGCCCCGATTGGCCCTTGGATAGAGACAGACCTTCGCCCAGAGACTTTGCGTATCAAGACGATATTTAAGGGCGAGGTTGTGCAAGACTCTCCAACAAGTGATATGGTCTTTGGGGTCTTTGAACTCCTAAGCTTTGTATCTTCTGTGATGACACTCTTCCCGGGCGATGTAATCGCAACAGGAACACCTTCTGGTATCGGTAAGATGCACTACGGAGACGAGGTTGAGATCTTTATAGAAGGCATTGGAAGCCTTAAGAATAGAGTTATAAAAAAATAAGTTTTAAATTATATTAAATAGTTATTTGCCAGGTTATCTGGCAAAGACTTTTTTGATACTAACTGGAGGTAAGTTTAATAATGGGTAAGGATTATATTCAGGGGCTATTTGCCAAGAGACTTGGTGGAGACGCCTTTGGTACAGATACAACGGTATATAAGTTTGAGAAGATAAAGCGGGCAAAGATTAAGGCCAAGAAGGCAAACCCCGGGAAAGAGCTCTTTGATTTTGGTGTTGGTGAGCCAGATGACATGGCCTCACAGATGGTTGTGGAGGCATTAAAAATAGAGTGTGCAAAACCAGAGAACCGCGGTTATGCGGATAACGGAATTGTTGAGTTAAAAGAGGCCGCCGTAAAGTATATGGATAAGGTCTTTGGGGTTAGTGGAATAGACCCAGAAAAAGAGGTCATTCACTCTATTGGTTCAAAACCTGCTCTTGCGATGCTCCCAGATGCTTTTATAGATCGCGGGGACATTACCCTGATGACAGTGCCTGGTTATCCTGTACTTGCAACCCATACTGAGTGGCACGGTGGTAAGGTTGTAAACTTGCCACTCTTAAAGAAAAATGGTTTTTTACCAGATCTAAGTAAGATTAGAAAAACTCAGCTTGCAAAGGCAAAACTGCTGTACTTGAATTACCCAAATAACCCGACTGGGGCAAGTGCAACCCCTGAGTTCTTTAAAGAAGTTGTTGCCCTTGCAAAGGCAAATGACATCATAGTTATTCATGATGCGGCTTACGGCGCTCTCTCAATGGATGGGAAGCCTTTAAGTTTCTTATCAGTGCCTGGTGCTAAAGACGTCGGTATCGAGATTCACTCATTTTCCAAGGCCTACAATATGACTGGGTGGCGTCTAGCCTTCCTTGTTGGTAATGCAAAGGTTATAAAGGCATTTGCCCACGTAAAAGATAACTATGATTCTGGTCAATTTGTAGCCATACAGAAGGCAGGTGTCTATGCACTAAATCATCCTGAGATTACTGAAAAGACAGCGGCCAAGTATAAAAAACGCCTTGAGATGCTTGTTGTAGCATTAAACTCAGCTGGCTTTAAGGCCGAGATGCCTGGCGGGTCTTTCTACCTATATGTAGAAGCACCAATTAGTGCCAAGGGCGGAAAGGTTAAATTTGAAAATGCAGAGCAAGCCTCTGAGTTCTTAATTACAGAGGGGCTTATCTCTACTGTGCCGTGGGACGACTGCGGAGCTTTTCTTCGCTTCTCGGCAACATTTGAGGCCAAGGGGCAACTCGATGAGGTTCGTGTAATCGAAGAGGTAGGGAAGAGGCTTAAAGAACTTGAGCTTTCATTTTAAAAACTTACTGCGTTACGTGCTATGAGGCAAAGAGTCTTTATTGCAATTGGCTCTAATATTGGTCGCCGCCAAGAAAACTGCGAGAAGGCAATAAAGCGCCTAGGGTGCGCTCATACGACAGTAATAAAAAATTCCTCAATCTATGAGACTCCTGCTTTGGGCGTGAAAGATCAAGGCGATTTTATTAATCAGGTCGTTATTGTCGAGACCGAACTTTTGCCACGGGAACTCTTAAAGTTTTTAAAATCAATTGAGACGGATATGGGCAGACAGGAGAATATTAGGTGGGGGCCAAGGCTAATAGATTTGGATATTATTTTCTACGGCGATAAGATAATA
>JAGLUZ010000138.1 GCA_023134165.1 Deltaproteobacteria bacterium | reverse complement strand
ACCTTTGCTGGTAAAAGTAAATCTTTTAAAAAGAAGGTCTATATGTATTGTGTAAGTGCGATCTTACTGATGGTTTTACCAAACTATCTTGGCAACATGGTCTTTAAAATCTACCTTCCGCTTGAGGTCATGGATGATTTAATAAAAAACGACACCTTTTTAGAGATTTTTTCTATTGCGAGAGCATGGGATGTACTCACAAGGATTACTACGTCCTGCTTTATAATAACAGTCCTCTTTTTTGTCTACATCTCTATACTTAAATACCTTAAAACATATAAGGTTCTGGATTAGTTCAAAATAATCAGCCATAATTACCAAATCACCTGAAAATTTTAAAACACCCCAAATACTCATTGATTTTCCTCAGCAAATAATCTATTCTAAGAAGTTCTAAGAGATTATATTTTAAAGGGTTACGTCCCATTAAGGAATGCCATGAAAGACGCAAAAAATCTGGATAATTTAAGAGACAAAATAGACGCTATTGATAGTGAGCTCATTGCTCTTTTGGATAAACGCACAGAGGTTGTCTTGGAGGTCGGGAAGACCAAAGAGAAGACCAATGCTGAGTTCTATGCCCCAGACCGAGAGCGTGCTGTCTACAGACGCATTGAAGAACTTAGCAAGGGTTTATTTCCAAAAAAAGCTCTTCGCAGTATTTATAGAGAAATAATGAGTGCCTCTCTTTCACTTGAGAAACCTCTTCGGATTGCTTTTCTTGGGCCAAATGCAACCTTTACCCATCTTGCCTCAATGAAACATTTTGGTCTAAGCGGTGAATTTATCCCAAAGGAAGAGATATCGAGTGTTTTTAATGATGTCGAACGTGGTAAGGCCGAGTATGGGGTTGTCCCAATTGAGTCCACTGCCGAGGGGGTTGTAAATCACACCCTTGATATGTTCATTAATTCAGAGCTAAAGATAAGTGCTGAGATACTTTTAGAAGCAACAACCTTACTTTTAAATAAGAGCGGGAATATTAAAGATATTGAAAAGGTCTGCTCAAACCCCCACGCAATAGCTCAGTGTGTGCAGTGGCTAAAGATAAATATGCCAAATATCCCAATTGTTGAGGTAGTCTCGACTGCAACGGCTGCTGAGATGGCAAAGAATGATCCATCAGTTGGGGCTGTTGCAAGTGAGGCCGCGGCAACTTTTTACGACCTAAAGATTGTTGAAGATACCATCCAAGACAACCCGTACAATATGACGCGTTTCCTTGTGATTGGGAAAAAAGAGAGCACAAAGACAGGTGCTGATAAGACCTCTCTTATGTTTGCAATTAAGGATTCTCCGGGAGCTTTATATAAGTTCCTGAAACCCTTTGCCTCGCGTGGGATTAATCTCACAAAGATTGAGTCCAGACCGCTTAAGCAAAAGGCATGGGAATACGTTTTTTTTCTTGATATTGATGGCCACAAATCAGAGGAAAACATTAGCGATGCAATAGGTGAATTGGACGAGATGGCATCATTCATGAAAGTCCTTGGGTCTTATACAAAATCTAAATAAAACAACAGGTTGCAGTAACTATTTGATAGTTAGTGTTAAGTGCTAATCTGATAAAAATGAAGACAGAAAAAAATAAAATTAAGGTCTCTGAGGCCATTGAAACCCTAAAACCATACCCACCTGGAAAGCCAATTGAGGAGCTTGAGCGTGAGCTTGGGATAAGCGGGTCAATTAAACTCGCAAGTAATGAGAACCCAATTGGGCCTTCCGGGAAGGCAGTTGCTGCAGTAACGAGTGCTCTCTTTAATCTGCACCGCTACCCAGACGGTTCTTGTTTTTACCTAAAGCAACGCTTGGCAAAGTTTCATAATGTCTCTGAGGATATGATAATCGTCGGCAATGGAAGTAATGAGATTATCGAACTCCTCATACGAACCTTTGTTGGTGAGGGTGAGGTTATCTTGGCAGGAGATCCTTCCTTTGCTGTTTACCCTATTATTGCCAAGGCCGCAGGAAGAGAGACAAAACTTGTACCTCTAAAGGATCTTACAATTGACCTGCCTGCGATGCTTGAGCAGATTACTCCAAAGACAAGGCTTGTCTTTATTGCAAACCCAAATAACCCAACAGGTACAATCGTTGGTGCTAAGGAATTAGAGGATTTTTTAGATGCCCTCCCTAAAGATGTCATTGTTTGTATGGATGAGGCATATGCCGAGTTTGTAAAGAGCCCTGATTATCCAGACTCTTTTGAGTACTTAAAGCAGGGTAGGACTCTTATTGTGCTTCGGACTTTCTCAAAGATTTACGGCCTTGCGGGTCTTCGTGTTGGGTACGGTGTAGCAGACGCAAGTTTAATCAATTATATGGAACGTGTTCGTCAGCCCTTTAATGTAAATTCCCTCGCTCAGGTTGCGGCCTTATCTGCTCTAGATGATAAGCTTCACGTTGAACTTTCAATAAAGAATAATACCGAGGGTTTAGAGTATCTTTATAGTGAGTTAGATAAACTTTCCTTAGAGTACGTACCAACAGAGGCTAATTTTTTTCTAATTAAAGTTGGTGATGGCAAGATGATTTACGATGGGCTCTTGAAAAAAGGTGTTATAGTTCGCCCCATGGCTGGGTACGGCCTTGGTGAGTATATACGCATAAATGTTGGTACGCCAGAAGAGAATAAGCGATTTATAGAGACCCTGCAAAGTGTTTTAATTAAGCAGTAGCAGGGTCAAATTTAAAAAGAATTAATTGATAGGTATTAAAAAAATAACTTTAAAAGGGTAGTAAAAAAATTGGAGGTAGTAGCCGTGATTATTGTGCTTAAGAAGAATGCGACCAAAGAAGAGGTCGAACATATAAAGGAAAAGATAGAGGCTCTTGGACTAGCAGTCCATTTATCAGAGGGAAAAGAACGTACCATAATAGGGGCAATAGGGGATGAGTCAAAGCTATCAGAAGCCCCACTTGAGGCACTTCCTGGCGTTGAGAGTGTAATGCCAATTCAAAAACCATACAAACTAGTAAGCAGGGACTTTAAAGACGACCCAACTGTAATAAAAATAGGTAATACAGATATCGGTGGTAGCGAGATTCGAGTCATCGCAGGCCCTTGTAGTGTCGAGACTGAAGCTCTTTTAATAGACTGTGCAAAGAAGGTAAAAGACAGTGGTGCAAAATTTTTAAGGGGAGGGGCTTTTAAACCAAGAACCTCACCTTACTCCTTTCAGGGTCTTGGTGAAGAAGGTCTAAAGTATCTACGCTCGGCAAGTGATGAGACTGGACTCCCTGTAGTTACCGAGCTTATGGATCCTCGTGATACAGAGCTAATTGCCGAGTACGCTGATGTTATCCAGATTGGTGCGCGTAATATGCAAAACTTTCGCCTTCTTAGCGAGGTTGGTAAGGCTGGAAAGCCAGTACTCTTAAAACGAGGACTCTCAGGGACAATAAAAGAACTTCTTATGAGTGCCGAGTACATTGCGGCTGAGGGTAATAGCAAGATAATCCTCTGTGAACGTGGGATTAGAACCTATGAGACCGCAACTAGGAATACACTTGACCTAAGTGCAGTTCCTATCTTAAAGGAAGAAACGCACCTTCCTGTTGTAATTGACCCAAGCCATGCCGTAGGTCGGTGGGATCTCATTGCCCCAATGGCAAAGGCTGCTATTGCTGTTGGTGCTGACGGCCTATTAATTGAGGTTCACTCAGATCCAGAGAACGCACTTTGTGATGGTGCTCAGTCTCTAAAACCAACAAAGTTTGATATGCTTATGAAAGACATGAGAAAAATAGCAACTGCCATTGGTAGAACCCTTTAAGAGGAGCAACGGATACCTTGTCGTCAGCCCCGTATTTTAAAAAAGTTACGATTATTGGCGTTGGCCTAATCGGCGGCTCCCTTGCTATATCCTTAAAAGAAAAAGGCATGGTAGGGAGCGTAACTGGTGTTGGCAGGAGTCTGCCAAACCTAGAGCGTGCCGTCGAACTTGGTGTTATTGACGACTTTACCTGTGACGCAACTGAGGGTGTTAAAGACGCCGATCTTATTTTTATTGCCGTTCCTGTTACCTCTATTGCAAAGGTCGTTTCCGAGGCAAGTAATGGTTTTAAGGTTGGTGCTATTATAACTGACGGGGGAAGTGTTAAGGGGGCTGTAATAGACGCAGTTAAAAAGGTTTTACCAAAGGGCGTGCATTTTGTCCCAGGGCACCCAATCGCAGGAACAGAGCACTCTGGTGTTGAGGCTGCATTCCTTGGTCTCTACACTGGTAAACGCTGCATATTAACCCCAACAGAGCATACAGATAAAGACGCACTCAAACAGGTTCACCGACTTTGGGAGGCCGTTGGGAGTGATGTTGTTATTATGGACTCTGTTTCTCACGACTTAATCTTAGCGGCCATTAGCCACCTGCCACATGTCATTGCCTATTCACTTGTTAATACTGTTGCAGAGTCTTCTCTGCAACATTCCACTGACTCTGGTATCGAGGAGAGCGGGAAGGGGATTCTCTCTTACTCTGCTGGTGGCTTTAAAGACTTTACCCGCATTGCTTCAAGCTCCCCAGATATGTGGACTGAGATATGTGCCTTAAATAAGGACGCACTCTTAAGGTGTATCGATGATTTTGAGGGTTCTATTAAGCAGATTCGCTCCCTCATTGCTGAAGAAAAATTCGATAAATTAAATCAAATTTTTTCAAAGGCAAAGAAGGTCAGGGACTCTCTCATTAGTTGAAATCAAAAATAAACTTTTCGCTCTAACATACTATTATTTATGAATAATAACTCTCCAAAAAAAATAGACACTTATTCAGTCATGCCCGCAGATACACCTCTAAGCGGTGAGATTACCATTCCAGGGGATAAGTCTATATCTCACAGGGCTGTAATCTTTGGTTCAATCGCTGAGGGGACAACCACCATTAGTGGTTTTCTGGAGGGTGAGGATAACCTCTCAACTATTGCCGCCTTTAGGAGTATGGGAGTTACTATATCTTCGCCTGTTGATGGTGAGCTTACTATAACTGGCGCAGGTAAAGACGGACTGAAAAAACCAACAAGCGTTATTGACTGTGGTAATTCTGGCACAACTGCCCGCCTCCTAACAGGGCTTCTCTCGGCGCAAGGTTTCTCCTCCACTCTAACAGGGGACGCCTCCCTAAGGGGTCGCCCAATGAAACGTGTTGTAGAACCCTTAACCTTGATGGGTGCTGATATATCTGGAGCTGAGGGAGGGGATAAATTACCTCTTAATATAGAGGGAAAAAAACTTAAGGGAATTACTTACAGAACCCCTGTTGCGAGTGCACAACTAAAGTCAGCATTGCTCCTAGCTGGGCTTTTTGCAGACGGCGAGACCTCTGTAATAGAGCCTGCCAAGAGTCGCGATCACACAGAATTAATGCTAGAGAATTTTGGCGTGGATATTCGCCTAGAAGGTTTGAAAGTAAGCGTAAGTGGCGGGGCGAGCTTAAAAGGTACTCGCGTATTTGTTCCCGGTGATATCTCTTCAGCGGCCTTCTTTATTGTTGCCGCTCTTATCACAAAAAATTCTGAAATACTTATAAAAAACATATGTATAAACCCCACAAGATATGGCATAATAGATATATTAAAGTTGATGGGAGCTGATATTACGCTTGAGGATACGGTCGCCTCTAAGGTTGGTGAGCCTGTTGCTTCGCTACGTGTTAAAAGTTCAAAACTAAAAGGAATAGACATTGACGGCTCTTTACTTTTGCCTGCAATTGATGAGTTCCCTATAATCTGCGTGGTTGCACTATTTGCAGATGGAGAAACCACCATAAGCGGGGCAGGAGAGCTTAGGGTAAAAGAGAGTGACAGAATAGCTGTCATGGCCGAGGAGCTTACAAAGATAGGGGCTGAGGTAGAGGAGAGACCAGATGGCATTCTTATTCAGGGCCGTGGGAATCATAACCCTGTTTACGGTGGCCTAACTGATAGCCACGGAGACCACAGGGTTGCGATGGCTCTGGCTGTCTCTGCACTTTTATCAAAAAAGGGCATAAAAATAAAAGATGCAAGTTGCGTGGATGTATCCTTTCCAGGGTTCTTTGATTTGTTAGAGAGAGTAAGAAACAAGTGAGGACTGTACCAAAGATAATTGCAATTGACGGCCCTTCTGGGGTTGGCAAGTCAACTGTATCGCGCCTTATTGCAAAACACTACGGCTATAAGTATGTTGATACTGGGGCGATGTACAGAGCCTTTGCCATAGGTGCAAAAAATAGTGGTATTGATACCCAGAGTGATGAGGCAATAGAGAAATTCTCAAAGACCGTTGAAATTAGATTTGAGGATAGTAAGGACTTGGAACTTGCTGGGCCAAAGATTTTTTTTAATAATGAGGACTTTACATCACTAATAAGAACGCCTTTGGCAACAAAGCTCTCTTCACTTGTATCTACAAAAAAAAGTACTAGAGACTACCTAACACACCTTCAACGTAATATGGCAACCCAAGGTAGCCTTGTTATGGAGGGGCGTGATATTGGTACAGTTGTTTTCCCGGATGCTGATATTAAGATATTCCTAGATGCCTCAGAAGAGGTTCGAGCACAGAGACGTAGCAGCGATACAGAGCAAAGAGTAAGTGAAGAATTAGGACAGGTACAAAAAGAACTTAGAGAGCGAGACGAGCGTGATAAAAACAGAAAGCACGCCCCGCTTGAGACTGCCAAGGACGCAGTCTTAATAGATACTGGCAAGTTGAGTATTAAGGAAGTAACTGAGAAAATCATAGAGGCCTTTGACGAGAGACTTAAGTAAATAATTTTATTAAATAATAAATAAAAGATAAGAGGTTTTGAGTTTGGAGATTTTAATTGCAAAGAGTGCTGGTTTTTGTTTTGGCGTAAAGAGGGCTATAAATATGGCAACTGATTGTGCCGAGGTCTCGGACGGCGAGATTAGTACGCTTGGGCCAATTATCCACAACCCCCAGGTTGTGGATAAACTCGATAAAGAGTCTAATATAAAGATAACTGAGAGTGTTGAAGATATGAAGAGCGGGACAATAATACTTCGCTCTCACGGGGCAAAACTATCAGAGCGTAAGACTGCTGAGAAAAAAGGACTAAAGGTCTTGGACGCAACCTGTCCGTTTGTTAAAAAAACCCAGGAATTTGTAAGTGAGCTCACTGCCGATGGCTACACTGTAATTGTTGTTGGTGAGAAAGAACACCCAGAGGTTAGGGGCATTGTCAGCTACGGCAAAGAAGAGATAATAGTTGCCGCCTCTGTTGGTGAGCTTGAGGGTTTATCACAGTGTTCAAAGATTGGTATCGTTGCCCAGACCACACAGTCTCAGGAAAACCTTCAAGCAATAACAGCGTACTGTGTGCCTAAGGCCAAGGAAATAAAGGTCTTTAATACAATCTGCAGTGCAACGAGTGTTAGACAAAAGGAGAGCGTGGAGCTATCAAAGTTGGTTGATTCGATGATAGTCGTTGGCGGAAAAAACAGCGCAAATACAAGGCGTATGGCAGATATATGTAGATCCATTCAACCAAAGACCTACCACATCGAGACCGCAGACGAGATTGAAGAGTCCTGGTTTGTTGGGATAAACCGCCTAGGTGTTACAGCCGGAGCCTCTACTCCAAACTGGATAATTGAAGAGGTCATAGAGAGGGTTAGTTAGGTGTCTTCCAAGCCTTTAAGATTTAATTATGAAAAATTTGTAAGGGGTTGAACTTAAAGAGAATTTGTGGTATATTTTTTCAAAATATAGAAAAAAAGAATAGGTGTGGGGGGTAAAGATAGATATGGTAACCATGGAGGATAATCCCGAAACGCAGACTGCAGATGTAGAGATGGATTTTCAGCAGCTTTATGAGCAAAGTTTAACAAAGTTAAAAGAAGGTGAGCTTGTTAAAGGCACCGTTGTTCAGATTACAAAGGACTCAGTAGTTGTTGATATAGGGTGTAAATCAGAGGGGGTAATCTCTCTTGATGAATTTTTAGATAAAAATGGTCAACCAACAGTTGCTCCAGGAGAAGAGATATCAATCCTTCTTGAAAAATGGGAAGATGAGCGCGGATACGTCAGGCTCTCAAAACGTAAGGCCGAGCAACTTAAGGTCTGGGATGAGATAGCAAAGGCGGTTGAAGATGAAAGCACAATAGAGGGGATAGTCTCCCAGTGCATAAAAGGCGGCTTTTACGTTGACTTTCAAGGGATAATGGCCTTTCTCCCTAACTCTCAGGTTGATATCCTACCTGTACTCTCGACAGAAAAACTAATTGGTCAAAAATTTGACTTCTCTGTTATTAAATTTAGTAAGGCAAAGAACAATGTCATTGTCTCAAGGCGAGTATTGCTTGAGAAAGAACGCGTTGGCCTTAGAGAAGAAACACTGAAAAATATCAAAGAAGGTACCCTTGTTCAGGGGATTGTAAAAAACATCACAGATTACGGAGCCTTTGTTGACCTCGGTGGAATAGACGGCCTCCTTCACTTAACGGATATGACCTGGGGCAAGGTTACACACCCAACGCAGGTTGTAAACCTCGGTGATACCATTACTGTCAAGGTTCTTAAGTTTGATGAAGAAAATAGTAAGATATCTCTTGGCCTTAAGCAAACCAAGGATGATCCTTGGGGAAATGTCTCTGAGAATTATCCAGTTAACTCAAAGGCAAAAGGCAAGGTCATGAACCTAACGGACTACGGTGCCTTTGTTGAACTTGAGGACGGCCTCGAAGGTCTTATTCACATCTCTGAGATGAGTTGGACAAAACTTCGTCATCCATCGCAAAAACTTAAGGTTGGTAGCGAGGTTGAGGTAATGGTTCTTGATGTTGACGGGGATAGTAAAAGGATATCTCTTGGGTTAAAGCAAGTTGAGCCAAATCCTTGGGATGATCTTGATACAAAGTATCCAAAGGGTACTAAGGTCTCTGGAATTGTAAAGAATATTACTGACTTTGGTATCTTTATTGGCGTTGACGAAGGTATAGACGGTTTAATTCATATCTCTGATTTGTCTTGGAAAAAAGTAAAGCATCCCACTGAGATATATAAAAAAGGGGATAAGATTGAGGCCGTAGTCCTAAATATTGATAATAAAACCCAGCGGTTCTCCCTTAGCACAAAACTCTTAGAGAAAAACCCTTGGGAGAATGTAGAGGAACGCTATCAGCCAGGGATGATATGTAGCGGAAAGGTAACAGGTGTCGCTGATTTTGGTGCCTTTATTGAGCTTGAGGTTGGTCTAGAAGGATTAATCCATATTTCAGAGATACAACGTGATAAGGATCAAGGTACTGATATCTCTGTTGGAGACACAGTTGAGGTGGAGATACTTAATGTAGATTCTCAGGAGAAAAAAATAGGGCTAAGCATTAGAAAACCTGATGAAGACTCTACAACTGAGGCTAAGGCCACAGATACAGAAGAAGTGACAGGCAGTGAGGTAGGAGAGACTGAAGAGGCTAAGACCGAAGGTTCTGAGGAAGAGAGTAAAGACTAACTGTGATAAATAATTGTCATGTTTTATTTTATTCTGTGATTGTAAGGTAGAGAAAGATAGATGAAAAAAAAGATAAAAAATGTACTTGCCGCTCTCGGTGCTTTTGTCGTATTTATTTTTGTTACCTCAATAGCCATTACTCTTATATCTGGGGGTAGTTTCACTGATAAAGTTGGTGTTGTTGAGATAAGTGGCCTTATAACTGACCCAGACGAGATTAATGAAAAAATAATTGAATACGGCGAGCGTGATGATGTAAAGGCTGTAATCCTTAGGATAAACTCTCCTGGTGGTTCAGTTGGTCCTTCTCAGGAAATCTATAGAGAGGTTCTTAAGCTAAAGGCTATAAAACCTGTTATTGCCTCTATGGGGGCAGTGGCTGCCTCAGGCGGGTATTATATAGCCGCTGCTGCAGATAAGATAGTTGCAAATCCCGGCACCATTACAGGGAGTATCGGGGTAATAATAGAGTTTATTGACGGCGAAAGTTTGCTTCGAAAGATTGGGCTTCGCGGTGAGGTTGTAAAGAGCGGAGATTTTAAGGATACTGGCTCTCCCTTTAGAAAGATGGGGGCACAGGAGAGAGAGCTACTTCAGGGTTTAATAGATGACGTTCACCGCCAGTTTGTAGAGGCTGTTGCTAAGGGCAGGGATATGGATTTTGATAAAGTAAAGGTTCTTGCAGACGGGCGTATTTTTTCAGGAGAGCAGGCAAAGAATGTTGGGCTTGTAGATTCCCTAGGTAATATGGCAGATGCTATAGACCTCGTTGCCGAGCTTGCGGGCATTGAGGGAGATCCTGCTGTTATTTATCCCTCAAAAAACCCAGGTCTTCTTGGCTCTCTAATTGGTGATAATGTAACAAAGGTCTTTTCAGACTTAATCCCTGATACAGGTTTAATGTATCTTTTGCCTGGGTCAATTCGATGACCCAGTCTTTTTTTAAGGAGGTATTTTAATGACGAGGAGTGAACTCATCGAGGCTGTAGCTTCCAGGTCTTCTAATTTTTCTAAAAAAGATGTTGAGATTATTATCTCCACTCTTTTCAGAAGCATTGCTGAGAGCCTTGCTAAGGGGGAGAAGATAGAGATACGTGGTTTTGGTAGCTTTAAGGTAAAGAACCGGGATGGTAGAAAGGGGCGTAACCCAAAATCTGGAGAAGGAATCTATGTTGACTCCAAAAAAATACCTTTTTTTAAGGCTGGAAAAGAGCTTAAAGAACGGGTCAATACCAAAAAGAAGTGACGGAAAGATTATGGGCTCCGTGGAGGATGGAGTTTATAGAGAAAAAAAGCAGTGATGGGTGCGTCTTTTGCTTAGCCACTAATGACGGTTCAGATTTGCTCATCCATAAAACAGAGAACTCTACAATTCTTTTAAATAAATTCCCCTATAATAACGGGCATCTCCTGATTGC
>JAGLUZ010000137.1 GCA_023134165.1 Deltaproteobacteria bacterium | reverse complement strand
TTTCTTCAGGGGTTTTTCCCTCAGCCAGAGCCGCTTCTTTAAATTCTGCGGTAATCTTACCAGCCCTTGCTTCTTCAAGACGTGTCATAATTATTGCTCCTTATTTTCTTTCTTATTAAAATTATGGAAACTATAAAAGTTTTAAAAATTCTTTTGTTTCTTGCTCTACCTCAGTTGCAGAAATAATCCCACTGATTAGGGCAATGCCAAATGCCCCAGCATCTTGAGTAGCCTCTACATTATTTTTCTTTACTCCGCCGAGTGCAAGGACAGGGATAGTAATCTCACTTGTAATCTTACTCAGTGTCTCTAGCCCAATTGGTGCACCGTATATTGCCTTTGAAGGTGTATCAAAGACAGGACCTGTTGTTACAAAGTCAGCTCCTTCTTTTTCTGCAATTTTTGCCTCGGTAGTGCTGTGTGTTGATACCCCAATTAGGGCGTCTTTGCCAAGTAACTTTCTTGCGTCCCTTGGTGTGATTCCATTTGATGGCAGATGCACTCCGCAGGCTCCAACTATCTGGGCAATATCAATTCTGTCATTGATGATAAGTCTTGCACCAAACCTATTTGTTAAAAACCGAAGCTTGGTTGCGAGTTCAAAGAGTTCTCTTCCGCTAAGGTCTTTTTCGCGAAGTTGAATGCACCTTACTCCACCAGAAAGGGCAGACCCTACAACACCCAAGATGTCTCGACCCTTTGTTTTTGTTCTATCTGTTATGAGGTAAAGGTTAAAATCAATCACTGCTTCTTTGTGGCTCATTTTGCCAGAGTTTTTTATAAATTATAATCGCAAGTGTAATTATTATTAGTGCAATGCTTATGACCTGGGCCGTTCTAAATCCCCACATCATCAGGCTATCTGCTCTAAAACTCTCGACAATAAAACGACCAAAAGAGTAGAGAACAAAGTAAGTTGCAAAGATAAAACCGCTCTTAAAGTTTCTCTTTCTCAGTACAAACCAAAGTAGGGAGAAAATTAAGAAGTTAAGTGCCATCTCATAGAGCATGACTGGGTGCGTGGCAATGCCTGGGAACTCTCTGCCAGCGATGCTCTCTGGGGGGAAAACAATTCCCCACGGCAGATCTGTTGGCACGCCGTGGGCGTCGCCATTCATAAAATTACCAAACCTGCCAAAGGTTTGACCAAGTATCAGTACCGGTGCGCAGGCATCTGAGGCATACCAAAAAGGTACGCTGTGTTTTCTAACAAAAACCCAACCAGAGAAAATCCCGCCGATTATTCCGCCGTGTATTGCAAGTCCGCCGTGCCATACCGCAGGTATCTCCTTTATATTATCGATGTAGAATTCAAGGTTAAATGCAACGTAGTATAGGCGTGCTCCTATGATTCCGCCGAGCATGACCCACAACAGTAGGTTCATGGATTCGTCCTCACTGAGGCTAATTCCCTTTCGCTTGACCTCGCTCTTTAGCAGGTAGCTACCAACGATTATCGCCACAACGTACATGAGTCCGTAGTAGCGAATCTCAATAGGGCCAAAACTAATTAATATTGGATGCAATAAAATCTCTCCTTAAATTTTTTAAAACTTTTTAAATAGCAAAGAGGTCTTGGTAAACTTTAACTATGGAGACTTGTTAATTACAAAACTATGAGTAAGTTTTTTTTTAGGCTTAAAGTAAGGAATAATAATAATCCCCGCATCAACCTTTAAATCAATCCGCTAAGCGGACTTGATGCAGTGGCGTAGAGTTTTTTCTCAATTCTTCCGGCCTCAAAAGCAAGCCTTCCAGCCAGAACAGCAAGTTTCATGGCACGTGCCATCTTTACGGGTTCCTTTGCCCCTGCGATACCTGTATTCATAAGCACACCGTCGCAACCAAGCTCCATTGCAATTGCGGCGTCTGAGGCTGTGCCAACGCCTGCGTCAACTATCACAGGAATCTTTACAGTCTCTAAAATGATTCTAATATTATACGGATTTCTAATACCAAGCCCACTTCCAATTGGAGCGGCAAGTGGCATAACAGCAGCGCACCCTACGTCTTCAAGTTTTTTTGCCATTATTGGATCATCCGTTGTATATGGAAGGACGGTGAAGCCCTCTTTTACGAGTATTTTTGCGGCACTAAGTGTTGCCTCATTATCTGGGAAGAGGGTTTTCTCATCTCCGATTACCTCAAGTTTTACAAGTGGCGTGTCAAGAGCCTCGCGTGCAAGGCGAGCCGTCCTCAGGGCTTCTTCCTCAGTAAAACAGGCCGCGGTATTTGGGAGTAGCTTATATTTTTTTGTATCAATATGGTCAAGTAGGCTTTCCCCTTCGCCGCTAATATTTATCCTTCTAACGGCAACAGTTACTACCTCAGCACCTGAGGCCTCAAGTGCGGCCTCTGTCTCTGCGTTTGAGGCGTACTTGCCTGTGCCAACCATCAGGCGTGAGGAAAATTCAAAATCACCAATCTTTAAAATATCTGACATTTAAGGTAAACCTCCAAATTTTTTTTTGTTTATCTCAGCCACCACCAACCATCTGGATAATCTCAATTACATCGCCCTCAGAGATGATTTTTTCGTTGTGTTCACTCTTTGGGATAACAACTTTGTTTTGCTCAACGGCAATTCCCTGCCGCTCTATATTTAACTCCTCAAGAAGTTCACTGATACTAATTCTATCACGAACCTGTCTTTTATCTCCGTTTATCTTTATCTGCATAAGGTTAATTGTCCTTTGGTTTTACGAGTGCTTAAAAATTAAGATCCCTCTTGCCACAGTTAAGTTCCTCTAATTTGTCAGCAACCTCGGCTCTAAGTTTTTCATCTTTTATCTCGCCGAGTGCTTTCTCAAGTGTTGCGTCAAAGGTACTTGCAAGGCCATTTAAGGGATTATCAAGGATAAATTCCCGAAGCGTTAGAATGGCATTGGCCTCACAATTTTTTCTCATCTCCCCCTTTAAGGATATCTGGTTAAACTCTGAGCCAACGCGACCTTTTCTGTAGCAGGTTGTGCAGAGGCTCGGTACACTTCCTTCTGTAATGATGGTTGTCATTACCTCCATTAGTGAGCGTGTGTCATCAACGCTAAATTGCTCTAGGGTTTTTTCTTGGTCCGCATCGTTATAGCCACCCGGTGAGGTCTGCGAGGCCGCACTCATCTGGGAAGCACCACACCTGATAACCTCGGCGCGAAGTTTTGCACTCTCGCGCGTTGAGACCACAACGCCAGCCGAAGGTACGCTTAGGCGGTAAACAGCTACGATTTTTTTAAATTCTTCGTCACTTACCTGAAAAGAAGTAAGTGAGGCATCGCTCCCCTTGGCTGGACGAAGCCTTGGTACTGATATTGTATGGGCATGAGTTCCAAACTTTGCAAATAAATCTTTTGAGTGATTTATGGTTGATAAAACATCAAATTTAAAGTCATAGAGCCCGAGCAAAGCACCAATCCCAACATCATTAAAGCCTGCACTAAGGGCACGCTCCACTGCATTTAACCGAAAGTCGTAGTCTTTCTTTGCACCGTATGGGTGCATCTTTTTATAGGTTTCACTGTGGTAGGTTTCTTGAAAAACCTGGTAAAGTCCAAGACCAGAGGCCTTTAGCTCTTTTAATGCATTTGTCTCCATTGGGGCAGAATTTACGTGCAAGATGCGTACCCCTGTTTTTTTGTATATCGCACGCACTACAGAGCAGATATAATCAAGGCCACTTGAGGGGGTCTCCCCTGTGACGAGCAGGATTCTCTTAAAGCCCATTGCCAAAAGTTTTGAGGCCTCCTCTACGGCCTCGTTAGTATTTAGGGTCTTTCTCGTAGCCTCTTTATTCTCGCTCCTAAAGCCGCAGTAAAGGCAACCATTTGTGCAGTTGCTTGAGAGGTAAAGCGGGGCAAAGAGGACAATTCTTTTGCCAAATATTTTTTCCTTAACAAGAGAGGCCGCATCAAAGAGGAGGGAAAGTTTATCTAAATCCTCTATAGCGAGAAGACTAGAGGCCTCTTCTAAGGTCAGGCCATGGCATTTTTTTGCAGTCTCCAGTATTTCCAAAACCTCACCAGAAGATGGCTCTTTGGTAGAGGATAAAATTGCCTCTATATTTTTTTGATTTTTTTCAGTACTATTCATATTGAAGGTTGTCCCTTGTGGTGAAAGTTAGAAAAAAACTCTCGTACATTGGGCAGTAAAATTCTGTAAAATTACAGGTTTTTTTTGGTAGGGAGGAGGGGGCAAAGAGTCTGGGAAAAAAATCTAAAGAAGTCGCCTCCCTACGCTGGCATTATCCAGTTCAGGTTCACGGGTCTTTCCTAAAAAAAGGAAACTCTCAGCCCTTTTACAGGCTCCCCAAGCTTATTTGTTTTTACTGTTTTTACCTTACCAGCAGAAAAAGGGTAAGTCAATTATTAGAGCCAGATAAAATAATAAGTGGTAGATGCACTGGTGGCGGTGCATCACGGACCAGTTGAGGTGCATCACGGACTAGCAGGTGCTACAGTCGTCATCACCCTCTTCTATTGGGATGGCTAGGTTTAGGCCACAGTCTGGGCATTCACTAGCACTGCCTGCGTCAAAGCCGCAACAAGGACACTTACCCTCAGCCATATTTGCCTCTGCCTCTGCAATCTCTGGATGTTCAGAGTGCCAGTGGTCTCTGATGGCATTGGCTGCGGCTTGGCCGTATTCCTTTGTTACAAGGAGCAGGCAGTTTCCGGAGTTAGAGCAACCACCACCTTTTTCTGCTACTATTTCACTCTCGATTGAGGATTTTTTTAATGCAATCTGAAGCTCAGCTAGGCGGTGTGAGCTACCTTTATCAACGCAGACGTATTCTCCGTCAAAGTCGGTGAGGGCGTCAATATTAGCATCAGAGGTTGGCTCTGGATTTTTATCAAGCTCAAGTTTTTCTTCCGGTGTAACGAGGGCAATGCCACACCCATTACAGCTCTCAATATGAGCGTAGAATTCAGCTGAACAACTCGGGCATACTTTTATAAGTTCTGTTTCCATAATTACGTGATATTATAATACTAGAGTTCTTTTAAAGCAAGGGGAGACCGCTAATACAGGCAAATAAAAACCACGCTTGATTTATGGAGCTTACTCGTGCTAAGTTGTTGCATTGCAGTAGCGTATCACTAACAAATATGGGAGAGGTGGCCGAGCGGTTGAAGGCAGCTGCCTGCTAAGCAGTTGTAGGGTTTATGCTCTACCGAGGGTTCGAATCCCTCCCTCTCCGCCATTTTTTTTCAGTAGTCTT
>JAGLUZ010000136.1 GCA_023134165.1 Deltaproteobacteria bacterium | reverse complement strand
AGCCTCAAGGCGTCCTGCTATTGGTGCACCGAGTAGTGATAAATCCCCAACAGCATCCAAGACCGTGTGCCTGACAAATTCGTCCTTAAACCTAAGGCCTCCTTCATTAAGGATATCTGTCTCACCAATTACAACGGCATTTTCAAGAGAACCACCCTTAGCAAGGCCGTTTTTCCGTAACATCTCGACATCACTTAAAAAACCAAAGGTTCTCGCCCCAGCCAAATCTTCTTTAAAAGTTTTACGCGAGAATAATATAGAGAGGTTCTGCCTGTCAATTAGAGGATGGGGGAAGTCTATTGTATAATCAATAGCAAACTCAGCACTTTTTAAAGATTCCTCTTCGTCACTTTTAGTATTAGAAAAAGGCAACAAATACGCGTACTTGTCATCCTCTACAACTTTTATAGGTTCTTTAATGACAATATATTTTCGTGGATTCTTAAAATCCTCAAAGCCGGTATCTTCCATAATTGAGAGAAAATTAAGAGCACTTCCATCCATTACAGGCACCTCTGCTCCGTGAACCTCAACAGTAGCATTATCAATACCAAGGCCATAAAAAGTAGCCATTAAGTGCTCTATTGTAGAGACAGTAACTCCCTTAAGACCTATTGTTGTGGCATAACTAGTAGCAACAACATTCTTAACAGTTGCTGGTATTTTTGTCGACCCAGGGATATCAGATCTCAGAAAAGAAATCCCTGTATCTGCCTCAGCAGGCAAAATACGGACACTAACATCAGCACCAGAATGAAGTCCAACACCTTTAAAGGTTATCTCGTTTTTTAAGGTTTTTTGAAACATGCTTCTTATATATGAGCAATTAACATGCCAATTACTTTTTATCCTTAAAAATCACTAACTTACCTTTACTATTTTTTTAACATAATTAATCAAATATCTAACATGTGCTATAAATGCAACATAAACTATATCTAGGTGTAACTTTTTTGCAACACCATTAGACTGACTGCCTAATGGCTTTAGTCTTTGATTTCTCCCATTTTTCAAGGCCACGAGTCCCAGCTGAAACGCCCAAGACTATCAACATCGCCTGCCATATTGAGTCTGGGATTATAATCGGCTCTAACCCAGCAAACTTCAGGTAGGGTAGCAAAATATAATTATTGATTATCGTACTCGCAAAGGTAAAGCCAACTGTTGGTCTCCAAGCCCACTGCATCCAGTATTCGCTTTTGGCCTCAGCCTGCATAGTCTTGTTGACGGAGTCAATGGTTTCCTGATTTATTTTAAGCTCTGTGATTACAAATTCTCTCCCTTTAATTTCAAAATCTTGTTTCTCAACCTCAGTCGCACTTTTGGGTAAAAATTTGTCGACCAATCCCTTTACGAGCTTTCCCGCCGTACTCTCTAAGATATCCCCTACAATTGGTGTCATATTTTATTACCTCCATACTATAAAAATAACCTAGACATCTTCATTAATTATATTCAAAATGTCCAGCGTCCCATCCAATTTTTGTAGCGTAGTCTGTCTTATCAACTCCAAAACGACCACCCCACCGACCACCCATAGATTCCCAAAACTCTCCAAGCACTCGGTAATCCTCTGAATTTGTTGCGTAGCGACCTTCAATAAAAAGATTTAAATCCACAGCTAAGCGGTCCAAGTGCTTGCTCTTAATTGTCTTTGATAACTTCATAGCAACCAAGCGCCTCTGGGTTTCTGTATCTCGCCACGCATGCCCCATGGTTAACTCTAGTCCGCGCCCGTAAGCCCAGATAATTAACCTTGCCATCATACAGGTAAAATCTCTCTGCTTTTCTGATAATCTCACTGCGCACCTCCTTTATAGACGTAGGAAAGAACCCCACCAATCGTTACAGTTATCAGACCGTAGACAATCAACCTAATAAAGGCTCCCCATGCCGTCCCCTTGGTCTTATCTAGCCACTCGATAAAGTCCTCTACCACCACGTGGTGGTGATAATGCTTTTTTGGGTCTACGTAAAAATCTGTCCTATCTTCTTGGATTGCCTCTTTAACGACTTTTTTCAGTTCATAAGGTGTCATCTCAAAGCTCCCTCTAAAGCCCATTTTCTAAGGCTTGTACTCTTATCTTTAATTCTGCGTTTTCATTCTCTAGAAAGTCAAGCTGCTCTAATACACTTAACTTGTGTGGCGTATCTGTAAAGATAAGAGCTTGTTCAAAAATATCACCACCGTCAGCATCTTTACCAGAGATATGACGTTCATCTTTAAGAAGCCGAAGCCCTGCGTTATCAGATATCGCTATATTTTTTTCTTCTTCAGTTTGGTAAAGTACACGTCTCTCCATAATCCCTCCTTAGTAGTCCTTGTGACTTGCCGCAGAAAAAACAACGTCTCCGTAAAGTCTTAGATTTTGAACAAGAATAGTCGCCCCGCCTACCCTTCTCCCGTATATTTGGATTAAATCTCCATCACTCCAGCCTGATATATCCTCAGAAAATTCCACATAACTGGAGGTTAAAATTTGTTCTGTTCCCACCTCTATTCCATTTCTAAATATTTTTGCGTGGTAACTACCCCCCGAACCAGTCGTAGCATATGCCTCAAATTTTATCCTCAGAGTTCCTTCGCCTCTCAAAAGACTTTCTTTTATTTTTTCATATATCCCTGAGGTTGCAACGGTCTTAAAACGCTCAATATCATTACTGTGCGACAAATAATCATCAACGGAAACATCAATAGTTGTCAATGCACTATCGCTACCATTATGCCTGTGGTCAACACCAGCGATATAATTTTTCCCTAGCCACTCCTCAAGATGAACAAGCCCGTCCCTAATCTGAGTCATTAGTGTTGTATCAAGCGGGCTATCTGCGTCTATTGAACTATCTGGTATACTTGTAAAATTTTTACTTGGTGCCGCCATAATTACTATCTCCTTTTTTTACCACACCACAAAACCTTCGGTGTTAGCAGTGCCTAATTGATTGCTTGCGTCCCCTACAAAGCAGTACTCTTTTTCCGCCTCAGTTGCCAAGTTCCAGTCTGCTTGTCCAGCTGGAGCAATAAACCCATATTTTTTATACATCCTTGTTTGTATCGCCTCTATTTGAACCTTACCGCCAGAGAAATCAGGTCGCACCGAAGTTAGCATTAGTCTCTCCTTGCTCCAAGTACTCTTACCTTTCTCTGAGGCCTCAGCCGTTGTTAAATCCTTCAAATCAGTTGGCTTTATAAACTCTAAATCATGCGCGACGTTATTTATATCTATTGAAAAACTCACGGTAGAAGAAGGATCTCTGTATCTAGCAAGTAATTTATTAGCTAAGTATGCGGCATAACTCTCCCCGTCAAGTGTTGAGATTTCAATCACGTCAGTCTTATCAGACGCAGGTAGAGCAGAGATATCAACCACAATCCTAATCCACTTATTTAGATTTGTATGAAAGAGCTGATACGTGCCGTCCTTATCAAGGGTAATTGTTGCCCCGGCAATGCCTCCTCCACCAGGAGCCTCCCAGCTTAAGGTATTGTTATTCTTATTATAAGTAAGCTCCCCGCTTC
>JAGLUZ010000135.1 GCA_023134165.1 Deltaproteobacteria bacterium | reverse complement strand
TGCCATAGTACAGTTCTTTTATTTTTCTCTATTTTTTTATATTTGGATTTGAGCCTTTATTTGGCTCAAAGATAAATTCCCACTCACTATATTTTGATGCACCCTCAAAGTCTTCAAATTCTTTTTTAAAACCACCAACCTTAAGTGGCTCTTTTGTGCTTTTGCTCCGAACCCCGATAAATACCTTGCCCCCCCCTTTGCTTCTGCGAGCAATCTTACGCCCTTTTTTATCCTTCACCTCTGTCTCTCTAACCAAAACCCAGTCAGCCTCACCGGTCATGGGGTCAAGGTAGAGCTTTCTTATATGCCGCCTTACAGCAGGCGTACGAGGATCTTTTAAAAGGTCTTTCAGGGTGCGAGGATAAACCCTACCCCATTTATAATAAGACGCAATTGCTTTTTTGTATTGTTCTCCAATAAATAAAAGTTCTTTCTCACGCTCCTTCTTTGCCATAGTACTCCAGATAGAGCCCGTGGCTGTGAGCGAGATACTGATTATTGCGATAGCAAATATTGTTGCAAGGTAGGTGATACCTTTCTCGCCACGTATAAACCCAACAGGTAAAAGGCGAGTATTAATTTTTTTCTGAGGACTGAAAAAACGCTCCATCTTATTAGCCCTACCAATCACTAAACAAGGTGCCGTTTTTTCCTGTGCCGTCGCTTCCAGACTTTACGTCAAAGACGCCGTCACCCTCATCACTATAGATAAGCACCCAGGTCTCATTTGAGTTTGTAAAAGGATCAACAGGAACAGTACGAATATATTTTTTATCTGCAAGAATAGATAAGTCTGAGGGATAAGCACCATTATCACCGTAGTAATTGTCAATAGCCTTACGCATCTGATAGAGGTCTTCTAAGAGTACGGCCTCTCTGGCCTTAACCGTAGACTTCATATAAAGAGGGATAGCGATAGAGGCAAGGATGGCAATCAGGGTGAGCACAATCATTAGCTCGACTAATGTAAAGCCACCTCTACGACGTAACAACTCTTTACCAGGTATTATACTGCGTGCCGTCAATTGCAATCTCCTCACTTAGGGAGTAGACGTCAAATACGTCTTCTCCTTCTTCTGGGTTATCATAATCACTCTCGTAACTCCTAAGCCCCCAACTCTCTTCTGAGGCAATTGATAAGTCCTTACTCATTGGGTCACGAGGAATTCTTCTTAAGAATTTTAGTATCTTTGGTGTCGCAGACTTTGAATCAAGGCTACCAGTAGCTACACTTCTCCCCTTGCCACTCCCACCCCTAACAAGACCGCCAGCCCCTGCTTGGTTACCTACTGAACCTCTCTTAGAACCACCACCAAGCACTAATTTTTCAGGAACCCCTTCAATAAGTATCATCAAGGTTGGCGGGTATCCACTCTCATCAGCTTTTTTCTCGATACGCCCCTCATCAACAGCTTCTTTATAGTTATCAATGGCAGTGCGAATAAGGCGGAGATTTCTTTTTAAAACAATCTCTTTATCCCTCTTAACAGTCATCTGAGAGAGCGGGATTATGACAGAGGCAAGTATGGCAATAATGGCCATTGTAAAGACAAGCTCTATGAATGTAAAACCCTTTTGTTCCATACAGAAGACTCACAAATATATTTTTTACAGGAAAGCGATGAAGGCAAGTAGAGAGTACTTTTCAAAAGAAAATTAAAAAAAACTCTCGTACTTGTTACCGACCAAAGGGTTCTGTTCTAGATCCGCCTGGAACCATCCCGGGCGGCGGTGGTGTTGGGAGCCTAGTCTTATTACCCTCTTCATCAAAGAAGTCCTTACCCACAATACCGGACTGAGAATATCCCCTTCCTGTATCATTACGAGCGCTACTACCGCCGGACGGGCTATCCTCTCTGCCAGACCATATTTCAGTTAACTCGTCATCTGGAATATCAAGACTTCTTACAATATGTGGAGTAATGGAGAGAAGTATATCTGTCTTCACCTTACTCTTGTCCGTATTAGAGAAGAGTCTACCAATTATTGGAATATCACCAAGCCCTGGAATCTTTACAACCGAAGAACGCTCTTCATCACTTATTAGGCCGCCTATAATTTGCGTTTCTCCGTCATACAATCTAAGGGTTGTCTTAACTGTGCGAGTTCCTATCTGATAAGCTATCGTTCCGTTCGGGGTCTCTGTCTTTGTCCCAAGAGAACTTACATCAAGATCAACAACAAGATCTATCTCATCATCTGGCGTAACCCTTGGCTCAACTGATAAGATGATACCAACATCTAAGTACTCAATCTTATCACTTGTCGTAGCAGTTGCCCCGCCTGTAATTATGGCAGAGATAATTGGGACTCTCTCTCCAATATGTATTTTTGCTTTTTCATTATTCTTAACCCTGATGCGAGGGTTTGCAAGGAGTTCTGCATCAAGGTTTTCACTGCCAAAGTTAAGCACACCAGAGGGTAAATTTACGAGCATCTTATTGGAGGACAAAATCTTTAGGTCTGCCCCTGTAATACTCGTTATTCCAGCACTCGATGGTGCTGATATCCCAATACTATAAGGGGAAAGATCTAGCCCAAGTTTTAGAGCCTGATTGCGGTCGACCTCCATAACGTCAACTGCGAGCATTACCTCAGCATCTGGAAGATCCGTAACAGCAAGTATCTTCTTTGCAAGCTCAATTGCCTCTGGCTTTGCCCTCACTACCAAGGCATTAAGCTCGGAGTGTACGTATATATCACGAGCTTTTATCATGGTACGAAGAAGGTTTACTGCCTTCTTTGCCTCGATATTGCTAAGGTAGAAGACCTTGATGAGCATGTCTTCGTATTGTTTGGCTTTTTGTGGGGTTTTAGGGTAAACAACAATGGTATTCTCACTTACGACCTTCTTTGATAATTTATTGGTCATGAGGAGCAGGTCTAGGGCTTGATGAAATGTACCTTCCTTTAAAAATAAGGAAGCTTTTTTATCCCTAACATCAGAGTCAAATATAAAGTTAATCCCTGAGAGTTCAGAGAGATAACGGAAAACTTTCTTAATCTTCTCGTCTTTAAATTTTAGAGTAATCGGGGCAGTACTCTTTAGGTCTAGCTCGTAACCACCAATTTTAATACGTTTTTTATCCTTCAGTTTCTCAAGCTCAGCCTTTGCCGCTTTGTTGCTCTTATTTAAGGAGATAGATTTTTTAAAGGATTTCTTTGCCTCTCTGATATCCCCTTCTTCGACGTATTCAAGCCCCTTTGCATAATGTAAGAGAGAACTCTGTTTCTTCTGAGCCCTACGCATCTGCATCTCAGCTTTTTTATTAGAAGGGTCTAGAAGAATAGAGGCCTTAAACTCAAGAATTGCTTGATCAAGATTACCTTCTTTTTGAAAATTAACTCCTTTATCAAAGTGTACCTGAGAGGCCATTGACTTTGCCCTTCTGTACTTAAGCCTGTACTCAACATTGCTAGGATCCTTGGCAAGAGCTTTGGAATATTTAGTTACTGCCTCTTCCCAGGCTCCAGTTGATACAAACTTATCACCTTCTTTTATAAAGTCAGAGGAGGCACAACCAAACAAAACAAGGGCAATCAGGATGAGTAATATTTTTTTTAATCCGTACACACGCTTCATATATAAAAGGCTCCTAGGAAAGACTCGCTACACCGCCTGTACTTAATTTAACCGTACTTAATGTTAAGGTAAATCAAAGAAGACATCTGTAGATTATTAAGTATAAATTATAATAAATATCACTAAAATGTCAACAATTATAATGTTAATAAGTATTTATAAACTTTAAAGACCAACGGATAAAACTCTCTAAAAAACACTCAAAAAATAGGGGCAACTTATCTGGGATCCTTACTTTCTGGCCGCTATAATCTTCTTTGCCTCTTTGATGACTACCTCAACCAAGTCTTTCTCTGGTATCTTTCCAGCGACCTCACCACCAAGGTACAAAAGTGCTACGCCGTCACCTCCAGCAACCCCGATATCAGCCTCCTTTGCCTCTCCCGGGCCGTTTACAATGCA
>JAGLUZ010000134.1 GCA_023134165.1 Deltaproteobacteria bacterium | reverse complement strand
CAGGGGTCAACATTAAAGTCCATACAAACTATGAGTGGCCTTGCCGGGTCAAAGATAGCATTCTCGTCTTCATGAAGGCTACGACGGTAGGCGTGATAAACTCGCCCGCTTGCTCCCTCAAAACTTGCCTCATATTCTTGACGAAATATTCTTGGGTCAAGCTCACGCCTTGCAGACTCTATCTCTTTACTTGGTAAGATGTCGCTAGAGAACCAGGAATAGAAACCCCACTCTGGATCAAGGCCACTTCCAGCGTAATCAGCTAAATCCTTAAAATGATTTAACCCCTCAGGCACACCAATAAACCAACACCACCCAGTGCGATCCGAGAGTGCGGGCCTGACATTCTCACTCCAGACCAAAGGGCGCATATTTGCAAATTCGTCAAGGATGCCTCCGTCCCAAGCAACACCCTCCACACGCTGAGGCTTATCCATCCCAACCACCCAGAGCTCGCTACCAAAGATTGTCTTAATGCATAAATCACTCTCTGATACCTTCTTAATCCAGCTCTTCGGGGTAAGTGCCTTTAGGTCTTCCCAGAAAATTCTCTTTGCCTGGTCTCTAGTAGGAGCAGCTGCAAAGTACCTTGGAAACTGCCAAGGCCTTTGATTCTTTAGCGAGATAACGAGCCTCCTCTTTGCAAGCTCAGTCTTTCCTGACCTTCTGCCCGAGACCACGACCTTGAAGCGTTTTGCCTCCCTCCAAAGTCTCCTCTGCTCCGTGTGAGACCGTAACTTCGTCCATCGCTTTGGCAATTTCAAAGATATCATCTACTGTTGTACCCAAGTCCTTTTCATTTATTCCCCAGGCCTGCCTCTCACCCTTAATAAGATCAAGGATGGCACTGCCTGCGGTCTTTACAAGCTTCAACTCAGCTTCTTCACCCTTCCGGAGTGCCTCAGTGAATTGTTTCCTTACTTTTTTCAGTAACCTTCTATGTTCCTTTAAAACACCTGCACTGTTACTTTGCTTTTCTTTCTCTTTTTTTTTGCCAAATTTTAACCACCCCTCACGTCTTGCCCTTCGAGTGATTGTTGTTACGTGGCACTTATATCTTTCAGCTAACTCATTAAGTGTTACCTTCTCATCTTCATAAACTTCCCTAAGTCCTTTCCAATTAATCGTCAAGACCTCACTCCTAAAAAATATATTATCCACAACAAAGAATTCTATATACCTTCAAGATCGTCATGGTCTAAGCAAAACCTAAGCGGATAAAGACTTAGGTATTTTTTTCCGCAAAAGCCGCAAAGTTCAGCCTCCCTTAAAAGCACCCTCTCCCTGCCTTTTGGGTGATACCTTAGCCAGTCCTCACGCTCCGCACTTTTGTGATAACTACTTTCTGTAAAACTCATAGCACTCTTGCCTCCTGTTTTTTCAGTAATCACACTATGGTGTTTTTTTTCTACCCCTAAACTCCAAAGTTCTTGAAATAATTAAGAAAAAAAGGCAATTTTATTCTACCCCCTGTTCAATAAGTCAATTTATTTCACTTTTTTACTCAGCTTTTTATAAAGCTCAGAGCATAAAAAAAGACGTGCCATTTGGCACGCCTTAAATCAAGAATCATACTATAGTGTTTTTTTTCTACCCCTAAAACTCTAACCCCTTAAAAAAATTAAATAAAACAAGGTAAATTATTATACCTTTGAATCTTTTTAAAGCAAAAAACTAGTCTTTTGTGAGCCACATATGACCATTCTTTGTTTGCTTCTTATCCTCACTGGCCATAACTTTCCTGCACTCTCTGGTGCCATAAACCCTTATGCCATCAAGTAAATCCCCCATGGTCTGATACTGCCTGATGGTTTTGTACTCTGTCCAACTAAGTTTCACACTCTCCGTTTCCTCAGGTTTAACCTCAAATATCCTCCGCCTCTTCCTGTGGCCTTGAAGATGCGATTTTTTCTTCCGCTCTGTAGAGTAACTCATATGCCCTCCCTAGTGATATTCTATGACTCTTTGCAACAACCTTCATGTGCGTTGACCAATAATGGTACTCAATAAAAATAGACCTCTCCCTTGGTAGAAGATCTGCAAGAGGCCAAAGTAAATCCCTAAGTTCTACACCTTCGTTCTTAAGTTCGCCGTAAAAATTGTCCGCTTCTATAAAAATCTGCTGAGTCTCCAATGATGAACTAACATTACATTCAAAATATTTTATCACAAAATGTGCGTATTATGCACATACAGAACTACCAAATCTAAAAGCTAAACCTTTATGCCAATATAAGAAGAAATAACAAAATATGCTTCGAGGTAGACATCCACAAAATAACCCTTAATAATCGAGTACTTACAATCAAAGACGTTCCCTAGAATCAATTCTTTTCTAAAACTTTATTAGACATTTTTTTTAATTAAAAATCTAATCCACAAAAAGTGTTCAAAGTATTATACGGAAGATTAACGTGCTTGTCAAGCACTTTGTTCTTAACCTATAAATAGAGCCATAATATGTTAATATGATAAAAATAAAGCCTTCAAAGCTCAAAACATCGCCAGGAGGGCTTAAAAACCTGTTCTTTTTGTTACATTTCTAAGTGTTACGCCTGAGAATCTTGAAAAAAGAGGGGAGTGTATATTTTATACTAAGGCTTTGGGGGTTGAACCGAGATGAGTCTTCCAGCAACATCACCAAAGAGCATGATGTCTTTGGCTACAACTGTTAAAGGGGTCATATCTTTATCAAAAAACAACTCTACATTACCTGACTTTGAACCAAAGAGACCTTTATCTAGCTTGACAAGGCCTTTGTAGCCATCAGGGTATCTCCGAAGAATTTTCTTATTGAATTTATCTTTTGTTGCAAGGTTAATTAGTATCTCAAGGTCATCTCTTCCTTTTTTTGGGAAAGTCCTGATTGTAAAATCTGAGCCTCTTTTTATCTCACCGTAAGCACCAAATCTAAAGTTATAAAAAGCTGTAAGTGGGCCGTCATAATTACCGCCTTCAAGTATAGGAAGCGCCTCAGATTCATCAACTCGCCCCTTCTTCCACCTCTTCCAACTCATAAGTTTATTCTTATAATCAAAGGTCGTAATTCGCCTGCGTTCTTTTTTTCCTATCTTAGAGTAAGCCTCAAAACTTAGGGTACGAAAACGTCTTGCACCGTCAATCTCCTCTAAAATAGCGGTGTAGGTATCTGTCCTTTGCTGAAACCAAGCCGCCGTACCTGTTGTCTTTGCACTTAAGGTCGCGGTATAGGTAGCGTCCTTATTCTTAACTAAATTAATATTTGCCCGAGCAAGATTATCAAAGAACCAAAACTTCACCTTATAGGTAAAGCTCTCACCAGCAAAGTACGTTCCAATGGTGATAGTTTTTTTTAACTCAGTACTATTAGACTTTGTCGGGGAAGCCGCAAAAGAGGTGAGGCTTGAGAGAAAGAAAAGAATAAAAAGCGGAGTAATAATTAAGAGATAACGACCCATAAGATACCTTATATTTATTTTATTTTTCAAGTATATTTGACGGCTTTCCTATGAAATAACCCTGAGCATAATCAATACCAAGTTCGGCTACTATATTCATTATCTCCTCACTTGTAACCCACTCGGCAATGGTCTTTATCCCAAGCCCTCTAGCCACCTCAGCCATAGCCTTTACAAAGACGCGGTCTTTTTTGTCCTTATCAAGGTTCTTAATAAAAGACCCATCTATTTTTATAAAATCCACCTTCAACTCTTTTAGGTATAGAAATGACGTGAAACCAACACCAAAATCATCAAGTGAGAAAAGACACCCCATTGCCTTTAACTTCTCAATAAAATCAGCCGCAATACGCAGATCACTTACAGCCGCAGTCTCTGTTATCTCAAATACAAGACACGAAGGATCGACTCCAGTCCTTATAATTGTCTCTTTAATAAATTCTAAAAATTCATTATCGCCAAGAAGTTTACCAGAAAGGTTAATTGAAAATTTTCTAACTTTACCGCTCTTAGCCATCTCAACTTGGAAACACATGGTCTTCTCCATCATGACTTTATCTATCATGGCAATGAGGTTAAACCTCTCGGCAATATCAATATAATACCCAGGTAAAATAATAGTATCATCTTCATCCCGAAGCCTTGAAAGAGCCTCATAGTGTCCAACTGTATTTGTTTTTAAATCCAAGATTGGCTGGAACCAAGGTTCAAAACGATCTTCCTCAACAGACTTAATTATACGAGATCTCCAGTGAAATCTAGAGTGCATTGTATTAAGGACATTATCGTCCTCCCTAAAGGTATAGCACCTGTCCATCCCAAGCTCTTTGGCTCTAATCTTTGCCGCGTCCCCTTTCCTTATGAGTTCCTCACTCAAGACCCCATGCTCTGGGTAAATGGCCAGTCCAATTGTCATGGTAGAGCTTACTGCTTCATCTAAAAGGTGCTTTGTTCGCATCCCAACAATTAGCTCTTCAGCTATTTTTTTTGCACCTGCCTCATCAAAATTTGGAAGGAAAATTCCAAAATCATCACCACCGAGTCTTGCTGATATTAGGGTATCACCCACATCAGCGTCTGGAGGTGAATTTTTTCTTAAGGTACTCTCTATATGCCTTGCCGTAAGTTTTAAGAACTCATCACCAACACCGTGTCCGTGTGTGTCGCGTATAAATTGATATTGATCAATATCAAGGGAGAGCATCACACCAACCTTGCCCCTTCTATTTTTCATTATCCATTCACTGACGACCTCAATAAAATGAGATCGGTTATAAAGTCCAGTTAGATCGTCATGAAGAGCCATGTACTTCATAATCTCATCTGATTGCATTTTATCGCTTATATCCTCTTGAAGGCAGACAAAATTTGTCTTCCCCTCTCTCTCATTTATAACAGGATATACAAGGCCACTTACCCAGAACGGAGCTCCTCCTCTTTTTTTATTTTTAAATGTGCCACGCCAGGTCTTGCCGTTTTTTATCGTACTCCAAAGTTCTTTATACACCTCATCACTAGTCTCGCCGGAGGCAAGGATACTTGGCTTTTGACCTACTGCATCCTCAGCACTGTACTCTGAAACTTGCTCAAACATGGGGTTTACGTACTCAATAACACCATCCTCATCTGTTATAAATATGATATTTTGAGACTGCTCAATTGCCGAAGATAATTTTATCTGCTCAAACTCAATCTCCTTTGCTTTAGTAACATCTTGAACAGTACCAAACATATTTATGGCTATACCAGCCTCATCAAATGTAACCTCCCCTTCTTCTTGCACTACCCTTATTGAGCCATCTGGGCGTAAAACACGATGCTCTACACTGTAAGGAGTGTTTTTTGAGATAGCCTCATTAACAGCTTTCACAACCATCTCCCTGTCATCTGGGTAAACAGCCTTAAGAAAAGCGTCATAGGTTGCACCAAACTCCGTTGGGTTAAGATCAAAAATATGATAAATTTCCGCAGACCAATAAAGCTCACCTGTTAAAATATCCCAATCCCAATTGCCAATGTTTGCAACTTTTTGGGCTCTTACAAGGCTCGCCTCACTCATTTTAAGGGCACTCGTACTACTTGAGATATCAGTTGCCATTCTGTTAAAGGATTCAGCCAAAACACCTATCTCATCATTTGTAGTAACTTTAATATTAATATCAAAGTCGCCACCTCCAAGTGCTTCGGCAGCTCTTGTTATTCCACGTACAGGACGCACTACATTTCTGAAGAAAACAATAAAAAGAAGTGCAAGTAAAAACGCAACGACAAGAGCCGCAATTAAAGCGTCTCTAAGTAAGATATCAGTAATATCTAAAATTTCTGACTCATCAACCTCGACAAGCAAGGTCCATTTTAGGTGGGGCAAACACATGGGCGAACCAGCAACCTTACCCCCTCTATAGTTAGAATATATACCAACAACCTCCTCGCCTTTGTCAAGACAAGCTAGAACTGGTATTGTAATATTCTTTAACTTCAGCTCTGCATCCTCCACAAATAGGGATTCAGTAATAAAGAACTTATCTTTATTTACAACATACCCCTCCATGGTTTGGTGCTTACTAGTGCCGTGCGTAATAGCACCGAGTTCAGAAGAAAACTCCCCACTTAAGAGCTTACTTAACTCGTCGAGCAAGATAAAATTCACAAGAACACCAAGAAGTTCTCCGTCCTCCTTACTCGTTATTGGTGTGGAGATAGCAAGCCGCGGTTCAAGGCTCCCCTCGTACGACTCACTTACGGTAGAAGAGACCTTGCCTTTAATAAAAAAATCTTCTTTAGAAAAATCTCGTATGTCGTCCTTCTTGCCAACTGAGGCCACAACTTGGCCATTAAGGTTTAGGATGACAATAGACTCTAAGTGATCATCCAAAACAATCTTATTATTCTTCAAATGCGAACTTAGCTGTGACATTGCCAAGTACTCATCACCTACAATGGCCTCAAGTTTTTGCCGAATAAAGCCGTCACTTGCAAAGTCCTCGGCTCTCCTGGTATTCATTTCAAGGAACTGATAAACAATCCCCTCGTAGGCCTCGGCAATTATGGTCAGGTCATTAAGTGCATGACTCTCTATATTATCCTTTGTATGAAGGAAACTAATTACAAAGGTCACCATCAGGGGGAAGAGAATAATAACGACAGCTAAGAGTGCCTTATTAAATAGTGAGAGACCTTTTGTCTTTATTTTTTTCATCTAACGCATAACCTCAAAACTCTAAAAAAAGTTAATGTAACTTCTCACTACGACGGACAAATACTGGTGGCATCTTCAATTGTACGCATATCCAGGATAAAGGATTCATTTTGAACCCTACCAAGTACAGGCGGAGTACTCGCTAGGAATGTTTTAAATATTTTTTCTGGCTTAATTTTTTCGTGTTTAATTGTAATGAGTTTTGTTGGAATTACTGAGGTTGGTAAAGCACCACTACCAAGCTGAGAAAGACCATCGATGATTTTAATCTCATAAGCTCGTCCAAGTTTTTTCTGCAAAAGCTCTCTACCTTGCTTTGCCACACCCTCAATCTCAGAGATCTCTCTTAGGAGGACCCTAAGGGTTGGGAGTTTTTCCTTTAAAGTCAGAGGGTTAAGGTAGAGTCTAAGTGTAGCAGAAAGTGCGGCTAATGCTAGCTTGTCTGCCCTAAGTGCCCTCTTTAACGGGTTCTTCCTTATCATATCAATGTATTTCTTTTTACCCGCTATTATACCACTCTGAGGACCACCGAGGAGTTTATCCCCGCTAAATGTCACAACATCAACGCCGTCCCTTATGCTCTCGCTAACGAGCGGGTCTTTATCAAGACCAAACCTTGAGAGGTCTATTAATGACCCACTCCCGAGGTCTTCAACGACTGGAAGGCCGCTGGCAGTACCTATCTTTGAAAGCTCCTTTAGGCCAACACCAGAGGTAAAACCAACGACCAAATAATTACTAGTATGTGCCTTAAAAAGTAGAGCGGTCTTCTCACTAATTGCTTTTTTATAGTCTTCTGGGTGAGTTCGGTTTGTTGTACCGATCTCTTTTAAATTACACCCACTCTTCTCTATTATATCTGGCAAGCGAAAAGAGCCGCCAATCTCTATTAACTCTCCTCGTGAGATAACTACATCCCTTTTATCAGCCAGAGTGTTTAGGGTAATTAAAACAGCGGCCGCATTATTATTAACAACGCAGGCGGCCTCAGCCCCAGTTAGGGCTTTTATTAACTCCTCAACGTGGGAATCTCTCTCGCCCCTTTTGCCGTCCTTCAGGTTATACTCTAAATTTTGCGGATAAGTTGCCGCCTCCTTTACTGCACTAATTGCCTCGTCAGCAAGAGCGGCCCTACCTAGGTTGGTGTGAAGGAGTGTGCCTGTGGCATTAATCATCCGAACCATGGACGGTGCTAATAAGGACTCAAGCCGCTTTATAACAACTGTGGTGATTATAGTAGCAGGGGTTGTGGCGGTGACCTGCTCACTTGCTTTGCCTTTATTTTCATCTGACTTTATCGCATCCCTAAGGCTCTCTATCTCCTCACGTACAACTTTAAGAATCAGAGGACGAGGAAAGTTCTCTAGCACTTGGCAAAGTTCCTCTGAGTTTATTATCTCATCAACCGAGGGAAGCTCTCTTAATAACTCTATACTCATTTACGTAATTTTTTCCTTAACTATATTTTATTTTACCTAGGTAATTTTGACCCCTTGAATTATACCACTATCTATGTCAAGATATCAGTATGAAAAAATTAAATCAAATTTTAATTGTACTTGTTTTTGCTCTCTTTGCCGTGGGTTGTAGTGATGGTGAGGATAAAGTTCGTCCAAAGAGTCCTACTATTAATATGCTTAAAGCCCCGAAGGCCGCACAAAAAGCCGTGGACTTGCATGACGCTACCAACAAGGCCAAAGAAGATATGATCCTTGACACCTACGAGTGAAGAAAGGTAGCAAAACGGCCACGACTGATCGCAACAACTCTTCTAATCAAAGCTCTCTTGATACCTTAACTGATATTATGAAGACCCTTCGCCGTCCTAATGGTTGCCCGTGGGACAGAGAGCAAACCCCAGAGACCATAATCCCTTTCATAATTGAAGAAGCCT
>JAGLUZ010000133.1 GCA_023134165.1 Deltaproteobacteria bacterium | reverse complement strand
CTCCGAGCCCAAATCCCCAGTGGTCGGTAGTACGGCATCCAATAAAGACCCATTCACCAAAGTGCTCTATAGCCTTGTCGATAAGATTATAACGATGCCAGCCGGTGGAGGCTCCAACAACGTTAATCCTGGCAAGCAGATGCCAAACCGGAGCCTGCATAACAACATGAAGAGTGATTAACAAACCTGCCAGATATAAACCTTTCTTTTGTTGTCGAGGACGCCTTTAATGATGACATCGTTCAGGCAATTGACAGTGGAATCCCAACCTCCTTTACCTACATAGTAAAACTTTTTCGTAAGAGAAATTTTTGGACTGATGACCACATAAAGACTTGGAAATTTTACCACACAATTGTTTATGATTCACTTCGCGAGGAGTACTCTGTAGAGCTTGATGAGAAGATTGCTGTTGAACTTACTCGTGATTTTCAAGTGGCAAAAGACTACCTTGTTCAGGGACGAAATATCGAACTCAGCTCTGTTCCAGAATTATCTTCTGGTTCTGATTATTACTTAAAGATTAGAGCCGAACTTGCCCCAGTCACCTTGCCCTTTCACTTGGAGTATATGTTTTTCTTTGTTAAACTCTGGGATTTTGAGACTGATTGGTTGACCTATGATTTCTCTTTATAAAATATTTTTACAAAAATTTTAAAACCTTTAAAACCAATGAACCAAGATCAAAATGAAACCCAAAAAACTGAGCTAAAGCGGAGACAACGCGAACGTTACCTGATAATAGCGATTGCCCCTGTAATAATGCTCCTGACCTACGTTGAGTCTCATATCTCAATAATTAGTGGGGACATCCCTGTTGCAACAAATATCCTTGTCCTTGGTCTGATTAATCTAAATATAATCCTTCTACTGCTCCTCATCTACCTTATTATCCGTAACGCTGTGAAGTTGTTTTTCGAGAGCAGAAGGAGTTTACTTGGTTCAAAGCTTCGAACCAAGCTCGTAGCCGCATTTGTTGGCCTTACCATTGTCCCGACTTTTATCTTATTCTTTATTGTTATTGGTTTTATAAATAAAAGTATTGACGGGTGGTTTGATATAAAACTTGAGGAAGCTCTCATTGTTTCCCTTGATTTGGCTCGAGATTATTATAAGGATTCTTCAGATAAAATTTTATCTCAGGCCTGGATTGTGGCTGATAAGGTTGGTACAGATGCACTTATTTATGATAGCGAAAAATTAAATGAATTTATAGAGCTTAAGATATCAGAGGGGGATTTTTCCACAATCGAGGTCTTTGATGCTTTCTCAAATAGGGTTGCTTACGCAATTTCAGGTAAGGTCAGCAACAGTATGGTCCCTGATGTTGATACCGAGCAAGTTGGCGTTGCCCTCAGGGAAGGTGCCTTTAGTTTTGTCGAGACCTTAGAGGTTGGGGACGTAGTGCGTGGTGTTGCTCTCATACCTTCAAGCGATTTAACTGAGGGCTCTCCGGACGGTGTCGTTGTTATTGGGTACTATATCTCTGGCAGTATTGTTGCAAAGATGGATGCCATTACCTCAACCTTTGAGGGTTATAAGCAACTTAAAATCCTAAAGAACCCAGTAAAGGCAACTTACTTTACAATACTGCTCGTAATTACCCTGCTAATTGTTTTCTTCTCAATATGGATTGGGCAGTACATGGCAAAGGAGATTACAGGGCCAATATTTGAGCTTGCTGAGGGTACGCACGCCGTAGCCAGTGGCAACCTAGATTATATTATTAATGTTGAGAGTAAGGACGAGGTCGGTCAACTCGTAAAATCCTTTAACCGAATGACTATGGATTTAAAGGCGGGTAAGACCCTAATTGAACAAGCAAACCTAGAGCTTAGGGGAACAAATGTTGAGCTTGAGAGCAGGCGTCGTTACATTGAGATTGTCCTTGGTAATATCCCCGCCGGTGTTGTCTCAATTGATAGGGGAGGGAAGATTACCTCTTTAAATAAAGTTGCTGCCGAGATACTTGGCCTAAATGAGGCAGATGCTCCGGGGAAGAATTATAAGGACATAATGCGCCCAGAGGACAGAGACGTTTTAAAAGACATGATTCGTGAAATGAATGAACTAACGGCCGAGTACATAGAGCGTCAGATGAAGGTTACCCTTGAGGACAGAGTCATGACGGTGCTCGTAAATCTAAATGCCCTAAGAGATGAGAACGGCGAGTACCTTGGTATGGTTGCTGTGCTTGATGATCTTACGCATCTTCTTAAGACCCAGCGCATGGTTGCGTGGAAAGAGGTTGCAAGGCGGATTGCTCATGAGATAAAAAACCCTCTTACCCCGATTCAACTCTCGGCGCAGAGGCTACGCAAAAAATACTTAAAGGTTTTGCCAAAAGATAATCAGGTCTTTGATGAGTGTACAAGCACTATTATTAATCAGGTTGATGAGATTAAAACACTTGTAAATGAATTCTCGACATTTGCAAGAATGCCTGCCTCAGAGCCAACCTCAAATGACTTAAATGCACTTGTCTCAAGTACTGTTGCACTTTATAAGTCTGCACATAAGGAGATTACCTTTAACCTTGTATATGATAAAAAACTTCCAGTCTTTGATTTTGACCGAGACCAGATGAATAGGGTACTTATAAATTTACTTGATAACTCTATTGCCGCACTCTCAAGTGACGGTGTAATCTCACTTGAGACGCACTATGATCCTCTCTTAAAGATTGCAAGGGTGGAGGTTGTTGATAACGGAAGTGGCATACCACCAGAGGATAAATCAAGGCTCTTTGAGCCGTATTTTTCAACAAAAAAATCAGGAACAGGGCTTGGTCTTGCCATAGTTAATGATATAATAGCAGACCATAATGGTTATATACGTGTGAAGGACAATTCTCCAAAGGGAACTCGTTTTGTAATAGAGCTTCCTTTAACGGCGGTAGTGGTATGAAGAGAAGTATCTTAGTTGTAGATGATGAGAAACAAATCAGGGACTCCCTAGCAGGTGTCTTAACTGATGAGGGTTACGAGGTGACTACGGTTGAGAATGCAGAGAAAGCCGCCTTTATTGTAAGGAGTGCTTCTCTGGATTTAATCCTCCTTGATATCTGGATGCCAGGGATGGACGGTATGGATGCCTTAAAGATATTTAAGCGTGAGGCTCCGGAAGTGCCTGTGATTATGATATCAGGGCACGGTACAGTGGAGACGGCTGTTAAGGCCACAAAACTTGGAGCCTACGATTTCTTAGAGAAACCCCTTTCCCTGGAAAAAGTCGTACTCACAATTGAGCATGCCCTTGAGAAGAGACGTCTCATAGAAGAGAATGAGGCATTTTTAAATGCCGAAAAAGCCAAGTTTAAGATAATAGGGGAGTCAGAACCAATACGTAGCCTCATTAATGATATTAAAAAAGTTGGCCCTACGAATTCTTGGGTTCTTATAACTGGTGAGAACGGAACTGGAAAAGAACTTGTTGCTCGTAATATTCATTTGTTTTCCACAAGAACCAGAAGACCTTTTGTTGCCCTAAACTGTGCGGCCATCCCTGATGATTTAATTGAGAGCGAGCTCTTTGGTCATGAAAAAGGTGCTTTTACTGGGGCGATAGCAAAGAAAAAGGGTTGCTTTGACTTAGCTGACGGGGGCACTCTCTTCCTAGATGAAATCGCGGACATGAGCCTTAAGACACAGGCCAAGGTTCTTAGAATCCTCCAAGAGCAAAATTTTGAACGTGTCGGTGGTACAAAAAAAATAACAGTAAATGTTAGAGTTGTTGCGGCGACAAATAAAAACCTTGAAGAAGAGATAAAGAATGGTAACTTTAGAGAAGACCTCTACTACCGCTTAAATGTTATTCCTTTTAGTATTCCCCCGCTTAGAGATAGGGGCTCTGATATCTCAATCTTCTTTGATTATTATTTAGAAGAATTTTCACGTCAAACCTCAACCCCGATTCCCGTAATATCTGAGGACGCCGCGCGGATACTCCTTAATTACCGCTGGCCTGGAAATGTGCGCGAGCTGAAGAACCTAATGGAGCGTCTTGTTATTATGTCTTCCTCAAATATAGTAAATGTTGAGGACTTGCCTGTCTCCATTAGAGGGAGCGTAAGTGTTGGAAGTGGTATCTACGGCACCTCTATAAAAGAGGCCAGAAGGGCATTTGAAAAGGAATTTATTGCAAAAAAATTAAGTGAATTCAATGGTAATATCTCTAAGACTGCCGAGGCAATAGGGCTTGAGAGAAGCCACCTTCACCGAAAGATTAAGAGTTACGGAATTCCAACCTAAAGTAAGCGGCCTTGTTTTTATACAGATTGCAATGCTTTTTTTTTTATGTTAAAAAAATAAGAAGTAATGTGATTTTTTGATATGGATGGTTCTTTGATTTTAAGACTGTATTACTAGGAGAATGTTATGGCGGGACACTCAAAATGGGCCAATATAAAGCATAAAAAAGCTAAGACCGATGTCAAACGTGGTAAGGTTTTTTCAAAACTCGTAAAAGAGATTATGATAGCGGCAAAGCTTGGTGGGAGTGACCTTTCTTCAAACCCAAGGCTTCGGAACTCGGTTGATAAGGCAAAGTCAGAGAACTTGCCAGCAGATAATATTGAGCGTGCCATAAAGAAGGGGGCTGGCGAATTAGAGGGTGTAAGTTACGAAGAGGGAACATACGAGGGATACGGCCCAGGTGGAGTAGCAATGCTCGTAAACTATATGACCGATAATAAGAACAGAACCGTTGGTGAGGTTCGTTTTGCCTTTAGCAAATACGGCGGAAACCTTGGTGAGAATGGCTCTGTTAGTTGGATGTTTGAGAAGAAAGGTCTCTTTATCTTTGATATAGAGACAACAGATGAAGACACCCTCATGGACGTTGCAATTGAGGCTGGAGCAGAAGACGTCTCCACAAATACAGAGGACGGAGTCTACGAGGTCTTCACTGAAATCTCTTCATTTGGAATTGTCAGAGACTCTCTTGACGAAAAAAAATTAAAGTATAGTCTTGCCGAAATTACGATGATTCCCAAAAACACAGTACACGTTGAGGGGAAGGTCGCAGGCAGGGTCTTAAAACTTATGGAAGAATTAGAGGATTTGGATGACGTCCAAGACGTGCATGCAAACTTTGAGATGTCAGCAGAAGACATGGAGCAGGTAGCATAAGAAAGATGTCTTTGCGAGGAGAACTGCCGTAAGGCGGGACGACGTGGCAATCTGCCTTTTTTAAACAGCCATTTTTATTACAATAAATAAATCGGAGTAAACCTTTGAAGGTGTTAGGGATTGATCCAGGTTCAAGGATAACTGGGTACGGAGTGGTTGAGCACCTCGGAGGGAATCGCTTCGCACGTATCTCTAGTGGTGTAGTCTCTGCAAAGTCAAGTGCCACACTCTCAGAGAAATTACTCCAAATCTCAAAGGGCTTACAAGTTGTAATTGGTGAATTTACCCCAGATGTAGTTGCGATAGAATCTGTTTTTTTTGCAAAGAATGTAAAGAGTGCCATAACCCTAGGGCATGCCAGAGGGGTTGCTCTTCTTAGTGCGGCTGAGGCTGGTTTGGGTGTCTTTGAGTACGCACCAACGACTATAAAGCAGGCAGTATCTGGGTACGGCGGAGCCTCAAAGGATCAAGTGCAGAAAATGATTAAGGCTCTGCTTCGCCTTGACGAGGCTTTAAAGCCAGATGAGGCAGATGCCCTAGCCATAGCGATTTGCCACATAAATCATCTTGGGCCTCTAGCTCAAAGCTCGGTAGCCTCGTAATTGTTTTTTTATCTATAGATATACCGAAATAAACAAAATCTTTTTTTAATATAATATTACAAATGATAGC
>JAGLUZ010000132.1 GCA_023134165.1 Deltaproteobacteria bacterium | reverse complement strand
CAATTCTACTTTCTTGCTTCTCTTACCAACCCTACTTGTAATGATCACCTGCGTACTCAACAAGTCCTTCCTGGCTAGCCTTCATACCATCATCACCTTTATTCCAGTTTGCTGGGCAGACCTCGCCATTTTTCTCATTAAATTCAACTGCGTCAATTATTCTCAAGGCCTCATCAATATTTCTTCCAAGAGGCAGGTCATTGATTGTAATGTGACGAACCTTGCCGTGTTTATCAATTACAAAGAGACCTCTAAGTGCGATGCCTGGGCTCTCTAAGAGCACACCGTATTTTCTTGAGATTGATTTATCAAGATCAGCGACTAGAGGATATTTAATCTCCCCGATTCCGCCTTTTGTCCTTGGGGTATTTCTCCAAGCCAAGTGCGAGAAGTGACTATCAATTGATACGCCGAGTAACTCTGCTCCTCTCTCTGCAAATTCACTAACTTTGTCGCTAAAGGCAATTATCTCTGTTGGACAAACAAAGGTGAAGTCCAGAGGATAGAAGAATAGGACAACGTATTTACCCTTATAATCTGATAGCTTTACTTCCTTAAAAGAACCATCCGGCATTACGGCCTGAGCCGCAAAGTCTGGTGCATCTCCTTGAACTGTCGCTGTACAACATTGCTCTTCACTCATCTTTTAGTTCTCCTCTTAAATAGTTCTTTTATTTTTTGCGCCTTATTACGCTTGACGTCCCTCTATTCGTGAATACTTTTATCTCCTACGTAACAGCTTACTCCTTTCAGGCCACATGTGAATGCCCCCCACCTAAGACTGCTTCATATTCCTCTAGGACACTCTCTTCTATATATTTACGTGCGTCAGGGTTTGCAGCATAAACAAGATCCTTAAAAGAACCGTCCTTCATCCTCTTTGAGGGCATGGCTACAAAATTGCCTCGCTCACCTCTTATAACCTTGAAGTCTCTAATTACAAGGTATTTTTCAAATTCAACAGTAACAAAAGCCTTTAACCTATCATCATCCTCTACCGTGATAACCTTAATATCTGTAATCTTCACCTTGCACCTCCTTGGACATCTAGCTACATTACTCTTTTGAACCGTTATGGTTCAGCTGTCTCTCTCGCTTGTACAATCACCACATCTACCGTAAAAATTAATATGATTTCCAGAAAATACAAAACCACTTACCTCGTCCTCAACAACTCCTAGTGCCTTAGAGAAGTCTGTAAAAATATCTACTATCAACCCGCATGACTTACAAATTGCATGGTGGTGAGTCTCTACATTTGGATCATAGTGCTTCCTCTCCGGGTTTATCGTCACCTCTACCAGTCCGTTATTTGTCTTTAGCATCTCTAGGGTATTATAAACCGTTGCAAAAGAGATTGTCGGGTAGTCTTTCTTTATGCTTTTGAAGATATCATCTGCTGTTGGATGACTTGTATTCCCCTCTAGGAATTTTATTATAGCTAGCCTTTGAGGGGTGAGCTTTACGCCGCTCTTTTTGTATTTTTCAATAATTGCTTCCATTGTTGCTACTCCTGTTGTACTTGTCCGTTAAGTAGAATCATTCTTAACTTAGAAAGATTATAAACTAGACTTTCTTTTTTGTCAAGCCTTTTCCTTCCTTTTTTTCTCCTTTTTTTATTTTTTTCTCGTACCACTGCAATAAGAGGGTAATTTTGCAAATTTACTATTAGAGGTGAAGTTGATTAAAATCATACAATCACGCCTTTTTTTCTGCTATTATCTCTTTAAATCAAGTTGAAAAATGAATAGTTCCGTTGGTTAGTACATAAGGAGGTGGTTGCTATTTTTACTCTAATGCACATAGTTCACGTACTCGGTGTAATACTCTGGATTGGTGGCCTTGCCTTTATAACTATACTTGTAATACCAGCGACCATAAAAAACCCAAACGCACTAGAGAAAGTTTTGCAGTTTCAGAGAATAGAGCACAAGTTTGCTCCAATAGCAAGGGTCTACAATTTAATAGTTTTAATCTCTGGTTTTTATATGTTTTTTTCTTTGGGACTAGAGGAGGTAATATTTACAAGTAGCGGAGTGCCACTCCTCTTTATGACTGTTGTTGGAATTTTTTGGTTTATTATGCTCTTTGGGTTAGAGCCTCTAATCATCAAAAAAGTCCTCGACAGGATGGCAAAAAAACCAGAGGAGATGAATATAGATTCAATCTTTGCAGTGATGAACAAGCTCCACTGGGTGCTATTAACCATCTCACTCCTTGCAAGTGGCGCAGGAGTTATTGTTGCACACGGATATTTTTAATTTTTTTAAAACTTTTTTTACGTTTATGGCAGGTTGGTCAGCTTTAGGGTCTGGTTTTAAGGATGCTTGAACTTCACAGAGCTCAGTGGCAGGGGAAGAGAAAAACCCTCAATCTTTAGGAGGGCTATCTTTGTAGCCTCCCCGCCGCCTTCACCTAAGAGAGAGAAACCACCGATTTTTCCGTTAGACGTAATCACCCTGTGACACGGAATAATAATTGGCAAGGGGTTAACAGAGAGTGCACCCCCAACAGCACGAACAGCCTTTGGTCGCCGAGCACTCTTTGCTACTTCCTTATAAGAGGTAAGGCTGCCAAAGGGTATGGCCTTGGTTGCCTTCCACACAGCAAGTTGAAAGGGAGTGCCTGTAATATCAAGAGGGAGGTTGAACTCTACTTTTTTGCCCTTAAAAAAAAGATCAAAGAGTTTGAAAACTTTTTTAAAAACCTTCGGCTCTTTTATAAAGTTCTCCCCAAGGTCTTTACCTCCCTTTTGCCTCGCACCTTTGATGTATAGTTCACTAAGACCACGCTCCGTTGCAAGGAATCTTAGAGTTCCAATAGGAGAGGAGTACTCTTCGTAAAATATTTTTTCTGTCTTATTTTTTTTCATCTTTATTATTTAAATTATCTAAGTTTTTTTTTGCACCCCAGAAATTTGAGTCTTTATTATTTCTAGCACAGGAGAGAAGGTCTGATACGTGAGTTCAAAGAAAAAATATTTATCTATTGAATCTATATTTTTTTAGTTTTAAAGTAAAAAAGGAGAGAACAAAACTATGAAGGTAACAATAATCTTATCTATCTTTGCCCTACTAATTGTAACACTTGGAGCCTGCTCAAATGCCCCAGCTGGTGAAAGCGCCCCGACAATGATTGTAATCAGTAGTACGGATCTTAAGGCCATGGCAAAGGAGAAGGAGAACCTTACAATAGTTGACGTCCGACAAGCAAGCGACTTTGGTGAGGGTCACATCGAAGGTGCAACAAATATTCCGTATCAATTAGCAATAGACACGATTGCTAAAGAATACTCAAAGACAGATAAAATTATCTTGGTTTGCTACCGAGGTGTAAGCTCTAAAAGAGTTGCAAGTTCTTTGGTTGGAAAAGAATTTACAAATATCTACAACCTAAAGGGTGGGATGGATGGTTGGGACGGAGAGCTTACAAAATAAAAGAAAACCTTTAGACCACTTTCTAATATAAGACTAATTTAATCTAGGCGAATAGTCTTCTTCCCAGCCGTAGCACTAGCCACAGCTGTAGAGGTTAGCGTGGTGGTCGAAATATTTAAAGAGGATTTCAAAGGAAGACTTTCCGTCTCACTTGCAACAGATGTTTGCGAGAGTTTAATCGCAAGTCCATCACGAAGAGCATTAAAACTTGCAATCTCTGTCTTTGGAAGTTTCTTCTTTGGCGTTGACTTTATCTTTAGAGGATTTACGACCTGTCCGCGTACCCGCACCTCATAGTGAAGATGAGGCCCAGTTGAGAGCCCTGTTGAACCAACCCTACCAATAAAACTTCCCTGCTTCACACGGCTCCCCTTCTTTAGACCTTTCTTTATCTTTGAGAGATGACCGTACGCAGTCGTATAGGTTGAGTTATGCCTTATCACAATGTAGTTGCCGTACCCGCCCTTCCACCCAGCATAAAGAACCCGACCATCTCCTGCGGCCTCGATTGGAGTCCCTGTTGGTGCGGCGTAATCAATGCCGTGATGTGCCTTATATTTTTTCTGTATTGGATGAAACCGCCTCTTTGAGAAATAACTAGAGATGCGTCTGTACCTAAGCGGAGATTTCAGGAGTGCCCTCCTAAGGGTTCCTCCATCTTCGTCGTAGTACTGACCCCTTCCGTCTGCGTCTTTATAATAAAAAGCATTAAATTCTTTTCCAGCATTATTTATCTTTGCAGCGTGAACAAGACCCGCCCTCAAGGGCGCACCCTCAGCCTCTATTACGTCATAAACAACTGTAAAGCTATCGCCCTTCCAAATGCTCGTTGCAAAGTCCACATCCCAAGCAAAGATATCAGTTAGGTTCATTATAACTGTTGGATCAATACCTGCGGCAAGACCAGCCTCATACATGGATGAGTCAATTGTTGCAGTCACGGTTTTTTTATAAATTTTATGAGGCACATCAAATACAGATGCCGTAAAGGTTGAGAACTCATCTGTGGCCTCAGTTTCAGTTTCAAGGTCTGCGTCAAGCCCCTCTTTTGGCTCTAGCATAGCCCTCTCTGGCATAGCCCTCTCTGGCAGAGTCCTCTCTATCAAAAGCCCCTTAAGCTCGGCAAAGCGGTACTCCACGCTCTTTAGACGCTCCCCTTTAAAGGTTAGCTCAAGTTTCTCACCTTCTTTTAATAGCCCAAGGTTAACAAGTCCTTCTGCTTTCTTTGCCATCCCAAGTATATCTAGCGTTGGCACACCGCTCTCCTCCATTAACGAATAAAAGGAATCATTTTTCTCAACCTTGCATATCTTTGTTCTGGTTTTTTCTGAAACTAAAAGGGGTTGAAGGTCTTCTTTACCCTCAAGAAGATTAGTGGCATCTGCAACTGAGTGGGCAGACACAGAAGTCACTGTTTTTTGAAGTATTTTTTTTGAGGAAGCTGGGCGACTTATTAGAAAGATAAAAGAGAGTAAAAAAATAGAGGAAAAAAGGGCTATAACAAAAAAAGGTCTGACAGTTTTTGAAGAATACGATTTCTTGCGATTTCTCTTTTGAGAAGCGCCAAGGGTGAGCAGTCTTGATTTATCTTTGTAATGGTATTTTATCAAACTGATATTTGTCTTCGGTAGCAGGCCTTTAATAGTTAATACGTTTTTCCTGAGCTACTACACGTAACCGAACATTCCTACCATTTAACAAATTTAATATACGTAATAATTTCACCTGTGTCAAGTGTAGAAAGTATAATATTTACTTGATGATAGTCTCCTTTCGTGATAACTTTTAAAGGCAAAAAGTCCTACAAAAAAAATACACTAGGCCTTAATTTAATGACAACAGCGAAAAAAACAAAGATTCTTGTAGCTGACGACGATACATTTTTCCTAGAAGTCTTCACTGACATGATAGAGAACCTAAACCACGAGTGCCAAACCGCAAGCAATGGCCTTGAGGCACTTGAAAAAGCCGAGAGCTACAGGCCAGACATAATCATACTTGATGTGATAATGCCAAAGATGGACGGCTTTGAGACCGTCAAGAGGCTTCGTGATAATCCGCTGACCATGCACATCCCTGTGGTCATGGCCACCTCGCTCTCAGACAGAGCCTCAAAACTAAAGGCACTAGAGCTTGGAGCTGATGAGCTTTTATCAAAACCACTTGACGAAACAGAACTCAATATACGAATTAAAAACCTCCTTAAGATGAAAAAATACAGAGACTATCTCCACAGCCACGGACAGATGCTGGAGGCTGATCTTGTAGAAAAATCCGAACAACTCTCAGCTACTTTCACTAATATCCGAAGAGCATATATAGAGACCACAAACAGACTTACGATTGCGGCAGAGCATCGCGACACCGATACCGGCAGTCACATTAAACGAATTAGCCTCTACGCTCAGGTTCTAGCACGCCAGCTTGGTTTTAATGAGAGCGAGGTTGAGGATATTTTCTTCGCAAGCCCAATGCACGACATCGGTAAGATTGGCATCCCAGATAACATACTCTTAAAGCCTGGAAAACTTACTGCTGAAGAATTTGAAACCATGAAATCACACTCAACCATAGGTTATGAGATTCTCCACAACTCTGACTCCACCATATTAAATATGGCTGAAGAGATTGCACACACTCACCACGAACGCTGGGACGGAAAAGGCTATCCAAGGGGATTAAAAGGTGAAGAGATTCCGATTGCTGGAAGGATTGTTCAAATCGTAGACATCTATGATGCTGTTAGATCTTCACGCCCGTACAGAGCCAAGGGGCTTGATCATGAAACAGCGATGAAGCTAATTAATGAAAATAATAATCACGGTGCCTTTGATCCAAAGGTCTTTGAGGCCTTTACTAAAAACGAAGAAAAGATAAAAGAACTCTTTGAATTGAATAGCTAGGGTATACTCAACCCCTAAAGAATCACCCCTTCTTTGAAGTTTCGG
>JAGLUZ010000131.1 GCA_023134165.1 Deltaproteobacteria bacterium | reverse complement strand
CCGTCACCCCTTCTTTGAAGTTTCATAATCCTGCTCTCTCTTTCCTATATAGTTTTGCGTTGGACGATAAATACGATTTGTCTTTAGTTGCTCATGCCAGTGGGCAAGCCACCCTGAGACTCGTCCCATCGCAAATATAGGGGTAAAAAGCTCTGTTGGAATTCCAATGGCCTTAAAGACAATACCAGAATAAAAATCTACATTTGGATAGAGTTTTTTATGTGCTAGTTTTTCCTCAACTACTCGCTCCACCTCTTCAGCAACCTCCAGTATTTCTCCGTTACCAGCAGACCCTTTCTCAAAAAGTTTATGAGCATATTTTTGAAGTATCACAGCCCTCGGATCTTTTGTCTTATAAACTCTATGGCCAACACCCATTATTTTTTCTTTTTCCTCTATTTTTTTCTCAATAAATCCCCTCGCATTCTCCTTAACCCCAATCTCACGAAGGAGCTTTATTACGTGTTCATTTGCGCCGCCATGAAGAGGCCCAGACAGAGTACCAATAGCAGAGGATATAACGGTGTAGGGGTCAGCCAAGGTTGAGCCAACAACGCGCGCACTAAATGTTGAGGCATTCATCGAATGCTCTGCATGGAGGATTAAAATGATATCTAGAATTTTTTCAATCAACGGTTCTGGCTTTTTCTCAAAGAGCATGTAATAAAAATTTGCCGCAAATGAGAGATTATTATCAGGGGCAATTGGGGCATCACCGTGGCGAAGCCTGTGACAAGCCGCAACAATTGTTGGTAGTTTTGCTATGAGCCGAACTACCGACTCGTAGCGAAGTGACTCATCAAGCGTATCCCTTGCTGGATAATACATCCCCATCGCAGATACAACGGCCTGAAGATAATCCATCGGGTGTCCGTTCTCTGGGAGGTACTCCATCATGCGAAGTATCTTTAGCTTTAACCGAGTATGCGTTTTTATATCTTTCTCAAAGGCAATTAATTTTTCCTCAGTTGGCAAACGACCAAAGACCAAGAGGTAGGAGGTCTCAAGAAAAGTACTCTTCTCAGCAAGCTCCGAGATTGGAATTCCTCTGTATTCGAGAACTCCCTTCTCGCCGTCAATAAAACATATTGAACTCTCTGCGGCTGGAACGCCGGCAAGGCCTGGAACAAGTTCCATAACTTTCTCCTTGGTTCTTTTTTTTAAATTACAAAATTGAGCAGTAAAAAAATCTAAAACTCAAAAAACCCTTCTCTTTAGATTGTATTCCAATGCCTTTTTTTGTCAAGGGTTTCTAATACAAGGTGCGGGTAAAATTATTGACTTAAACCTAGGGAGGGTTATAATTATTTAGATGAAAAAAATCTGGAGGTAATATCAAATGAAAAAAGTATTTATTCCTATTGCCGAGGGCTTTGAAGAGATTGAGGCAGTCTCAATAATCGACGTCCTTAGGCGAGCAGGCATTGAGGTTGTAACGGCTGGGCTTAAAAGTTGCCAAGTGAAAGGTGCAAACGGCATTACCCTCTCAACAGATACAACACTTGATAAGATTCAAAGCTCTGGGTTTGATATGATAATACTGCCGGGCGGTGGCGTTGGCACAGCAAATTTAAAGAAGGACAGACGAGTGCTAGAACTTTTAAGAGAATTTAGCGGAGCAAATCTTCCGGTAGCGGCAATCTGTGCCGCACCAACAGTACTTGCCAAGGCCGGGCTAATTGACGGCAAAAAAGTTACCTGTTACCCGGGCTATGAGAGTGAACTCGGAGCTGGGATTTTTTCTAAAGATAGAGTCATCGTAGACGACGGTATCATCACCAGCAGAGGGCCTGGAACGGCAATTGAATTTGCGATAAAACTTGCTGAAATCTTGGTCGGTGCTGAGACTGCAGAGCAACTAACCGAGGGGTTAATCGTAAAGATTTAAAACTTTTTTTTACAACTAAAGTATAAAAAAATCAGACCGGATCTATATGGACAAAGGCCTTATCGATTATTAATATCCCCTCAATGCCTGCTGCAACTTCTTCCCCTATCTCGTGGGAGTCAAATGTCGAGAGTGTCTTTGAGACCTCAATATGAATCTCCACATGAACGTAGTGTCCAACATAATGCGCTCGTATGGTATTTGTGT